>NZ_WIRE01000001.1:1275675-1594594 GCF_009601165.1 Alcanivorax sediminis | reverse complement strand
GGTTACAAGAAGATAAATGCCAAATAGTAATTTATTAAAAACAATAGCGGCATGGAATTTATCTTTGCTTCCGCTCTTTAAATTTTCGCTTACAGCGACCCCGCTCTGGTTGGGTTCGCATTCTTTACAAAACTCCATTGGGGTACCACCCCAGCCCTCTACGGTTTCCGCACCGCAAGATTTACACTGCATTCCTCTAACCTTTCCCCAATAAGAAACATACGCGCCAGGGCTTACAGCCCTCGCTCTATTTTTAAGAAACAACATTAACTCAACTACTTACAAATTTATGTAAGCCAAATCCTACAAATTCAACTTGTGCGCGTGTAAAAACAGGAGCGCCAACTACCGCCCCACCAGCCGTCTCGCCTGCCAATACCGCTCCCGCCAATACGGATTCCCCAGCGACGATTGCATAACGCCATTACTCACCGACGCATGTAGAAATGAGTCATCACCCAGATAGATTCCCACATGCCGATTGCCGCGCGATAAGCGAAAGAACACCAGGTCGCCGACAGTCAGTTCGTTGCGGGCGACGGGCTCGCCTTCTTTTAGTAATTCAGCCGTGGTGCGCGGCACGTGCATGTTCAGTTGAGATAGGAAGGTGAGGTAGACGAAGCCGGAGCAGTCCACGCCTTTGGTGCTGAGGCCGCCATAGCGGTAGGGGACGCCTTGCCAGTCTTCTTTTTGAGCAAGGAGGCTGTTGAGGAGGAAGTTGTCGGAGGTGAGGAGTTCGGCGGTGGTGTTGTCGTCTTTTGGGGGTTGGGGTTCGTTTGCGGGTGACGCGTCTTGTACTGGCGGGATGTTTTTTGTGGCGCAGGCGCTTAACGCAATGCAGAAGAGCATCGTTGCGAGAGATGTTGAGTGGGAGACCGGTTTAAAGGGCATGGAGAGTGTGTGATTGCTGACTTGCCGAGTTTGGCAACAGTCACAAGGGAAGGTTCCGAGGAAACGCCTACCGGTGTACTGGGCAAGCAGGCCATTGCCCGGAACCTTCGCCATGCAAGCATGGGCTCCTACAGAAGATCAGGAGCGTCGTTCGCGGCGCGATCACCATAGTTTCGAGTTGCGAGAAGCGAGTTTCGAAGGGCAAAAACGTATTCCGCGCGGAAAGGTTTTCGCAACTCGAAACTCGTGGCTCGCTTCTGAGGTTGGGCTATCACGCCGCGAGCGGCGCTCCTACAGAGGGCTTCGCGGCTTACGCCTGGGCGAGTTCTTCGCGCATTTGCTGGATGACGCTGGCGTAGTCGTCTTTGCCGAAGATGGCGGAGCCGGCCACAAAGGTGTCGGCACCGGCGGCGGCCACTTCGCGGATGTTCTTTTCGGAGACGCCGCCGTCCACTTCCAGGCGGATATCGTAGCCGCTGGCGTCGATCATCTGGCGCACGGCGCGGGTCTTGTCGAGGGTGGAGGGGATAAACTTCTGGCCGCCGAAGCCGGGGTTCACGCTCATCAGCAGGATCATGTCCAGCTTGTCCATCACGTATTCCAGGCAATCCGGGCGGGTGGCCGGGTTGAGCACCAGGCCGGCTTTGCAGCCGTGGCTCTTGATCAGCTGCAGGGAGCGATCCACGTGCTGGCTGGCTTCCGGGTGGAAGGTGATGTAGCTGGCACCCGCTTCAGCGAACATGCCGATCAGGTCGTCCACCGGGCTCACCATCAGGTGCACATCGATGGGAGCGGTGATGCCGTGGTCGCGCAGGGCCTTGCAGACCATGGGGCCGATGGTGAGGTTGGGTACGTAATGGTTGTCCATCACGTCGAAGTGAATCACGTCAGCGCCCGCGGCCAATACGTTGTCGCACTCTTCCCCCAAACGAGCAAAGTTGGCGGCAAGGATGGAAGGGGCGATCAGGTAATCCTGCTTGGGCATGCGTATTCCTCAGTAAAGACAGTGGCGAGTGACGAGTATCGAGTCGCGAAAAGCAAGATCAAAAGCGCCGGTTTGGCCTTTCGACACTCGTTACTCGCAACTCGTCACTCTCGATTCATCGCGGTGGAACCACCGCTCCTACAAAACTGGTTTCGGCGCTGTATCAGGCGCTCTTCAGTAACCGGTCCAGTTCGTCCAGACGTTCCGGGGTGCCGATGTCCCACCACTGGCCGGGGTGGTGCTCGCCGCTGGCGGCGTCTTCCGCCATGGCGGCGCGCAGCAGCGGGGCCAGTTTGGCTTCGCCTTCCGGCAGCGCAGCAAACAGGGCCGGATCAAAGCGGCCGATGCCGGCGTAGGTGTGTCTGGGCTCGGTATTATCGCGCAAGCGGCCCCCGTCTGTCAGATGGAAATCGCCCTTGGGGTGATGCTCGGGGTTATCCACCAGTACCAGGTGGACGGGATCGGGGCGCTCCGCCAGCAACGGCCGGAAGTCGAAATCGGTCCAGATGTCGCCGTTGACCAGCAGGAAGGGCTCATCCCCCAGCAGCGGCAGGGCGCGCTTGATGCCGCCGGCGGTTTCCAGCGGGGTGCCTTCGTGGGACCAGGCAATGGGGATGCCGTAGCGGCTGCCATCCCCCAGGGCGTCGGCCAGCTTGTCGCCCAGCCAGCCCGTGTTGATCACCAGCGATTCGATGCCCGCATCGCGCAGTTTCTCGATGTGGTATTCGATCAGTGCCTTGCCCCCTGCCTGCAGCAGGGGCTTGGGGGTGTGATCGGTGAGGGGCCGCATGCGTGTGCCGTAGCCCGCCGCCAGGATCATGGCCTTCACTCGTTGCCCTCGATCTCGTCCAGCACCCACTGCAGGTCTGCCAGCTCCGGGCGGCGGGCAATCACGGTACGCAGGTAGGCGAAGAAGCGCGGCACATCACCCAGGTAAGTGGGCTTGCCATCGCGGTGGCAGATACGGGCAAAGATGCCGATCACCTTGATGTGGCGCTGGGCGCCCATCAGGTCGCAGTCCCGCAGGAAGTCATCAAAGGCCTCCGGCACCGACAGGCCCGCGGTGAGCGCTTTCTGGTGGTACTGGCGCAGCCAGCCCTGCACGCGCTCGTCCGGCCAGCTCAGGAAGGCATCCTTGAACAGGCTGATCACGTCATAGGTGATGGGCCCGGCCACCGCATCCTGAAAATCGATCACGCCCGGGTTGGGCTCGGAGACCATCAGGTTGCGAGGCATATAGTCGCGGTGCACAAACACCTTGGGCTGGGCCAGGGCAGCGTTAATCAGCAGATCGAAGACCTTGTCCAGGCGCTGACGCAGCTCACCGGTGATCACCATGTCACGGTGGCGGAACAGGTACCACTGGGGGAATAGCTCCAGCTCGCGCTGCAGCAGGGCCTCGTCGTATTCCGGCAGGCCTTCCGTGCGGGTGTGCAGCTGCATGGTGATGAGGGTATCGATGGCCGCGGCGTACCAGTCGTCGGCATTGGCCTCGGTGAGCGCCTTGAGCCAGGTCTGGGTGCCCATGTCCGAGAGCAGCAGGAAGCCGTGGGCCAGATCCTGCAGGAGAATGTCGGGCACATGCACGCCGGCGTCTTTCAGGCGCCCGGCCACATCAATAAAGGGACGGCAGTCTTCCTGCTCCGGGGGAGCATCCATGGCCACCAGGGTCTGCCCGGCATGCTCATAGCGGAAATAGCGGCGAAAGCTGGCGTCAGCGGAGGCTGGCACGCCTTCCAGCGTGGCGCCTAGGTGAGCACTCACCCACTTGTCCAGTGCCTGCTTACGCAGATCTACGTGAGAATTACTTTTATCAGGCTGCATTGCCTTCCTTGTTCCATTACACTGCCGCTTTTACAGCGCGGGTTACCCGCGACTGTGCAAAACGGCCTTTTTACCTGTTCTGAGCAGCTGATGCCACTGCCCACACAACGAATTCTATTACCCGCCCTGCTATTGCTGGCCGGGGCCAGTGCCGCGGACAACGACCTTAACTGGGTTGACCGCGAAGAAATGGCCACGTTCCCTCCCGTACAGCAACGCACTGTGCCGGACTGGTGTGGCGGCATGTACTACAACCCCAGCGTGGGCCTGCCGGTAGAAGGCAGCGACACCGTAGTGACTGCCGATCATTCTACCCTGACCCAGGATGGGCTGATTTCCCTTGATGGCGATGTGCTGATCGAACAGCCCGGCCGCCGGATCACCACCGACAGCGCCAGGCTGGACCAGTCTACCGGCAAATACGAGCTGGAAAGCGGAATGCGCCTGGAAAGCGACCAGGCCACCTTTATTGCCGATAACATGAGCGGCCAGACCCGCCGCCGGGAAGGCAGCCTGCAGGGTGTCCGCTATGCGCTGTTCGATATTTCCTCGCGGGGCAGCGCGGACTACATCTACATCAACGACAATACCACCACCATTACCAATGGCAGCTACACCACCTGCGCCCCGGGCTCCAATGGCTGGTCGCTGCATGGCAAGCGTATCTTCCTGGATCGCGAGAAAGGCTGGGGGGAAGCGGAGAATGTGGTCCTCAAGGTGAAGAGCACTCCGGTGTTCTGGCTGCCCTGGATCACCTTCCCCATCGATGACCGGCGCAAGACCGGGCTGCTGTTCCCCACCATTGCCATTGGTGATGACAACGGCCTGGATATTTCCCAACCCATCTACATCAATATCCACCCGCAGATGGATGCCACCCTGGCGCCGCGCTTTATCGATGGCCGTGGCAGCGGGGTCGATACCGAGTTCCGCTACCTGACACCGCTGGGTTCAGGTGATCTGAGCTACGGCGTCCTCTTCAACGATCGCAAGTTCGATGATGAAGACCGCCAGGTAGGCCGCTGGACCCACAATGGTAATGTGGGCCGCTGGAACCTGAGCACCGACTTCAATTACGTGTCCGATGACTTCTATTTCAAGGATCTGGACACCGGTCTGGAGATCAGCTCCCAGACCCACCTGCCACGACTGGCAGAAGCTCGCTACTACGGCCGCACCTGGGACATGCTCGGGCGCATGCAGTCCTGGCAGACCATCGACCCGACCCTGGCCGATCAGGACCTGCCCTACCGCCGCCTGCCGCAGCTGCAACTGTCCGGCGACCCGAGCCTGATTGGCCCCCTCAAGGGCCTGTGGCTGTCTGATTTCACCGCCTTCGAGCGCAGCAGCTCCGACGACAGCGGCAAGGCCACCGGCCTGCGCGGCCACGCCGCCCCGGCCCTGAGCCTGCGCCTGCAGAATTCCTGGAGTTACCTGGAGCCCCGTGGGCGGGTCTATCACACCCAGTACAAGCTGGATAACGTAGACGCCACTGACGAAGAAAACCCCGAGATCACCACCTGGGGCGCCAGCCTGGATTCCGGATTGATCTTCGAGCGCCCCACCAACTGGTTCGGCACCAGCTACACCCAGACCCTGGAGCCACGTCTGTTCTTCAATAAAGTCGGCTACGAAGACCAGAGCGAACTGCCCAACTTTGATACCCGGGAAGTGACCTTCTCCTACAACGCCCTGTTCCGCGAGAACCGCTTTATCGGCTATGACCGTATCGGCGATGAGGAAAAACTGGCGCTGGGTCTGACCAGCCGCTTCCTGCACGATGCCTCCGGCCGCGAGCAGTTGCGCCTGCGGGTGGCCCAGGGTTTCTATTTCGAAGACCGTGAAGTGCTCACCGACGACCCGCTGGAAGACCCCACCGACGACCAGACCCCACTGGTGGGCGATGCCCGATGGAACTTTGCCAGCGATTGGTACCTCTACACTGAAGCGCAATGGGATCTGGAAGAGAATGAGCGCGAACGCTCCAACTTCCAGATTGGCTATAACGACCGTGAGCGGCGGGTCTTTAATGTGGGCTACCACGACCGTCCCGCCGACGACATTCAGGAATCGGAAATCAGCGCCATTCTTCCCATTCACCGCCACTGGCGTGTGGTAGGACGCTGGATGTACGACCTGGAAAACAAACGCACACTGGAAACCATGGCCGGCGCGGAATACCGCAACTGCTGCTGGAAACTGCGTCTGCTCAGCCAGCGCGAGCTCACCGATGAAGATGGTGACGGCGACGTGGAAGGCGACAGCACGATCTGGTTCCAGATTCAGATGATTGGCCTGGGTGGCTTTGGCGGGCAGGTGGATTCCCTGCTGGAACGCAGCATCCCGGGTTACAGGAGAGAATATGAATAAGTTTACGCCAGACGCCGGACGCCGGATGCCTGACGCAAAACACGTGCTCGGCACCCTGTTTGCCACCTTGCTGATGCTGATGCCACTTACCAGCAACGCCAAGGTGGAGATGCTGGACCGGATTGTGGCGGTGGTGAACGATGGCGCCATCATGGCCAGTGAGCTGGATGAGCGCATCAATATCATTGCGCTGCAGTTCCAGGAGAGAGACCAGCCACTGCCGCCCCCGGCGGTGATGCGCGAACAGGTGCTGGACCGCATGATTCTCGAGCGGGTGCAGCTGCAGCTGGCTGACCGCGGCGGCATCAAGGTAGATGAAGCCTCCCTGAACCAGGCGCTGGCCGGTATTGCCCGCCAGAACAACATGACCCTGGAAGGCTTTGCGGCGGCGCTGCAACAGGACGGCTACGACTGGCCCCAGTTCCGCGAGCAGATCCGCGAGGACATGATCATCTCGCGCCTGCAGCAGCGCAGCGTGGCCTCCCGGATTCGCGTGACGGACCGGGAAGTGGACCGTTTCCTGGAATCGGAGATGGGCAAGCAGATGTTCCAGGAGGATTTTCACCTGGGCCATATTCTGGTGCGCGTCCCCGCAGGCGCCAGCCCGGAAGAAGTGCAAGCGGCCACCAGCAAGGTCAACAGTATTGAGGCGCGCCTCAACCAGGGCGAAGACTTCCATCAGCTGGCCATCTCCCAGTCCGATGGCCCCAAGGCGCTGGAAGGCGGCGATCTGGGCTGGCGACCAGCGGCCCAGTGGCCCACCCTGTTCTCGGAAGCCGCCCTTCAGCTGGAGAAAGGCGAAATCTCCGCCCCCATCCGCTCTGGCGCCGGTTTCCACATCCTCAAGATGATTGACCGTCGCGGTGGTGCCGAAAAGGTGGTTACCCAGTATCAGGTGAGCCACGTGTTGATCAAGGCCGATGCCCTGACCAGCAACGAGCAGGCCCGCGACCAGGCCACCCGACTGCAAGATCAGGTTGCCAGCGGTGCTGCCGATTTTGCCACTATCGCGGCGGAATACTCCGATGATCCCGGCAGCGCCCGTAACGGCGGCGAGCTGGGCTGGGTGAGCCGTGGCGAAATGGTGCCGGAGTTCGAAGAGATGATGCTCAACACCCCGCAGGGAGAGGTGTCACCGGTCTTTGAGACCCAGTTCGGCTGGCACTTCCTGCAGTTGCAAGGTACCCGCGATGCGGACATGAGCGAAGAGTTCCGCCGCATGCAGGCCATGCAGGCCCTGCAAAAGCGCCGCTTCGAAGAAGAGCTGGAAATCTGGGTGCAGGAACAACGCAGCGAATCCTACGTGGATATCCGCCTATGACGCGGGCTCACTCCACGCATCACCCAGCACGCAACGGGCGCTAGGCCATGCCCCGTCCTGTTGCCGTCACCTATGGGGATCCGGCCGGTATCGGCCCGGATCTGGCGCTGGCCCTGCCGGCCCTGTTTCCCGAACAACCGCTGGTACTCATTGGCGACCGGACGGTGCTGGAACAACGTGCAGAGCAGCTGGGCATGCTGCCCCGCCTGAGGGACTGGCAGCCGGGAGAGGCGGTCATTCGTGATCCCCTGACGCCGGAATCGGTGTGTGTATGGCACACACCGGCCGGGGCACCAGTCACCGCCGGCAAGCCGGATCCGGCCACCGCCCAGGGCACCGTGAACATGCTCAAGCGCGCCGCGCAGGGCTGCCTGGATGGCACCTTTTCGGCCATGGTGACCGCGCCGGTGGCCAAGAACATCATCTGCGAAGGCGCCGACCCGGATTTCACCGGGCATACGGAATTTCTGGCCGAACAGGCTGGCGTGGATCAGGTGGTCATGATGCTGGCCACCCAGGATCTGCGCGTGGCCCTGGCCACCACCCACCTGCCCCTGAGCGAAGTGCCGGAGGCCATCACGCCGGACTCCCTGATTCGCACCCTGACCATCCTGCGGGATGATCTGGTTGGCAAATACCGCATCGCGGAGCCCCGTATTCTGGTGCTGGGTCTCAACCCCCATGCGGGTGAGGGCGGGCATCTGGGCCGTGAAGAGCTGGACGTGATCATCCCGACCCTGAACCGACTGCGCGAGCAGGGCTTTCACCTGACCGGCCCGGTTCCCGCTGACACCGCCTTTCAGCCGCACCTGCTTGAAAAGCACGATGCGGTACTGGCCATGTACCATGACCAAGGCCTGCCGGTGCTCAAGTACGCCGGCTTCGGCGAAGCCATCAATATCACCCTGGGGTTGCCCTTTATTCGCACCTCGGTGGACCACGGTACCGCCTTCGAACTGGCCGGTACCGGCAAGGCCAAGGTGGGCAGCCTGGTGGCCGCCACCCGGCTGGCACTGAATCTGGCCGCCCCACAGGACGCATGACATGACAGAACACCGCACTCGCAAGCGCTTTGGGCAGCATTTCCTGCACGACCGCAATCTGGTCGACCGCATGATCCGGACCCTCGGGTTACAGCAAGGCGATACCCTGGTGGAAATCGGTCCTGGCCGTGGCGCACTGACCTACCCGCTACTGGAAGAGATTCCCCACCTGCATGTGGTGGAGCTGGATCGGGACCTGATTGCTCTGCTGCGTCAAGAAAACACTCCCGACCGGCTGACCATTCACGAGTCCGATGCCCTGAAGTTTGATTTCCGCACCCTCAAGCCGGCGGACAAACCCCTGCGGGTGATCGGCAACCTGCCCTACAACATCTCTACCCCACTGATCTTCCACCTGCTGGACCAGTCTGACGCCATCAGCGACATGACCTTCATGCTGCAGAAGGAAGTGGTGGATCGCCTCACGGCCAGCCCGGGTACCCGCGACTGGGGCCGTCTGTCGATCATGGTGCAGTACCACTGTCAGGCAGATTACCTGTTCTTTGTGCCTCCTGGTGCGTTCAGTCCCCCACCCAAGGTGGATTCTGCGGTGGTGCGGCTGATTCCCTACGCCACCCCGCCCCACCCGGCGAACGACGAGGATCATCTGCGCCGGCTGGTCGCCCAGGCCTTCACCCAACGACGCAAGGCGATCCGCAATAGTTTAAAATCCATGGTAACGCTGGAGCAGTTTGCCGAGGCCGGCATCGATGCCGGCCTGCGCCCGGACCAGCTCAGCGTGGCGGACTATGTCGCCCTGGCCAACCTCAGCCAGCCACAAGACGAGCAATAACACCTGAATGGGAGACACATCGCGCATGACCACCCCCGACCCACGCCATAACATCCGGGTCTCCGTGGACACTGAGTACCTTGCCGATCAAAGCGATGAGGCAGGACAGCGCTGGGTGTTTGCCTATCACATCACCATTCGCAACGAAGGCAGCGTCAGCGCCCGCCTGCTCACCCGCCACTGGGTGATTACCGATGGTGAAGAGCGGGTGCAGGAAGTGCACGGCGAAGGGGTGATCGGCGAACAACCGCACATCGCCCCCGGCCAGACCTTTGAATACACCAGTGGCGCCATTCTCGAAACCGAAGTCGGCAGCATGCGTGGCAGTTACCAGATGATCGGCGAAGATGGCATCCACTTTGATGCTGAAATCCCCGCTTTCACCCTCGCCGCACCCCATGCATTGCACTAACGCTGGCACGCATCACGCAACGCGCAACACGCTCGCAACCCCGGGGGCATGGCGTGTCTGACTATGCCATTGGGGATCTGCAGGGGTGCCTGGAAGCCTTTGATTGCCTGCTCGACAAGATCCGCTTCAATCCGGACAAGGATCGGCTGTTTCTGGCCGGCGACCTCATCAATAGGGGGCCGGACTCGCTGGGGACGCTACGCCGGGTATTTCAGGTGCGTGACAATGTCCAGAGTGTGCTCGGCAACCATGACCTGCACCTGCTCGCCGTGGCCCATGGCGCCACCAAAAGCAAGCGCAAGGACACCCTGGCCGGGATCCTGGATGCCCCGGACCGTGGCGAATTGCTTGGCTGGCTTCAGGGTTGCCCATTATTGATCGACCTGCCTGAACATGAGGCCATCCTCACCCACGCCGGCATTCCACCGCTGTGGACACTGGATGAAGCGCGCAGCCGCGCCAGAGAGGTAGAAAGTGTGCTCGGCGATGAACGCTGCAGCGAGTACTTTGCCCACATGTACGGCAACCAGCCCGCCGGCTGGAGCGAGCGCCTTGCCGGGCCTGACCGTTGGCGCGTTATCACCAATTACTTCACCCGCATGCGTTTTGTAAACAGCCAGGGCGAGTTGGACCTGACTTCCAAGGGTGAAGCCGACGCCCCGCCCGGTGGCTTCATGCCGTGGTTCCTCCATCCCCAACGCAAGGAAACCGGCACCCGCCTGTTGTTTGGCCACTGGGCAGCACTGGAAGGCCATACCGGGATCGACAAGGTGGAAGCGCTGGATACAGGCTGTGTATGGGGCGGCAGCCTCACTGCACTTCGGCTGGACGATCTGGCACGCATCCACTGCGAGTGCTAAAAAGCGTTATTTCTTTTCAATAACGCGTCGACACGAAGCCAATTCAACGTCTGGCGCACCATCCCTACACTTCATCCTTTTTATTGCGAAAATGTTTTCGCTTCCCTTTGACTTGTTCCGTTGTTTGGTTACATCCTAAAGCTGTACGGCGATGCCGACAGCCTTGATCAGCAACGCCCATCCCCCATTCACTTGCACGTTATTTTCACTAACAAGGAATCACCCTGAATGTAGTTTTGTTGTGACAATTTTAGGTTCCGCAGGAGGAAGCCGGCATGAGCATTATCCGCCACTACCAGGACCGTTTTGATTCGACCCAGCAGGAAGAAATGTCGCTGGAAGAATATCTGGACCTGTGCAAACGCGACCCCAGCGCCTACGCCACCGCACCCGAGCGCATGTTGATGGCCATTGGCGAACCGGAAATGGTCGACACATCGCAAGATCCGCGACTGTCACGCATCTTTTCCAACAAGGTAATCCGCCGCTACCCCGCCTTCGATGAGTTTTACGGTCTCGAAGAAGTCATCGAAAATATCGTCAGTTACTTCCGTCACGCCGCTCAGGGGCTGGAAGAAAAGAAACAGATTCTTTACCTGCTCGGACCGGTAGGTGGCGGCAAATCCTCCCTGGCGGAAAAACTCAAGGCCTTGATGCAACGGGTCCCCTTTTATGCCATCAAAGGCTCACCGGTAAACGACTCTCCCCTGTCGCTGTTTGATTCAGAAGAAGACGGCCCAATCCTGGAAGAAGAGTACGGCATTCCTCGCCGCTACATTCGCACTATCATGTCGCCCTGGGCGGTGAAACGCCTGAATGAGTTTGGCGGCGATATCAGCCAGTTCCGCGTGGTGAAACGCTACCCATCCATTCTTGACCAGATTGCTGTCGCCAAAACCGAACCCGGCGACGAAAACAACCAGGACATTTCCGCCCTGGTCGGCAAGGTGGACATTCGCAAGCTGGAAGATTTTGCCCAGGACGATCCGGACGCCTACGCCTTCTCCGGCGGCCTGTGCCGGGCCAACCAGGGCATTCTGGAATTCGTGGAAATGTTCAAGGCGCCCATCAAGGTGCTGCACCCTTTGCTGACGGCAACACAGGAAGGCAACTACAATGGTACCGAACACCTGGGTGCCATCCCCTACGACGGCATTGTGCTGGCCCACTCCAACGAAGCGGAGTGGCACACTTTCCGTAACAACAAGAACAACGAAGCCTTTATCGACCGGGTGTATATCGTCAAGGTGCCTTACTGCCTGCGCGTCACCGAAGAAGTCCAGATCTATGACAAGCTGCTCAGAAACTCCAGCCTGCGCGACGCCCAGTGTGCGCCGGACACGCTGCATATGCTGGCCCAGTTCTCTATCCTGACGCGTCTGAAGGAGCCGGAAAACTCCAGCATCTACTCCAAGATGCGCGTCTACGATGGCGAAAATCTCAAAGACGTGGACCCCCACGCCAAATCCATGCAGGAATACCGCGACATGGCCGGCGTGGACGAGGGCATGAATGGCCTCTCCACCCGATTCGCCTTCAAGATTCTCTCCAAGGTGTTCAACTATGATCACGCCGAAGTGGCAGCCAACCCGGTCCACCTGATTCATGTGCTGGAGCAGCGTATTGAACAGGAGCAATTCCCGCAGGAACGCTCCGACCAGTACCGCCGCTTTATCAAGGAGTACCTGGTGCCGCGTTACGTGGAATTCATCGGCAAGGAAATCCAGACCGCGTATCTCGAGTCCTATTCCGAATACGGCCAGAACATCTTCGACCGTTATGTCACCTATGCCGACTTCTGGATCCAGGACCAAGAGTTCCGCGATCCGGATACCGGCGAAATATTTGATCGCCAGGCCCTGAATGAAGACCTGGAAAAAATCGAGAAGCCCGCGGGCATTTCCAACCCGAAGGATTTCCGCAACGAGGTGGTCAACTTTGTACTGCGGGCGCGAGCCAACAACCACGGCAAGAACCCGACCTGGCTCAGCTACCAGAAGCTGCGAGATGTGATCGAGAAAAAGATGTTCTCCAACACCGAAGATCTTCTACCGGTCATTTCCTTCAATGCCAAGGGTAGCGACGACGACCAGCGCAAGCACAACAACTTTGTGCAGCGGATGGTGTCACGCGGCTATACCGAGAAACAGGTGCGCCTGCTGTCCGAATGGTATCTGCGGGTCAGGAAAGCACAATAGGAGACGCAACATGCTGCACGCTACACGCAACAACACGGCATCAGGGGTTTAGAGCTATGCATTGTTCTCTCCGCGCCCACACGTAATCGCGGGGAGAACGCCCAAACCTGCTTTATCCGATCCCGCGTTGTTGCATGTTGCGTGAAGCGTGTTGTCGCTTCCGGAGGACGCCCATGAGCTACATCATTGATCGCCGCCTGAATGACAAGCACAAGAGCACGGTCAACCGGCAGCGATTCCTGCGTCGCTATCGCAAACACATTCGCGACGCAGTCAACGACGCGGTCAATCGCCGTTCCATTAAAGACATGGAACAGGGCGAGAGGATCAGTATCCCCCAGAAAGATCTCTCCGAGCCGATTTTTCACCACGGCCAGGGGGGGCAACGCAGTATCGTTCATCCCGGCAACAAGGAGTTCAATCAAGGTGACCGCTTCAAGCGCCCCGAAGGCGGTGGCGGCAAGGGCTCAGGTGATGGCGACGCCAGTGATTCCGGTGAAGGCGAGGATGAATTTGCGTTTCAAATCGACAAGCAGGAGTTTCTCAACTTCCTGTTTGAGGATCTTGAGCTGCCCAATCTGGTAAAGCGTCACCTGGAAGGTGCCCAGGTATTCAAGACTCGACATGGCGGTATCGTCAGCCAGGGCATGCCCGCCAAGATCAATATCGTCCGTTCCATGCGTCAGGCCTCCATGCGTCGCCGCGCGCTCACCGCAGCTACCCGCAAACGGATTCGCGATCTCAAGAACGAACGCGATAGCTTGCTGAACGAAGACCAATCGCCGCAACGGCAGGCACGGCTACAGGAGCTGGAAGAGCAGATCCTGAAACTGGAACGTCGTATCGAACGTATTCCCTATCTGGACACCCTGGACCTGCGCTTCAATCACCATATCAAGGAACCGGTGCCCGTAAGCCGGGCGGTGATGTTCTGCATCATGGATGTCTCAGGCTCCATGAACCAGAACATGAAGGATCTGGCCAAACGCTTTTTCCTGCTGCTTTATCTGTTCCTGCAGCGTAACTATGACCAGATCGAAGTGGTCTTTATCCGTCACCACACCAGCGCCAAGGAAGTCACCGAAGAAGAGTTTTTCTACTCCCGGGAAACTGGCGGCACCATTGTCTCCAGCGCGCTGAAGCTCGCCCGCGACATCATCAACGAACGTTACCCGGTGGATCAGTGGAACATCTATGCCGCGCAGGCCTCGGACGGGGATAACTGGAACGATGACTCCCCCGCCTGTGCCAAACTGATTGAAGAAGAGCTGCTGCCCAAGCTGCAGTACTTCTCCTATGTGGAAGTGATGCCCCGCGCTCATCAAGCGCTCTGGAATCATTATGAGACGATCATGGAGCGCCACCCTGCGGCCTTCTCCATGGCGCAGATTGATGAGCCCGGGGAGATTTATCCCGTCTTCCGCAGGCTGTTCAAGAAGAGGATGGAGAACGCATGAGTTATCTCTCCGAAGGATCCGACTGGAACTTTGAGCTGCTGGCCGACTACGATGCGGCCATCGCCGATCTGGCCCATAACAAGTATGGCCTGGACACCTACCCCAATCAGATTGAGGTGATCTCGTCTGAACAGATGATGGATGCCTATTCTTCCGTGGGAATGCCGGTGGGCTATAACCACTGGTCTTTCGGCAAACAGTTTGTGGAAGTGGAAGGCCGTTATCGTCGCGGGCAAATGGGGCTGGCCTACGAGATCGTGATCAACTCCGATCCGTGCATTTCGTACCTGATGGAAGAAAACAGTATCACCATGCAGGCACTGGTTATTGCTCATGCCTGCTACGGTCACAATTCCTTCTTCAAGGGCAACTACCTTTTCCAGACGTGGACCGATGCCTCCTCGATCATTGATTACCTGGTGTTCGCCCGAAACTATATTGCCGAGTGCGAGCAGCGCCACGGGGTCACCGCCGTGGAAGAGACCCTCGACTCCTGTCACGCACTGATGAACTATGGCGTGGACCGCTACAAGCGCCCTTCGCCCATTTCCATCGTTGAGGAGCGCAAACGGCAACGGAGCCGTGAAGAGGCTCTTCAGAAACAGGTCTCCGAGCTGTGGCGCACCTTCCCTCAGCTGCAACCCGCGATCAAGACCCGCGAGCCCCCCTCCACCTTCCCGGCCGAACCCCAGGAGAACCTGCTCTACTTCCTGGAAAAAAACGCTCCGCTCCTGCAACCATGGCAGCGTGAGATCATTCGCATCGTGCGCAAGATGGCACAGTACTTCTATCCGCAACGGCAGACCAAGGTCATGAACGAGGGCTGGGCCTGCCTGTGGCACTACACCCTGCTGAACTCGCTCTATGATGAGGGCAAGGTCACCGACGGCTTCATGCTGGAATTCCTGCAAAGCCACAGCCAGGTGATTTACCAGCCACCGTTTGATGCCTCGTTTTACAGTGGCATGAACCCCTATGCCATCGGCTTCAACATGTTCCAGGACATTCGCCGCATCTGTGAACACCCCGACGATGAAGACCGTGAATGGTTTCCTGAAATCGCCGGGAGCGACTGGCTGGAGACGGTGAAATTTGCCATGCAGAGCTTCAAGGATGAGAGTTTCATCCAGCAGTTCCTGTCTCCGAAGATGATCCGTCACTTCAAGCTGTTCCAGATCAGCGATGACGACCGCAAGGACTACGTGGAAGTGGGCGCCATTCATAACGAACAGGGCTACCGCCGGGTGCGCGAATCTCTGGCAGAGCAGTACAACCTGAGCATTCAGGAACCCAATATCCAGGTCGTCAGCGCCAATATCCACGGTGATCGTGCCCTGACCCTGCGTCACCAGCGCAGCACCGGCCGGCCCCTGGATGACAACAGTGCCACCGAGGTGCTGCGTCACCTGCATCGCCTGTGGCAGTTCGATGTGCATCTGGAAAGCGTGGAGAACGGCAGCGTGATCAAACGCTATTCCATCCCCCCCGCCCCGGAAGCCAAGACTGAAACGTGAGGCGGCCCCTGCGGGGGAACCGCCAAATCGTTCCGGTTTACACCTGAGCCGTCTCGCCCATGGGCAGGCGTTTCAAAGCCTGCCGCACCTGATGGTCCCCCAGCATGAACAGGCCCAGTGCGAGCACGATCAACAGGGCGCCCGCCAGCACCATCACACCCAGACTTTCGCCGTTGAACAGGTTCCCCAGCATTAATGCCAGCACAGGCGTGATGAGCGTCACTAGCGCGACGGTCGCCGCAGGCAAGCGTGAGAGAATCTGGAAATAGCTGTAAAAGCCCAGCAGCGAACCGAACACGGCCAGATAAACGATGGCAGACAGTCCACGCACATCGCCATTCCACTCCGGTTGCTGCCCTGCCAGCACCATGGCGAGGCCATAGAAAGGCAACGACAACAACAATCCGCCCACCGTCTGCTGCATGGGTTTCAGTCCCGCGCCGACACGTTGTACCGCAATCCCACTGCCGGCAAACAAGGTCACCGCAGACAGCATCCACAGCACGCCAATGCCTCGATCGCCCAGATCACCGCCGGCGAACAGGGCCGCCAGGCTGTCATCGAACACCAGCATCAAGCCAAAGACGCCCATGGCACAGGCACTCCAATGCCAGGCATTCAAGCGCACACTGCCCGGCAAAAACTGCATCATCAGGCCCGACAGCAGCGGCGCCAGACCAAAGATCACCGAGATCAGGCCCGAAGGCAGATAGGTGGAGCCCATGTAGCTACACCCCATGGCACCAAAGATGCCAGGCAAAGCCGCCAGATAGCTAAGACGGGCACGGGAATGTAATGGCAAGGGCTGTCGTTTCAACCACAACCAGCCCAGACCCAGCAGCGCAGCAATCGCCATACGCACACCGGCTGCTGCCAGCGGCGCCATGGCCTCACCACTCCATTTAATCCCCAGCGGCGTGGTTGCCCACACCGCCACCACGATCAAATACGCTGCCAGGGTTGGCATTTCGTTCTCCTAGATTAAGAGGAGCGAGTTTCGAGACGCGAGTTTCGAAAGGCAGAAAACGCGATGTTTTAATGCTTTTCGCAACTCGAAACTCGTTACTCGCAACTAAAGACCGACCTGCAAACCCCATAAACGAAAAAAGGCCGCAGGTCGGGGACACTGCGGCCTTCTTGCTAAACTGAAACAATCAGTCAGACAGCCGCCGTCCCTGCGCACGCCATTTGCGTGCACAGCGATCGATGACCGGCATCAGAGAGTTCAGTTTCAGTACGATAGAAAGCATGAGAACATTCTGCTCAAGAATGCAAAGGCGCACAAGATGAAAATTTATCTGGTGGGCGGTGCGGTCCGGGACAATCTGCTCGGCTTGCCCGTCACCGAAAAAGACTGGGTCGTAGTGGGTGCCACACCCGAGGAAATGCAGGCAAACGGTTATCAGCCGGTGGGCCAGGATTTCCCGGTGTTCCTGCATCCGAAAAGCAAAGAGGAATATGCCCTCGCCCGCACCGAGCGCAAGTCCGGCCACGGTTATGGCGGCTTTACCTTCCATGCGGACAGCAGCGTCTCTCTGGAGGAGGATCTTGTCCGCCGGGATCTCACCATCAATGCCATGGCCCGCGAACAGGGCGGTCCGGTGGTCGATCCCTTCAATGGTCGCGCCGATCTCAAGGCGCGCCTGCTAAGGCATGTCTCCCCTGCTTTTGCTGAAGACCCCCTGCGGGTGTTGCGCGTCGCCCGGTTCGCGGCCCGCTATCACTGGCTGGGTTTTCGGGTAGCGGACGACACCCTGGCGCTAATGCGTCAGCTTAGCGAGAGCGGCGAGCTGGATTACCTGGTGCCTGAGCGCGTCTGGAAGGAAACCAGCCGGGCGCTGATGGAACGTGCCCCCCAGGTCTTCTTTCAAGTGCTACACCAGTGCGGCGCCCTGGAAAAACTGTTCCCGGAACTGGCGGCGCTTGATGGTGTTCCCCAGCCTGAACAGCATCACCCGGAAATCGATACCCTGGTGCATCAGTGGCTGTGCCTGGAGCAGGCCAGTCGCATGAAGCTGAATCTGGATGGCCGCTATGCAGTGTTGTGCCACGACCTGGGAAAAGGCAAAACACCGAAGGAAGAATGGCCAAGGCATATTGCCCATGAAATCCGCAGCAGCCGCATGAGCCAGACGGTATCAAAGCGACTCAAGGTGCCGCGGGAGACCGCCACGCTGGCTTCACTGGTAGGGGAATACCATACCCACTGTCATCGTGCCCTGGAGCTGAAACCCGCCACGGTCTGGAAACTGCTGAAAAGCCTTGATGTGCTGCGTCGTCCCGAGCGGCTGGCCACCTTTGTTGGCGCCTGCGAGGCAGATGCCCGCGGCCGTACCGGCTTTGAAGACCGTGACTACCCCCAGGCCCGTTACCTGCTGGGAGCAGCCGAAGCCGCCCGCAATGTGGATGTTAGCGCATTGCAGCAACAAGGCTTTAGCGGCCCGCAACTGGGCGAGGCCATCACCAAGGCGCGCATTGAGGCCCTCAAGGAGTACAAGGAATCATGCAACCTGTAGCCCTGGTCACCGGCAGCGCCCGTCGCATCGGAGCCACCATTGTTCGCACCCTCCATGCCGACGGCATGCGGGTGATCATTCACTATCGCGGCAGCCAGCAGGAAGCCCAAGCCCTCGCCACGGAGCTTAACCAGATCCGCCCGGACAGCGCCCACCTGTTACAGGCCGATCTGGATGAACCCGATGCGGTGCGCGCCCTTGCCGCCGACGCCATCAGTGCCTTCGGCAGGCTGGATTTGCTGGTCAATAATGCCTCCAGCTTTTACCCCACCCCGGTGGACACCGCCAGTGATGATGACTGGACACGGCTGGTACACAGCAACCTTCGCGCCCCCTTTATCCTGAGCCAGAGCCTGGCCCCGGCATTGCGCGCCCAACAGGGCAGTATCATCAATATTGTGGACGTTTACGCGGAAAAACCGCTCTCTCAGCATACGCTGTATTGCATGGCCAAAGCGGGTCTTGCAATGATGACCAAAAGTCTGGCCAGAGAGCTGGGGCCCGATATTCGGGTCAACGGGGTGTCCCCAGGCCCTATTCTGTGGCCAGAAAGTGGTCAAATGAACCAGGACGCCATTACTGACGCCACCGCCCTGAAGCGCTGCGGCGCACCGGAAGATATCGCCAGCGCAGTCGCCTGGCTGGCAAGGGATGCGGGCTTCGTCACCGGCCAGATTCTGGCTGTGGACGGCGGGCGCTCACTGTCTTTCCAGGGCGGTTAGGCTTCAACTTAACAAGGAACAAGAATGCAAAGGACACTGCTTTCCATCAGTCTTCTGCTGCCATTATTAGCGGCTGCAGAGGTATATCGCTGGAAGGATGTAAACGGCAACTGGCAATTTGGTGACAGAGCGCCTGACACTCAGCATGAATCTGTTGAAATTCAGGCCCCCCAGAAGCTCGGTCAGGACGAGAATGTTCATGACATCCACCAACGGACACTTCGTCTCAGGGAGAGCGAACAATTCAAGGAAAGGGAGAAGCAGGAAAAAGCTAAAGCTGAACGAGAGCGACGGCTCGCGGCCCTTGAAAAAAATTGTCGCGAAGCCCGAGACAGACTCAAGAAACTACAACGACCGTTTGTCTATTTCGATGACGAGGGCAACGAGTGGGATGTCCCGATGAGCGAAGTGAGAGCCGACATCGCCAAGACTCAAAAGTGGTTAGAAGAGAATTGCCAGCAATGAAATCGTTTATCTTCGTTGCCATTCTTACAGCGCTTGTATCTGTAGTTCATGCTGAGATTTACCAGTGGAGAGACGCTGACGGCAAGCTACATTTTGGCGACAAGCCCCCCACTGATCAGCAGGTAAGAGTTGTCCCCCCCAATACTGGTAAAAACCAGAAAAAATCGTTGGAAATTCAGATCCGGCACCAAGATTTTAAGCTAAAGGAAGGACTGCAGGACCACACGCTGTCTGCAATCCAGCAAATATATAACCGATACAGAAAAGACTTCGGACTGGATTTACATGGCACCGCAGAGGTCAATATTTACCTTTTTGAGGAACAACAGGACTTTGTCGGGTGGATGCAGGATCGGGGAGCTATAGGCAACCCCAACTATGCGGGCGTATTCCTTTCCTCAACAAATGAAGTCGCCGTCTGGCGATGGAGCGATGATGACGAGGAGGTGGCACAGACTATCCTGCACGAAGCCAGTCATGTTCTGCTGTTCCAACTGTCCCCCGCTTCGCCCGTCTGGTTGCATGAGGGCCTTGCCCAGTATTTCCAGACGCTGAAAGTACAACCCGATGGCCGATCCATTGTCACCACCCTCCCGGATGCGGAAGAGCGCATTCAACACTGGATCGATAACCAGCAGTTGATCACTATGCGCCAGTATCTGTCACTGGATGATAACTCTTGGAGGAGTCTGGCCCATCAACTCAATGCTATTCCCTACACCGTCGCTTGGGGCGCAACCGCTTTCCTGATGTCCAAACCTGTGGGCCGCAGCACTCTGAGACAACTGCTGCAAGACCTGGAAAAAACTGATCGACGCCCCACGCTGCAGCGCATCGGCCACCTCTATCCCGGCGGGCTATCACGACTGGAATATGACTTCTTCAGCTGGGCCCAGAAAGGCATGCAGCCGCAGTGGTTTGATTAAGCGCCCTTAAAGCAACAAGGGCCCACCAAAAACCTTGGCGGGCCCTCCATCAATCACCAAAAACGATTTCAGAGTCATACGCTCCAAGAAAGGAGCCTTTGACTGTAGACGCTCATTCTTGCAGACACTCCGAGGACAGCGAGTCGACCCACTTCGCAACCCATCCCTTGCCCCTGATTGCTCCGCGACCGAATCACACATGCATGAATCTCACGACAATCCTGCCCCTGTCGCTGCACCAAGGCCTTAGAGCGGTGAGCGATTCAGCTTGCTGAACGAGCATTACCCCTAGCGCGGAAAATCCACCACCCACAACTTCTGAGCATCGAAGTTCGACCGCTCAAGAATATACCGATAGGTCTCACCGGTCTCAGGATGGCGCTCATCGGGCGCGAGATCCACAAGTGGTTTGAGCACAAACGCATGCTTGAGAATTTCATCGCGAGGCAGCTGCACCCCATCAATCTCACCGGTGAGGTCCCCATAGGTGAGGATATCGATATCCAGCGTTCGACTGGCAAACTTCTTCTCGCCTCGCACCCGACCATGATCCTTTTCCATGGCCTTGAGGCGGAGCGTCAGCTCACCCACCGAGAGACGGGTCCTGATACCCACGACCAGGTTGTAGAAAGCGTCCCCATCAAAGCCTACCGCCTCACTCTCATAAACGGGGCTAATGGCCAGCTCGCCGAAGTCTGCTTCCAGAGCATCCAGCCCGGAACGAATGTTGTGATCCCGATCAATGTTCGAACCCAGGCTGAGATAAACCTGTGTGTCGACGGCGTTATCCATGAGGACGCTCACCCCGTTCGATGATCACACCCACATCACGGGAACCACGAAGGGCGCCGGGCTTGCTCAGGCGGAGCTTGAGCCATGGCACGCTGAATTCCTTCAGTACTAACTGAGCTACGCTCTCCGCCAGAGTCTCGACCAGCTGGAACTCACTCCCTTCGATAAAGGCGATCACCCGCTTGCCGATAGCCTTGTAATCAAGGGCATCATCAATGTGATCTGAAGCCGCACCTTTGCGGATATCTGCAGCCATTTCCAGGTCCAGGCTGACGGTTTGCCGGATCCGACGCTCCCAGTCGAAAATGCCGATCACGGTATCCACTTTCAAATCATTGATATAAACAATATCCATACTCGCTCTCTCTGCGTTGGCAACCTGAAAAATGTCGCTTCTGACATGATCCCATTGCCGGTAATCAGATGTTACGCTTGCAGCGCAGGCAACAACGTCGCCATGTGTACAATAAAGCCGCATTTCGCAGCCAAGCGATGTGAAGGGAGATTATAGCCGGTGGAAGCAGGGACATTACAGGATGTGTGGTATTGGTTGTTGCCTTTGTGCGTAGCCGGTTACCTGATGGGGTCCATTTCCAGTGCCATTCTGGTGTGCCGTCTGTTTGGTTACCCCGATCCTCGCACCGAAGGCTCCAATAATCCCGGCGCCACCAATGTGCTGCGGATTGGTGGCAAACCCGCCGCCGCCCTGACGCTGCTGGGTGATGTGATGAAAGGGGTTATCCCGGTCCTCGTCGCCAACTACCTGAATCTTGGGCCGCTGATTGCCGCCCTGGTGGGCACCAGCGCCTTCCTTGGCCATCTTTATCCTGTTTTCTTCCGCTTCGAAGGCGGCAAGGGCGTCGCCACTGCTTTCGGGCTGCTCTTTGCCCTGCACTGGCCCAGCGGCCTGGTCGCCGGCGGCACCTGGCTGTCCGTATTCGCCCTGAACAGAATCTCCTCCATCGCCTCACTCAGCGCCTTTGTGGTCGCCCCGGCCTGTATTTTCGCCTGGCTGAGCCCCGCCTTCTGGCCAATCCTGGTCATGTCGCTGGTGATGATCGCCCGCCACCGAAGCAATCTGCAGAAGATCCTGCGCGGGGAAGAACTGGGGTTCAAGAAGAAAGATCAGTGACGAGTTTCGAGAAGCGAGTTTCGAAAATCAAAACCGGAAGACTGACTGAACGCCTGACGCCTTTTTGCGTCGATAAACACTTGCTATACCCCGCCGCAGGAGCTTGCCTGCAAGCGATCCGAGCCTCGGCGAGGTAAGGATTCCAGAGGCGAGTCTCGAAGATCAAATCCAAACTTCATTCCATGCAGCCGGTTTCGCCTTTCGAAACTCGCTTCTCGAAACTCGAAACTGATTGCTCACCCTCGCTCGGATCGCTTGCAGGCAGGCTCCTACAGCAACGGGGCTCCGTCGTGGTCGCGGTGCCTGCCTACAGCGCCGCCAGCTCCGTCAGCGGCCATCTTGGACGCACCTTGATGGGAAGCTCGGCAGACTCCCCCGCCTGCATACGCAGAGCACCGGCAAAGGCAATCATGGCGCCGTTATCGGTGCAGTACTGAGGTGCCGGGTAGAACAGCTCCACACCCCGTTTCTTCATCTGCTCACCCAGGCGGGCACGCAGGGAACGGTTGGCACTCACCCCTCCCGCCATTACCAACTGCTTGTAACCGGTCTGCTCCATGGCGCGACGGCATTTGATGATCAGGGTGTCCACCGAGGCCTCCTCAAACGCCAGCGCGATGTCGGCTCGGTCCTGCTCTGACAGGGCCTCCTTGCCACCCAGATCGTGAATCGTATTGAGGGTAAAGGTCTTCAGGCCGGAAAAGCTCATATCCAGCCCGGGGCGATCCGTCATCGGCCGGGGGAAGCGGAAGCGACCGGGCGTGCCTTGCTCGGCCAGCGCCGCAATGCGTGGGCCGCCAGGATAGCCCAGCCCCATCATCTTGGCCGCCTTGTCGAACGCTTCACCGGCAGCATCATCCACTGACTCGCCCAGAATCGAGTAATCCCCCAGGCTGCGCGCATCCAGCAGCAGGGTATGGCCGCCACTGACCAGCAAGGCCACAAAGGGGAACTGCGGGGCCCGCTCTTCCAGCAGGGGGGCCAGCAAATGGCCCTCCATGTGATGGACTTCCACCGCAGGAATACCCCAGCCAAAGGCGAGGGAGCGTGCCACGCCCGCCCCTACCAACAGAGCGCCAGCCAGGCCGGGGCCTGCTGTATAAGCGACACCGTCCAGTTGCTCCGGGCGGGTTTCGGCCTCTTCCAGCACCTGCCTGACCAGCGGCAACACCCGCTGTACGTGATCGCGGCTAGCCAGTTCCGGTACTACCCCACCGTATTTGGCGTGCATTTCCACCTGACTGTACAGGGCCTGCCCCAATAGCCCGGCCTCGGTGTCATAAATGGCTACACCGGTCTCGTCACAGCTTGATTCAATACCCAGAACGCGCATGATGCCTACCTTTGAAATCCGGGCGCCATAATACCCCCCGACAAGCTGATTTGCATTTCCTGCCCACTTAGGTAAAATCGCGCCCTCGCTGCAAATGGGACACCTGAGCCCGCAGCGAATCCATAAACTCTAATTTCTAGGAAGGTGATTCTTCATGCCTCAGGTGAAGGTGAAAGAAGGCGAACCGTTTGATGTGGCCCTGCGCCGTTTCAAGCGTGGCTGTGAAAAAGCGGGCATTCTGTCTGAAGTGCGTCGTCGCGAACAGTACGAGAAGCCCACTCAAGAGCGTAAGCGCAAGCGTGCCGCAGCCGTCAAGCGTCACCTTAAAAAACTGCAGCGTGAGCAGCTCGCACGCAAGCGTCTTTACTAAGCATTGCTGAGTAGAGACGTCTGATGAGTGCGCTCAAAGAGCAGCTCACTGCAGCCATGAAAGACGCCATGCGTGCAAAAGATAAGGCACGTCTTGGCGTTTTTCGTATGGCGCTGGCAGCGATCAAGCAGATTGAAGTAGACGAACGCATCGACCCCGATGACGAGCGTGTACTGGCCCTGCTCGACAAGCTGATCAAGCAGCGCAAGGACTCTGCGACCCAATACCGCGACGCCAATCGTGCCGACCTGGCCGACGTGGAGGAAGCGGAAATCGTAGTGCTCCAGGAATTCCTCCCCGAGCCGCTCACCGATGCGGAAATCGACACCCTGATTGACGAAGCCATAGCCAGCACCGGTGCCGCCGGCATGCAGGACATGGGCAAGGTCATGGGAATTCTCAAGCCTCAGCTCCAAGGTCGTGCCGACATGGGCGCTGCCAGCGGAAAAGTTCGCGCCAAGCTGAACAGCTAATCCTCCTGCTGAAGCCCCTGCTATCCCAGGTTTTCGCTGTTAACTATTAACTGTTAACTATTAGCTGCCTTTCAGCCCGTCTTTCTGTTTAGATAACCGCCCTTCTGGCAAAATCAGTCCCATGGCGCGCATACCGGATAACTTCATTCAAGACCTGTTGGCCCGCACCGATCTGGTGGAGCTGATTGACGCCCGTGTGCCCCTGAAAAAGACCGGTCGCAACTACAGCGCCTGCTGCCCCTTCCATCAGGAAAAGACCCCTTCGTTCACGGTTGCTCCGGACAAGCAGTTCTACTACTGCTTCGGCTGTGGCGCCAAAGGCAACGCCGTGGGCTTCCTGATGGAATACGAGCACATGAACTTTCCGGAGGCGGTCAAGCAACTTGCCAGCCGCGCCGGCATGGAAGTGCCGGAAAGCCGCCCGGAAACGCCCGCCGATCGCCAGCGCAAGGATCGCCTGCAGTCCCTGTACGATCTTCTTGGTCGCGCCGAGCACTTCTATGCCCAGCAATTACGCCAGGCTCCGGAGAAGCAGAAAGCCGTTAATTACCTGAAGAACCGGGGCCTGAGTGGTGAAATTGCCAAGCGCTTTTCGCTGGGCTTTGCCCCTCCCGGTTACGACAACCTGATCAACGGCCTGTCACTGACCGAAGCCACCCTGGAGCAGGCCCTCACCGCCGGTCTGTTGGTGCGCCGGGAGGACAACGGCCGGGTGTATGACAAATTCCGCGACCGCATCATCTTCCCAATCCGCGACAGCCGTGGCCGCACCATTGGTTTCGGTGGCCGGGTACTGGGAGACGGCAAACCGAAATACCTGAACAGCCCGGAAACCCCCGTGTTTCACAAGGGCGAAGAGCTTTATGGCCTGTGGGAGTGGCGTCAGAGCCGTGATCGCAGCGACCGCCTCTATGTGGTGGAAGGCTACATGGATGTGATTGCGCTGCATCAGTATGGTGTCCCCAACGTGGTCGCCACCCTCGGCACCGCCACCACCGAGGATCATGCCCGCAAGCTTTTCCGCCAGGTGGACGAAGTGATTCTGTGTTTCGACGGCGACAAGGCCGGTGTTCGTGCCGCCTGGCGGGCACTGGAGTCCTTGCTCCCGGCACTGGACGATGGCAAACAGGTTCGCTTCCTGTTCCTCCCCGACGGCGAAGATCCGGACACCCTGGTCAGGGCGCAGGGCCCCGAGGCGCTGCGCGCCATGACCGACAAAGCGGACGCCCTGTCCACTTATCTCTTCCGTCATCTGTCAGAAGGGCTCGACCTGAATACGGTGGATGGACGCGCGCGACTGGCGCGGCTGGCCCTGCCCTATCTGGATAAACCGGCCGGCCCGGTCTACCGTGCGCTGCTAACCGAAGAGCTGGCGCAGCTGACCCGACTGGACAAGGAATCGCTGATTCAGCTCAAACCCGCGCCCAAAGCGCCGGCAGAGCCTGCGCAGCAAAGCAGACCCGTCCCACATTCAGACACCGGCTACGGCAATGACAATGAGCCGCCACCACCCGGCTGGGATGATGCACCACCGCAGGGTGAGGATGACTTTTATCCCGCCGACGACTTCCCCATTACGCTGGACAGCCCTGCCCCGCAGCGTCGGGACTCCGGCCGCCGCAAGGGGCCACTAACCATGGCCGAACGGTTGGTGCTGGTGCTGCTGGATTATCCGGGGCTGGTCGAATCTCACCCGCTCCCCGATGGCGTGGAGCGACTGCCCGTGCCGCATATCGACCTGCTGATCCAGGTAGCTGGCCTGTGTCAAAAGCATCAGCACCCAGCCTCTCTGCTTGGTGCGTTAATGGCCCTGGAACAGGGGGAAATCCTCTCACGTCTGCTCAGAGCCAGCCTCAAGCCCCCCATGCAGGAAACCATGGCCGCCAGGCTCTGGCAGGACGCGCTTTCCCAACTGGAAGTTGCCCGTCTGGAAGCGGCATTACTGGAAGTGGAGCAGGCCGGCATTCCCGATGCCGCCCACTGGCAGGAACTGCACAAGCTGCTGGCAGAGGCACGCCAGCACGCCCGCAAACCGTTCCACTAGCCTGCAAACCTAACCCCTTGTTTTTTAAGATACCGGCCAACCAGCAACCGTCCACCCCCGACTACCGCAACGCCTTGCAATTACTGGCCGTCACCCCCATCTCCGAGTATAATACGCCGTTTCCCCACGGCATCATCACGACGACGGGCTTTATTGCATGACGACTCAAAAGCAGCAGCAGCAATCCCAGCTGAAGCAGTTGATCGCACTCGGCAAGGAACAGGGCTACCTGACCTATGCCGAGGTTAACGACCACCTGCCGGAGTCCATTACCGACACCGACCAGGTTGAAGACATCATTCAGATGATCAACGACATGGGCATTACCGTGGTCGAGAAGGCCGCCGATGCCGATCAGCTGATGATCGATGAAAGTGCCGACAGCACCGACGAAGTGGCTGCCGAAGAAGCTGCGGCCGTACTCGCGTCCGTAGAAAGCGAGCCGGGCCGCACCACTGACCCCGTGCGCATGTACATGCGCGAAATGGGCACAGTGGAACTGCTGACCCGTGAAGGCGAAATCGAGATCGCCAAGCGTATTGAAGAAGGTACTCGTGAAGTCATGCACGCGCTGGCCTTCTGGCCCGGCGCTGTCGACATGCTGATCGACGAATACGCCCGCGTGGAAAACGAAGAGCGCAAACTCACCGATATCATCGCCGGCTACCTGGATCCCAATGACGATGGGGCTGCGGCCACCAACGCCAACAAGGAACCCACCTTCGCAGAAAAAGCCAAGAAGGCAGAGAAGGACGATGACGAAGAAGACGCTGACGACAAAGACAACGATTCTGATGATGACTCCGACGAAGATGAAGGCGGCCTGGATCCGGTACTGGCTGCAGAGCGTTTCAATGAGCTGAAAACGCTGCATGAAAAAGCTGAGCGCGCACTGAAGCGCAACGGCCGTGACCATGCCAGCACCGCCAAGGCACTGGAAGCCCTTGCCGAGCACTTTACCCTGTTCAAGCTGGTTCCGCGTATCTATGACGAAATGCTGGTTGGCGCCCGTAACAATCTGGATTTGGTGCGCAAGTTCGAGCGCCAGATCATGTCCTTCGCCATCCGTCGTGG
Organism: Alcanivorax sediminis; assembly: GCF_009601165.1. Taxonomy (NCBI): domain Bacteria; kingdom Pseudomonadati; phylum Pseudomonadota; class Gammaproteobacteria; order Oceanospirillales; family Alcanivoracaceae; genus Alcanivorax; species Alcanivorax sediminis. The sequence goes on along the minus strand of NZ_WIRE01000001.1, from coordinate 1,567,079 downwards.
CGGCATGGACCGCAAGGATTTCATCAAGCTGTTCCCCGGCAATGAAACCGACATGGGTTGGATCGATACCCAGCTGAAGACCAAGAAAGGCAAGGCTATTGCCGACAAGCTGGAAGTTGTAAAGGAAGACATCCAGCGCGCCCAGCGCAAGATTTCTACCATCGAAGACATCATTGGCCTCCCGGTGGCGGACATCAAGGAAATCAACCGTCGCATTTCCATCGGTGAAGCCAAGGCCCGTCGCGCCAAGAAAGAAATGGTGGAAGCGAACCTGCGTCTGGTTATCTCCATTGCCAAGAAATACACCAACCGTGGTCTGCAGTTCCTTGATCTCATCCAGGAAGGCAACATCGGCCTGATGAAGGCCGTAGACAAGTTCGAATACCGTCGTGGTTACAAGTTCTCCACCTACGCCACCTGGTGGATTCGTCAGGCTATTACCCGCTCCATTGCGGATCAGGCGCGCACCATTCGTATTCCTGTACACATGATCGAGACCATCAACAAGATCAACCGGGTACAGCGCCAGATGCTCCAGGAAATGGGTCGCGAGCCGACGCCGGAAGAGCTGGGCGTGCGCCTGGAAATGCCGGAAGACAAGGTGCGCAAGGTTCTGAAGATCGCCAAAGAGCCGATCTCCATGGAAACCCCCATCGGTGACGATGAAGATTCCAGCCTCGGCGACTTTATCGAAGACGGCAACATGGAATCCCCGGTGGACTCCGCCACCTCGCTGGGCCTGGAAGAGGCCACCCGCGAAGTACTGGCCAACCTCACCGCCCGTGAAGCCAAGGTACTGCGCATGCGTTTCGGTATCGACATGAACACTGACCACACCCTTGAGGAAGTGGGTAAGCAGTTCGACGTGACCCGTGAGCGTATCCGTCAGATCGAAGCCAAGGCGCTGCGCAAGCTGCGTCATCCGTCTCGCAGCGAACACCTGCGCAGCTTCCTGGACGGCGATCTGTAAATATTACGCCGGATGCTTGATGCCGGATGCAAGACGCAACCCGGGCTGCTGCGCAGCCCGGGTTGATAATAAAAAAGGATCGACCTTTCCCTGCTAGAAATTCACGTTATAATCCTTGCCCGCGCATTAGCGTCGGCATTGCCTCAGACGTCGAGCATCTGACGTCAGGCGATCTCTCAGGGCCTATAGCTCAGTTGGTTAGAGCAGTCGACTCATAATCGATTGGTCCCAGGTTCAAGTCCTGGTGGGCCCACCAATTTCTCTCATATTTTTCTTCTGTGGAATGGAGCATAAGTTGCCTGCCATTGGCGACTTACAGTACTCCACCTGCCAAAGTGGCTGCACGCCTTATTTTGACAGGCAACAGCCTACCGATAGAAACAAAAAAGCGGCCTCATCTGGGCCGCTTACGTATCCCAGATCATCTTATCGGCTGGAAGCGCATCAGGTCATCAATACTGGGCGGCATCCGGTACTCGGGGATAAGAGGGACAGGTGAAAACAGCTTGGGCCATTTTTCTTCGCTTGGAGCAAACGCCATGACAATACGCGTTTGCAGTACATAGCCATCGTTCTCGTCAGCTTCGCGACTCTGCACGGTGATCTTGGCTGGCGCACCCTGTCGGTAGGAAAGTAGCGTTCTCCGCCAGGGGACGTCAGACTCAACATGAAATTGGTCAACCTGTTTTAACTTCCCATCGCTGTAGTAACGGTAACTCAGTGCTATCGAGCCGAGGTATTCCACTTCGGAGAGCCGGCCGCTGCCGTCATAATGGTAAGACTCAACTGTTTCCGGTCGGTCGTCTACCGTGCCCCAAATCCCGTCTTCACCGTAGGAACTTCGCACCATGGCCGTCACTTGTTCCGACGCATTGAAGAAATAGGAGTCGTAATACCTACCCGATTCAGGACCGGCATCGGCAGTGCCGGGGTGAATGATCACACGGTCGGCCAGGCGCGTGGCGGTATTGGTATATAAGTCTGCGGACGTTGAGCCGTTGTAGCGCTGGGTGTCCTGTTCGACGCTATTGCCCAGATACCGATAGGAGCGTGTTTGGTGGGCGGAGGAGCATCCCCTCAAAAGCTTGAGAGAGACGGCAATGGGATCAGCCTCCATGCAGTATTCATCAAGCACGGCTGTCCAGGAGCTATCCGCAGCGAGGTCAATACTCAGGGGGCGCTGCTCGGCATCATAGATAACGGCATTGGTCTGGGTGTGATCAACGATGGCGGGCAGATCCGGCTCATCCACCGTCTCGAGATCGATATTAGTGGTGGTAAATTCTGATAATGCCAAAATCTCCGCAACCGTCGTGTCCAGACCATCGAATTCGTAGTTGATCACCTCCGTTGCGGTCCCACCAAAGTGCTCAAGTTCGGCATTGATGGAGTAACTGTAACTGAAGTCAAAGGCAGGCATGAACAGGCCAGTTACGTAACCGGACTCTTGCTGCAGCCGTCGGCCGCTACGCACCGGGCACTTCATCGGGCCGTAATTCGAAAGACCTAAAACTGCCAGACCTGTAGCTCCCGTAGGCGACTCCGCCATGCCATGAAAAAACAGATCCGGATAGCGCAGCAGCGGGGTCGGTGCGGAGATGTACTGACACTGAAGATAGGGATGCGAGGTATCGTCCACGGTACCCCAGGCCATGTCTGGCCCGACAGAGTTCAACTGCACGTCAATGGTGAGTTCGTCAGGATAGTGGAACTGCATACGCGCCACCTGAGCGCCGTCAGCGTCATAAAACCAGGCATGGGTTGGCGCGCTGCTTGTCGCTTTCGTGACGGCGCCACCACTGGATGAGGAACCACCTCCACAGCCTGTCGCCATCAGGGCGGTCAGGCATACCAGGATGCTGCAAAGTCTTGTTGTCATAATGCTGTCCGGAAGTAATCGGGCTGAAAGCAGCGCCCTGGATGACCCCAAAAAAGCAATGTCACTTTAATGGCAGAATCACGTTTGCAATACGAAGGCGCGCATCACTATTCATTTATTATGCAGTCGCATAATAATCCAGTTATTCGAAACTATCATGCTCACTCCCAACGGGGGCCGGCACTGACAGAAAAAAAGGGCTAAAAAATGCAGCTGCACACTCAAAGAGAATGACTGAAATTACGGATCGATTGTAAAGGCGCAGCCTGCAAGCTGCACAGGCGCGCGACATTGCGGTCATGTGGCTGCACGACTATAGGACCGGCCAGAGCAAGGAAAGGCGATGCAAGAGGACAGCGTGGCTGCCCTCCGGCCCATCACGCTTAACAGCACCCTAAATAGCGGACGGACATTGCCCTGCCGAATCAGCAAGGCAAGGCACTCGATGGGTATCAATCAGGCAATAGCAGAGGTCATTTTGACGCGCTTTGGCAGGGCTCGCTGCAGATCATTGGCCAGATCCACCAGGCAGCTTTCCGTACTCTCCCAGTCAAGACAGGAATCAGTGATAGAGACCCCATAGCGAAGAGACTTGGGATTGTCCGCATCCAGGGACTGGCTCCCATAATAGAGATGACTCTCCATCATGAAACCGATGATTGAACGGTTACCTTGTTGAATTTGCGCCGCAATGTCACTCAACACAATCGGCTGCCTGGAGGGATCCTTTCCGGAATTGGCGTGACTACAGTCGATCATGATAACGGGATCGATGCCTGAACTACTGAGCACGTGCTCGCACACCTCAATATGATCAGCATCGTAATTCGAGCTACCACCACCACCACGAAGCACAACATGACAATGAGAATTGCCGGTGGTTTTGATCACCGCAACCTGACCCTGAGCATTTATGCCAAGAAATCGATGTGGGTGGGAAGACGACTCAATAGCATTGATTGCGACCATGAGACCTCCATCGGTGGCATTCTTGAAGCCTGCTGGCGAAGACAGACCACTGGCCATCTCACGATGGGTCTGAGACTCGGTCGTTCGCGCGCCAATGGCATACCAACTGATAAGATCAGAAAAGTACTGGGGCGCCACAGGATCAAGCGCTTCCGTGGCCACGGGCAAACCCATATCCGTAATATCTGCAAGCAACTTACGCGCGATTTGGAGCCCTTCTTCAATCCTGAAGCTGTTATCAAGGTATGGATCGTTGATCAGCCCTTTCCACCCGATACTGGTCCTTGGCTTTTCAAAATAGACTCGCATCACGATATACAGAGTATCAGACACTTTATCCGCAAGAAGCTTGAGCTTCCTGGCATATTCAAGTGCCGAATCGACATCATGAATAGAACACGGCCCCACAACCGCAATCATCCGATGATCGCGCTTTTCAAGGATATTCTTGATTGTCTCACGCCCCTCACGAACCACCTTCTCCGAATTAGGCGAAACTGGCACTGAACTCTTGATCTGGTCCGGAGTTGCCAAGATGAATTGAGAGTCGATATTGACGTTATCTACGTGCTTCGAGCTCATGTCATTACCCTCCTTCAGTCATTTATTCAGCCACGTACGCCATATTGAAAATCTAGATTCTTGGGATGAAATGATGAAGGCATAAAGGAAAGCGCGATCATCGTGAGCATGAACCCATAGTCGTGAAGGGGAACCTCCTCGGTCATGATGTCCTCGAGGGCCTCATCATGGTTACTATGAGGCCCGGTCAACCGGTAGCAGGACTGATTGAAGGAGTAGAACCAGAGCTTCACCATCAATCGGGGGTTAAGGATCATTTTATAGAATGGATAATGGCAGCCAATTTCCTTGGCAATGGCATCGAGGAACATGATCTGTGATGGCATTGACTCAGTGTGGTTAGGGCTTAGCGACATCCATCTCTCTTCCCAGTCTTTTTCTTTATCAATGCGTTTATTGACATCGCTTGGTAGTTTGACATTGCCACTGCAAAGCTGAGCAAAATAACGTGCCTGCATTTCCGCACAAATCGGAATCCCGCCACTTATTGGGCGGACAAAGCCGATTAATGCAAGGGTCCCTTCATAACCCGGGTGAAATGAATGTTTATAGAGGTTTCTGACATTGTTGTCTTTAATCTCTACATTACTCAACAGAGAAAAATCTTTCTTGAATCCAGTGCAAAGCAATATTTGATCAAACTCTTCAGCCGTAGAATCCTTGAAGTAAACCGTCTTTCCTTCGACATGATCGATACCACAGTCTTTCACTATCAACTTTTTCTTGAGGATATTAGGAACAAAACTGACATTCTTGGAGAAAATTATCTTCTGGGACCAGTTTCCATTGTTATGGTGGGACTTCTTGTTCCATTCATTGATGAAGTCAACGACCTCTGGCGTGTTCTCGGTATCAAAATCGATCTTTGATGGGTCTTTATCTTGACCCATATTGTTCTTCATCGATTGTTCAGGAATATCCTTCTTCCCAAATCTCTTTGAAAGAAAGTTAAGTGGAATGGAAGCAAGCCCATAGGTATTGGCAATACCAAGAAACACATTCTTCATCAGCCAGCTATCCTGACTGAATGACTTCATTGAAAATTCAATGTCTGAAGCCCGGTTCCACATTTCATAGTGGTGGGATCGAGTGGTCAAGGTATCGGTAGAATACTTACCGTAAATCAGCCTGGGGATAAGGAAGGTGTGCGAACGAATTGACACAACACACCGTTGAGCCACATTAGATACCTCGCGAAGCATATCAGCACCGGATTCCGCAAGACCAATGGCGAGGACCTTCTTTCCGACAAAATCGTCATTGTTACGGTAAGAACGAGAGTGGATAACTTCTCCATCAAAACCGGAAATTTCCTTGATATCTGTATTCGGCTTTTTAAAAGGCCCGCTACAAACAGCAACAGCATCAAATTTATACGATTTCGGCCTGCCACCTTCCTCCGATACAATGACACTCCAGCTGCCATCTTCCTCGTGGTGAACATCTTTGACCATGCTGTTGAATCGAATATGGGACCTTAGGTCAAAAAGTTCTGCGTATTCTTCAAGATACTGAAGATACCCTTTGTGATCGGTAAACTTACGGCCATCTTTGTACATATAGTCAGAAAAAGACATGAGCTTCATGGAGATAGTCAGCATCATGTTGTCGTAAGCTTTCATTTGTTGCTTGTCGTCACCACCTCGGTACCATATCCCCCCAAGACTGTCGTTAGCATCAAAGCAAGTGACCTCATGATTCTCATCAAGCAATTGCTTAATCGTTGTCAGGCCAGATGGGCCAGCACCAATCACACAAACTTTCATTGTCATCCCTTCTCTTTATCAGTTCCTTTTTCCTGGGCATTCAATCCCAGTCTTTTTATAGCATTCAGGCAAGAAGCTGCCTTATCTGCGAGGTTGCTTCGCTGACAATCTCCACTCTCGACCGCTTCGAACCACCTGCGTCGATATGATGGACCTCCTTGACACCAAGAAAACGACAGATCCATTCAACGTATTTGCTTGCATAATCATGGGGCCCACCAACAACAGTTCCACCTGACGATACAACCAGATAAGCAGTTGCGATGTTGTCGCAAAGGCCAACGGGATTACCTGATTCGTATCTGAACGTCACACCCGGCTGGACCACATAATCAATCCATTGCTTAAGTGTTGCCGGCACAGAAAAGTTATAGATTGGCATACCAACAACAAGAACAGAGGCCGTACGGAGTTCATGTATCAACTGCCTGGAAATGTCAGCATGCTTGGCCAGACTTTCTCTATCTATCGGCCTCTTCCCATGTAGAGACATCAGGTCGTCACCAGACAAAGCGGGGAAGACGCCCTCACCCAGGTCTCGGTAAATTTTGGGGCCCGATAGCAAATCAGAAAGATGACGGGTCAAATCTCTACTCACTGAACTTTCTTTTCGGGCACTACAATCAAGCACCAACGTCGTCACCAGAACCTCCTTATAACCACCGACCTGAACACTTACACCTTTCAATAAGGCACAAGCTATCCCTCGGGCATACAATTCGAGCCCGACGCTCATAAAAGGATAAAATCTGCGCCCGGAGTTAGGACCGAGCGCGACAGGTCAGGGCAAGGTGAAGAAGTTCACCACGTCATCATGTTGCACAAAATCAGCTTCCCACTTGTTATAGGGGAAGAAGACAACGATCTCGACAGGCTCCTCACGCAAGTTCATAAAGGCATGCGGTACCATAGGAGGAATATTAATTACATAAGGTGCCTGAACCTCAAACACCTCGTTTCCTAGCTGATAACGAACCTTGCCACCATCCACCAACACGTGAGTCTCTTCTGACTCATGCGTATGAAGCGGAGCCCCGCCACCCTGCTGTGTGTAGGTGATACCAACCGTGGTAGACTGAAAGCCATGACGCTTCCCCTCCATAATACGTACCCACTCCCCTGGAGCCGGATTGATATTCACAAACTCATCCTTGGTGGTAACGTAGTCTTCAACCGTATTCATTGCAGGCGGGTAGTAATAAGGTGGCAACAGATGCCGTTCTAGCGGTATCGTCTGATACTCACTGGCAGCATGAAGACGATCAATCTCGCGGTCAGGAACAATCTCCTGAATTAACTCTCCGCTCTCAGTTACATAATCATTATCGAGCGCGTCCACAGGCGTGTAGGTCACCTCCAGATCAAGATCCTCACTATCGTCTCCATTATCATGACCATGCCCGTGGCTATGACCACGTTGCTGTGACCAGTACCAGTTTTGCTTTGCCTGCCCGGAGTTATCAATTCTCATGCTTGAAAAGTCATGAGACTGAGCTGAAAGAGGCATCGCTATCGCTGAAACCAAAAAGGTGGGGAGAGCGATATTCCTGAGAATTTCCATTGTAACTCCTTGACTAAAGTCCTTTTTCACGAGATTTATTTGAAAAAATAAAAAATAAGATGTGGAAGAGAGCTAAGAATGATCCAGCATGATGCCGCGACCTTCAGCTTATGCGCACCAAGCCATGTTGCTATATAGCGAGCCACAAACCCGCCGATCAAAGCCCCGGGAGCGGCAAAAACAAGCACATGAAGGCTAACGACACGTTCCGCCATGAAATGGGGTATAGCGGAAAGAACGCTAACAGCGCTTACACACACCGCAACCGCGACCGCAACATTGAGTCTTACACCAATCGCAATAAGATAAATCAGTAGCAGTTCGCCCACTCCCACAGAGATCCACGAGGTGACGACCCCGCCAATGGAGCCAACCATGGCGAGACCGAGCATCTCTTGCGCACCAAGGGCATTACTCCGACCGATGGACTCAGAACGGTTACGTAACGCACGCTGCAATATGTAAGCACCTACAAACAGGGAGAAGACGGAGAAGACCAGTTCAATGTCGAGATATGGGTCTGGTAGCAATTTCAAGGTAAGCTGAATACCCACGCATGAAGAAAGAATCGCTACCGATAACATCAGGTAGAAATTTCGCCATTGCTCCGGAAGCACCCTTCTTTCCCTTTCATGGTAAGCAATCCACGCCAACGAGCCTGAGCTCATACCAAAGCACTGAATTGCAATACTTGTGGAAAGTGATTCGATAGGCGAAAACCCAAGCCCAATAAAAATTGGCAGGAAGACAATCCCTCCACCTGCACCTGTTGAATTAGCAATGGTTGCGGCAACAACGCCCATCAAAAAATAGAGCAGGGATTTTGTTAAGCTGAGATAGCCTCCAGCTCCAGGGTCATTAATGACTTGCTCACCAAGAACAAGAAGGATAATGATGCTCAGGACGTAGAAGACCAGCCTCATCACAGCTATATTGCCGGGGCTTTCCCCTCCAACAAAAGCCTTAAGCCTCAACATGCTGACACGGCTGCTCATTAGAGAAGCTTCCGCTGAGCATATAGATTCACCGAATCAAGAGCATGAGCCACCCTCATTCTCAAGCCCATCTTGACCACGTTATTAAACTTACTTACCGGGAGCTGACGCAGTATACGGTGTGCGATCTTCTTTTTACTTCCAGGCCCCACCAAACGGTACTGGGTCGCCTGAGCAGGGCCATACATCATGGTCAACCAAAGCAATGGATAGCGCACAAAATACTCTTTCAACGGAGGTTTGCATCCGATTACTTCTGCCATGCCATCCATGTATCTGAAATAATCAACCAGGCTTCTTATTCTTTGAGCATTTTTGCCAAATTGCTCAATATTCTTATCATGGTCTTCGTTAATCGATTTATGCATCATCTCATGATTAGGTAATTCCGCCTGTTTACTACAAAGAAGGGCGAAGTAACGAGACTGCATTTCCATGATAGGGAACTGACTGCCAAACCCAGGCCTTGCCACACCAATCCAACACAAAGAGTCACCCAGTTCAGGATGAATCATATGCTTGTACAAGGTTCTGGGGTCACATTGACGGTACTGTTCAGGCATGAATGGTGTGATATTGACGTACCCGGTCGAGAACACCACCGCATCAACATTTTCAAGACTGATTCTGTCTGCTGACTCCAGTCTCCGATCTTCATCAGCTACATTTACAATTTCACCAACAACTTTACAGTTGTGATATGCAATCGCCTCAGCCAGAGCCGTAGTCTTTGTTCCATAGGTGCTCCATATCCCCTTGGGGTCTGGAATTTTGCTGTTAAGCATGGCTACTGCATCGTAGAGGGGGTCATTCTTTTCTTTCTCTATTTCAATGGATCGCCTTGTAAAATATGTCCCATACTGACGCGGCAAATCCCAGATACCTCTGTGCGTTGAGATATCCGTTGCGTACTCTCCCCTTTTTCTTGGCACAACCCATCCCGCACTTTCTCTCAAGCTAATCCAGCACTGATCAGCCACACGAGAGATATCGAGAGCAATATCAGAAGCGGATTCTCCTCCTCCAACAACAAGAACACGCTTACCAACAAACGACTCAGCATTCTTGTAGTGTTTTGAGTGTGAAAACTGGATTTCTTTAAGTTTTTCTGACCAATCCGGGTAACTTTCAATACTATTATTTCCCGTCGCCAGAATTATTCTTCTTGAAAAGATATGATCATCACCCAGATCGATACGCCACAAATCTCCGTCGCGATCAACATTTGTCACTTCAGTGTTAAAACGGATAAACCCATTCACACCAAAATGAGATGCATACTTTTGCCAATATTCCACGGCTTCTTCTTTTGACCAGAAGTGATTATCTTCACCTGGCTTATTGAGAAAATCTGAAAACATGCTGAATGTTGCCGATGATGTTAGTAGCAGGCTGTCGTAACCTTTCGCAAATACGCCACCAATTGAATCAGACTTCTCCAGACAAACAATATTGTCTACGCCATTTTCAATCAGCTCCTTTGTTGCCACCACACCACCTGGACCTGCACCCACAACTACACAGTCATACAATTTATTTGATGCTTTCATATTTTTCCCCAACACAATCTCATTCCGTTGAATCAACCAAATCAATTAGATTAATAATTACGCTATTCAACAAACAAATCTGAAGAGAATTTTTCCGTAATAACCATCGACTTCTCCCCGCACGAATAAACACAGTAGGTTCTGCTCAGAACATCAGTATCCAGCGGAATGGAGAGGTGAGATGCGATCTGTGCTGTGGGCTTTTCCTTAATGGCAACAAAGTCCGTCTTGTATGTTTCAAGCCGATGTTTAGACCACAGTTTTCCAATCGGCGTTTTAGTGTTAATCAGTTCGTTGCGAAAGTCGGATGGCAGACAGTCCACAAGGATCGTAGACTCAGCATAGATATAGTTCTTCCGGGTTATCTTCCCCTTAAGAATAATTTTCCTGATCAGGACTTGCGACACCCCAGGCTGAATAGAGCTCACATGTTCATCAGGAACACCGCAAAGGTCGCCCTCCAGCTTCTGATAAACCTTCTCAATGACAATGGGCTCCTGTGATAGATACTCAAGCAACTCCGTAACAGTACCATCGGTCATCAATAGAATTTTTTGAATGTGATTTAGCTTGAGTTCCGACAGGCTTTTACCTATCGACAATTTCTTTGGATAGTATTCGGAATCTTCGCCATCCCGAACGTAGCAGCCTTCAGCAACAAAACCACTACCGGACAAGCTTTCCGTTTCTTCGGCATCCATTGTCAGCTCCTGCATCCCTTCCTGATCCCCCGCCTCTGTCTCACGCTTACGTCAAACATCAAGCAGATACAGGCTTTTTAAAATTTCCCAGGGTATTGCGGTCAAACCCGGCCACTTTCTTGTAGTCTTGTAAAATAGACTCAAGTTCATCCTTGGATATCACCTGGCTAATATCATCGAAACCGTTTGGAGCGCGCTCCTCCACTACATCTATGCATCGCTCAGGGCCAGCTTTTCTGTTCTTCAGAACGATTTCGGAGGTTGCGGTTCTTCTTTCCTCTTCATAGCGTGTAAGCGCTGCACCTAAATCCTTTTCTTCCTTGAGCGAACAAACAAATGATTCACAGTCAAGAATTGCCTGAGAGGCGCCATTAGACCCTGATGGGTACATTGGGTGAGCGGCATCTCCAAGCAACGTCACGTTGTTGTAATGCCAAGCAGGAAGAGGGTCTCTATCGACTTGCGGATACTTGTATATGGCTTCTGACTTGGCAATCAACTCTGATATTTTCAGGAATTCAAAGTTATTGAAGTGCTCAGGTATTTCTCTTTTGTCTACTTTATGAACCCAGTCTTGCCTCGGCATTTCCTGAGCTGAAGAGGTTTTGTGTTTAGCTACCCAATTCACCAGATACTGACCATCCGGCTCTTTTTTTATTGGGTACATTACCATCCGATGCTCCGACTTCCCGGCAATAATCATGGACTCAAATACGCTTGAGGCGGGCATCCACGAAACACCACGCCACATGGTAATCCCATCCCATTTTGGCGCCCCTTCATTTGGGTACATGGTTTTTCGCACTTCGGAATGAATGCCGTCACAACCAACCAGAAGGTCAAATTCTTCATTTCTTTCAGAGAAAGAGGCAATAACCGGCGTTCCTGGCTGAGATTCAAACCCCGTCAGACGGCAATCTGTATGTATTTTCTCTTTGCCAAGCTCTTCGATAACGGCGGAATAAAGGATTTGTATCAGAGCGGATCTATGGATCGAAATCTGAGGCCAGGAGTAGCCCGCATTTACCCCACGCTGATCAGAAAGAATTAACTGCCCTTTTTGCGTGTAGTAGCTAAGGCTCTCGGTCTCAACACTCGCCTCCACCAGCGATTCCAGCAAACCGAGGCCATCCATGATTCTCATTGCATGTGGCAGGATGTTGATCCCGACACCGAGCTCACTGATCTCTTTCGAAGACTCAAAGATATGAATATCCCTGTAACCTTCTTTTACCAGTGACAGAGCGAGAGTTAGCCCCCCAACACCTCCGCCTATGAGGCCAATCTTCATCATCCCCACTCCCTAGGACATCAGCAACAAGAAAACAGAACGATCATTCCAGTATTGGGCAACAATCTACATAAGCAATATTTCGTTTGCAACAAATTAACTTGAAGTTTTTTTGAATAGTGTCCCGGCTCACAAAATTTCTTTCTTGCCCACAAATGGCGCGCCAATGCTCAATTTCAGGGCGTCGCCACTTTTAGCACCCACGTCCTTATTGCCTCACTTTAAGCCACATTAAGAATTTAGATAACTTCGCCCCAGTTATCCGTTTGATCATATGAATGGGGTCATGCTAGCTTTTCGGAACGATCATTCCTGAATGGTCTGACTCCTATTCAAACGTTAATTAAAGGATGAATAATGAAAAACCTGGAAGGTAAGACAGCACTCGTGACTGGCGGAAACAGTGGCATTGGGTTTGCTACCGCCAAAGCATTGGCAGAGCACGGAGCCCGGGTCATGATCACAGGGCGATCCACTGACAAGGTTTACTCCGCTGCAGAATCCCTCTCAGTTATTGGGTCGGTTGCTGATGTTTCGGATCTTTCCGCCATCGAAAAACTGGTTTCCCAGGTCAAGGAGGAGCTTGGCTCACTGGATATTCTCTTTGTTAATGCCGGCATTTTCGCGCCTGCTCCCGTTGGTCAGATCTCTGAAGAGATGTTTGATCATCAGATGGGCATTAACTTTAAAGGAGCGGTTTTCACCATTGAAAAACTGCTTCCTGTACTCAATGAGGGTGCATCCATTATCAACTTGTCATCAATTAATGCCTATACAGGTATGCCGATGACCGCTATTTATGCCGCCTCTAAAGCAGCACTCAATTCCTATACTCGTACCGCAGCCACAGAGCTTGCTCCGAGAAAAATACGCGTTAATGCTGTCAACCCTGGCCCCACCGAAACAGCCATTTTCGGCAAAACCGGCATGTCCCAGGATGAAATCTCAGGCTTTGCTCAGGCGCTACAGGCTCGCATCCCCCTTAAACGCTTTGGCCAACCCGAAGAAATCGCCAATTTGGTCACATTCCTGGCTTCTGACGATGCAGCATTCATCACAGGAGCCGAAATCAATATTGATGGCGGCTGCAATATTAATCCTCTTCTCAGCAGCTAACTCCTGCTGAGGTAATTACCTCGTTGTGGCAACTTTATCCTGCTATGTCGTCCCCCTTGCGGCATAGCAGTTTCTTTATCTTTCCGGTTGGACACGATATCCATCGGTTTCAGGAGCAGCCTTCATGCCATCCCGTCAAGATTTAGCCAACGCTATCCGTGCACTCAGTATGGATGCTGTACAGCAAGCCAAATCGGGGCATCCTGGGGCACCGATGGGCATGGCTGACATTGCGGAAGTACTATGGAACGATTACTTCTCCCACAGTCCTGAACATCCTGACTGGTTCAACCGTGACCGCTTTATTTTGTCCAATGGACATGCCTCCATACTGCTTTACTCACTTCTGCATCTTACCGGCTATGACTTGTCCATTGATGACTTGAAGCAGTTTCGCCAACTTGACTCCTTCACACCCGGTCATCCTGAGCAGGGTCACACCCCAGGCGTGGACACGACAACCGGTCCACTTGGTCAGGGACTTGCAAATGCTGTAGGAATGGCAATCGCAGAAAGAACCCTGGCCGCCCAGTTCAATCGCCCTGGATACCCTGTTATTGATCATTTTACCTATGTTTTTCTTGGTGATGGTTGCCTTATGGAAGGGATATCCCACGAAGTCTGCTCTCTTGCTGGCACCCTTAAGCTCAATAAACTCATTGCCTTTTACGACGATAATGGCATCTCGATTGATGGCGAGGTCAAGGGCTGGTTCACTGACGACACCCCGAAACGTTTTGAGTCATACGGATGGCATGTTATTGCCGAGGTCGATGGCCATAACCCTGATGCCATCATTAATGCCATCAATGCGGCTCAAGAGTCCCCTTTTCCTTCGCTAATTTGCTGTCAGACGATCATAGGCAAAGGCTCGCCTAACAAAGAAGGCAAGGAATCTTGTCACGGAGCCCCGCTAGGTTCTGACGAGGTCCATCTCGCCAAGTTAAGTATTGGCTGGAATGAAGATGCTTTCGATATTCCTGAAGATATCTATGCGAAATGGGATGGTAAAGCTGCCGGCAAGCAACGCTTTCAAGCGTGGGCAACGCTAATGAAAGCTTATACTGATGCTTATCCGCAACTCGCCTATGAACTGCAGCGGCTCTCTCTTGGCGAACTACCTGAGCATTTCCCAAGTCAGATTGACGGGTTCATCTATGAGCTTCAGCAGAGTGCTGATCCTGTTTCAACTCGCCAGGCCTCATTGAACACATTGGATAGAATTGGCCCTCTACTGCCAGAGTTGGTAGGAGGTTCCGCGGATCTCGCAGTCTCGAACCTTACTCTATGGAAGGGTGCACAAGCGGTTACAGCCGATATGCCGGAAGGCAATTATCTGCACTATGGCGTTCGGGAGTTTGGCATGTCGGCCATCATGAACGGCATTGCACTCCATGGCGGCTTCACTCCCTATGGCGCTACCTTTCTCGTTTTCATGGAGTACGGACGTAATGCGGTCCGCATGGCATCATTGATGCAACAACAATCGATTTTCGTTTATACACATGATTCTGTTGCTCTCGGAGAGGATGGCCCTACTCATCAACCGATTGAGCAACTTACCTCATTGAGAAACACCCCCGGGCTCGAAACATGGCGCCCCTGTGATGCGGTAGAAACGGCTGTCAGCTGGAAAGCGGCCCTGGTTCGCACGGATGGCCCCTCCGCTCTTGTTCTGTCACGCCAGTCACTTCCACCACAGAATCGTTATCCCTCTCAAATCAAGGAAATTGAAAAGGGTGCCTATATTCTCAGTGATAGTGAAACGCATCCGGATCTTATTATTCTTGCCACTGGCTCGGAGGTATCCGTTGCCATGGAAGTCAAAGCTTTACTCACTGGACACAATGTGAGGGTGGTCTCGATGCCCAGCACGTCGGCCTTCGATCGACAGGACGCCGATTACAAGGAGAAAGTATTACCTCGCGCAGTCACTGACAGGGTTGCAATAGAGGCCCTTCATCCTGATTTCTGGCACAAGTATGTCGGCCTTGAAGGTCTTGTTATTGGTATTGATCAATTCGGGAAGTCTGGTCCCGGTGAGAAAGTAATGGAGCACTTTGGATTTAATGCAGGGAAGATACGGGAAAGAATACAACGTCACTTTTCTGATAGGTATTAATCGAGCACACCAAGCACCAGATCAATCTGTGCCATCAATTTTTTGGGGCTTTTTTCCAACTTGGCAATAACGTTAAGTCCAGAAAAAAGAGTATAAATCAAGCCGGACAAAGTCTTGATATCTTTGTCCGGTGAGATTTCCCCACTCTCAATGCCTTTCTTCAGGAAACCCTGAAAAACCTTTTCAAAGAGCATCCGGTTTCGCGAAAGGGCTTTGAGGAGCACTTCATCACCAGGAACGAGCTCGGTGGTTGAGTTCACTACAAAACAGCCTTTTCGTTCTTCATCTTCAAGGGTACAGGCCACTGAAGAGTAAAGCAGATTTCGAATACCCGCCTTCACGCTTTCCTCATTACTCAGTAGCGACTTCACCCCTTCCCGATTAATACGACAATAGTTATCCAGTGACTGATCAAAAAGATCCTTCTTTCCTTCAAACGACTCATAAAGGCTTGAACGATTCAAACCAACGTGCGTTACAATATCTTGCATACTGGTAGCATGATAACCCTGCTTCCAGAACAAATTCATGGCACGCTCAACAACGTCCTCTTTATTAAAACCTTTCGTTCTTGCCATATTTTTTCATTTAATTAACGGAAAAAATCCTCACTGGGAGGTTATGAACCGGAGTCACAAAACGCAAGAACAAAGCGATAAAACAATGAAAAAACCATTTCAGCGGTATAACACTCCTGCACACCGGTAGGTAAAAAAGTGAAGCTCGGCGCCCGGCCCAGCACCTTCACAATATGCTTACCCCATAATGAAGAGCCCTATAATTAAGTGAACAAATGCGCATATATAAGACCTCTTATTCTCGGCAGTCGCTTTCTTCGATTGCCTCAAATGCAATGGCTACTTCGTGTCCGGACTAAGTGTTTTCACGATCATGTCTGTCAGCACATCCACAATCTCATTGTCTTTGATCATGGAAGCGGGAATGGCCAGATACCGCGCAAGGGTTGCCATGGATGCGTTGATTACAACAAAAAGCCGTACATGCAGATCATCAATCGGGTATTCCTGGTAATTAGCCCTGAACCAGGCCATGCCAATATCCAGTAACTGCTGCTCCAGCAATGACATGGCGTACTGGGGGGAGAGCTGATTCCAGTGTTTGGCCAATTCCCCGATCACCGGGTCGGCCCGCAGGGCATGCAAGGTGAAGACCAGCCCCGTCCTTGCCAGAACCGGCAAAGGCATTCGTGCTATATCCAGCTGGCTCTGCTGCTCGCTGAAGCCCTGCATCAGCTTCCTGGCCTGCCATTCCAGCACTGCAGCCACCACCTCTTCCTTGTTAGTGAAGTAGTGATATAGCGACGCGATATTAACCCCCGCCTTGTCTGCGATGTGATTGGTCGTGGTGAACTCCAGGCCTCGCTCAACCAATGTGGAAGCGGCCGCTTCCAGGATCCTGTCCACCATTTCCCGGGACCGCTTCTGCTTGGGTTGTCGGCGCATGTCTCCCTCAAAACGCAAGTTGAATTCAAGTAATTGCTTGAATTAGCTTAACCGAAACAGCCGCAAGAATGCGAGGAGAACTCCTGTGTCCAAGGCCCAAACCAGCAAATCCGCACAGCATCCACGCTCACAAGGAAGTCAGCCCACCGCCAACAGGAATGTGCCTCACCGTGTGAGGCCCTTTGAGGTCACCCAAAAGCTGCCTCGTCTGCAGCGCCTTGCGTTTGGTAAGGCACTGGCGCCATCCCGCGAGCGCTACGACCAGCTGGTGGACGCTCTCTGGCAAGGCGATCCGCCCATGGATTGCTTGCTCGACTGGATGATGGCGGAGGACTCACGCAACCGGAAGGCTATGTATGAGCTGGCTCTCAAGGAAGGTATCAATAAGGTAGAGAACGCTCCCACTGAGCTGAAAACATTCTTTGCCATGGTTGATCAGGAACCCGTTTGGCTGGACAGGGAACTGCTTGAGCAAGGAGTCAGCGTGGTGCAGAGTCTGGGCGAGTTCGGCCTGTACATTATGCGCGATCAGGCGCTGATGGTCGGTTACCTGCTGAGTGGCTTCAACCACGCCCTGGTAGCCACTGGCGCGCTGAACAAAGGCGCCTCCCAACGCACCGGGGAAACGCTGAAATGGTGGATGGACTGCACTGAGCACGGCGGCATGGAGCGCTTTGGTGAAGGGTTTATCAATACCCTCCATGTGCGCTGGGTACATGGCATGGTTCGTCGCCACCTGCAATCGCGCAAGGAGTGGGACAGCAATGAATGGGGCATCCCCGCCAACCAGACTGACATGATTGCCACCTATCTCGCCTTCGGTTCAGTGCTACTGCTGGGAGTGAGGCTGGGCGGCGTCATCATTACTCCCCGGGAATCCCGGGCGGTGATGCACCTGTGGAAATATGCCGGCTGGTTGATGGGTGTGGAGGAACAATGGCTGGTGGATTCAGAACTGGAAGGATTTCGGTTATTGCGCCACACCCAAGCCACCCAATCACGGCCGGACTGGACCAGCAAAGAGCTCGGTCAAGCCCTCTCCAAAGAACCCTTTGAAAGGGTTTATCCCTGGAAGAACAAATTTCCGCGATTGCACAAGCTCTACCTGAAGTACGAATATCACTCTCACCTGAGCCTGACTCGCCTCTTCCTCTCCCGCGAACAAATGAATGCGTTGGGTCTGCCCGACTGGGTACTGCCCTGGTACCCGGCCATGACCACACCCATGCGTGTCGCACGTGAGCTCTATACCCGGCTGGGCCCGGTCGACAGAAAGAAACTGGAGCGAAAAGGCCGTAAACAACAGCGGTACCGCATGCAGGCAGTTTTTGGAGAGCGAGCACACGGCATCATCAAACCTGACAAGAATCACCCCGCTCACCTTTGAGCGGCCATGCGCCAGGGTTGCAGTCATTCTCCGACAGAGTTGCCGCTGACGGTATTCTCTTTCATTAGGGCATATGTGGTGACCTACGCGAGCATCGCGTAATTAAACCAGCCCCGTTATGATGAAGGCACTCGGCTTGGCCACCAAAGAGAATCCGACACGTGAACAGGAAAGGGACAAACCTGCTATCGGGGTTTTTTGCATTTTTTTTCTGCTGTTCTCTTCCCGGCATTGTTTCCGCAGGGGAGCGCACTGGGCTAGTGCTCTCCGGCGGTGGCGCCCGAGGCCTTGCTCATATAGGCGTCTTAAAAGCCCTGCATGAGCACGGCATACATCCCAGTGCCGTGGCCGGCACCAGCATGGGGTCCATTGTGGGCGGACTGTATGCCACCGGCTATTCCATCGAGCAGATTGAACAGATCGCCGTGGAGATGGACTGGAAAGAAGCCTTCTAGGACAACTCCCCTCGCTCGCACTCCCTGTTTGTCTATCGACAGATGGATGCGGGAGCCCCTGTGGACTATCGTCTTCGCATCAATCGCAAAGGCATTGCCCTGCCCCGTGCAGCTCTGCAAGGCCAACATCTCACCCTGATTCTCGATGAGATGTTTTCCCCTGCCAGGGACATCACCGACTTTGATCAGCTCAAGATCCCTTACCGGGCGGTGGCTGCGGATCTGGTGACCGGTGAGCAGGTCGTGCTGAAAAGTGGGCGGCTGAGTTCAGCGGTGAGAGCCAGCATGTCGATTCCGGGCCTGCTGGAACCCATGCTGCTTGATGACAAGCTGCTCGTGGATGGCGGCATCGCCAATAACATTCCCATTGATGCGCTCAGTGACCAGTCACTGGACCGGCTGGTTGTTGTCGACGTGGGGAGCCCGCGTTGGGACAAGGAAGAAATCAACTCCATCGCCCTGGTGCTTGCACAGCTGAGCGCCCTGCTGGTTCGTAATAACAGTGATCAGAGCCTGGCTACCCTTGAGGAAGATGACATTGTCATCAAGCCCGATCTGGAGGGCATTTCCAGCAGCGATTTCAGCAAGGCGAAACAGGCTATTGACGCGGGTTATGCGGCCGCCATTCAGGTGCTGGGGCCTCCCCCTCGTGCGCTAACGCAAGCCGAGCAGGCACTCCCCGAAAGGCTGTCCTCACGGGAGACCCATCCGGTCATTGATGACATCATTATTACCAACGGTGGTGTTGTCAGCGACAAGGTCATTCGCGCCATGATCAGACAGCAGCCCGGCGCACCCCTGGATCGCGAGAAAATTCGCGAGGATATTTCGCATATTTACGCACTGGATTACCACGACAGCATCCGCTATCACCTTAAAAACAGTGAGGGGCGCAACCAACTCTTCATTGAGGCGGAAGAACGGGACACCAGTAATACCTTTGCCCAGATCGGCCTTCAGTTTTCTGATGATATGCGCGGCAACGGTACTTTTGGCCTGTTTGGCTCATTACGGATCGCCGGGCTGAACCGTTACGGCGGTACCGCGGCCCTGCTGGCCAACCTTGGTTCTCGCCCCATGCTGGAAGGCCGCTTCTTCCAGCCTATCGATCACAAGCTCATTTTCTTTGTAGAGCCCGTGGCTGGCTATCGTTCTGACTCCATTGACCTTTATATCAACAACGACATTGATGAACCCGCTTTCGCCACCTTCCGACGCACAGAAGTGTATGGCGGACTGGATGCCGGGGCTGCGCTGTTTAGGCAAAAGGGGGAGCTGCGCGTTGGAATGCAGGCAACCGGCGGCGACATCGAGACTCAGGTCGGCATCCCCTTTGATATTGAGAGCTACCAGGATCGATACGCGTTCTCCCGGCTAAGCTGGGACACCTACGATAATCTCGCCTTTCCAACGAAGGGGATAAGAGCCGCTCTGGAATATCAGCATCATGACCCGGACTTCGGCGCCGATGCAGACTACCAGCGACAACTGATTGAGCTGGGGTTTGCCACTACTTTGGCTGGTTTCTCACTGGTAGCTGAGGCCGACGCGGCCATTTCTGAGGAGGAACCCGGCACGGAAGCAATCGAGCCACTGGGCGGTTTTCTTCGTTTGTCTGGCCTTCCGCCTGACAGCATCTGGGGCAATCACAGCGCCCTCGGCCGGCTGGTGGTAACGCGCCCATTGCGACGCAACCTGCTACTGCCCTCCTCTGTACAGATCTATGCCGGCGCGTCCTATGAAACGGGCAATGTATGGTTGAACCGTGACGACGTCGATACCCGCTCACTGCTTTCTGGCGGCAGTCTGTTTCTTGGCACTCATACCCCGCTCGGCCCGGGTTACCTTTCTCTGGGTTACACCGAAGGCGACCACTACTCCTTCAATATCTATTTCGGCCATGTTTTTCGATGAGAAACGACACCATGACAACCTGGAAGCGCATTCGCAAAATCGCCGTTTGGGGAGTCTTTCTATCAATCTTGTGCTACGCCCTCTGGTTCACCACGCGGGTTGCCCAACAGGATGACAACTGGAAGACGGGCTACCAGCGCTTACCGGAGATTCACTTAAGTGGAGACACCCTTATCATCGAAGGGATGCGTGATTTCCGCTATGACGAAAATGGCAATGTGGCAGTAGCCCGTTATATAGACCGCCACTATGTGCTTTCACAGCTCCAACGGGTCTGGTTTGGCCTCTCACACTTTGGTGACTATGGTCTTGCACACGCGTTCGCCAGCTTCGAGTTCAGTGATGGTCAGTTTCTGGCGGTGTCCATAGAAGCGCGCTTGCGCGAAGATCAAAATGAGTACAGCCCCCTGGCCGGGGCACTTCGTGAGTACACCAAGTTTGTCGTTCTGGCCAGCGAAGAGGATGTGATTGGCCTCCGTTCGTTTGTCCGGCAGGAACCCCTCTATCTCTACTCTCTGAATGGTTCTGCGCTACAGGGGCAGGCTCTCCTGCTGAATTTTCTGCGCCGCGCGGACAACCTTCGCCACACTCCGGATTTCTACAACACCCTCACCGACAACTGCCTGACCGGCCTGCTGGCTGAATCCGGTCGCTACAACGATCTGCATCACTCGCTGGATTACCGCATTCTTCTACCGGGCTATGCTGACGAAGTGTTGTTTGAACACCAGCTGATTGGACAGGGAGAACCACTGGAAGAAATCCGCGCGGGCGCAAGAATCAATACATCCGTTTCTCCAGACACACACAATTACTCCATTTTGATTCGCCAATAGCACCTGGTGAGAATGCGTTGTGCTCCATCTTTAACTGAGTTTCTCTTTGCATCTGGTCTTTCCGGCAAAAAAAAGCCCCGCATCGGGGGAGATGCGGGGCGCAAAAAGTGCAAAATGCACCAGGAATTAGCCAGGGCTTCGAATCGGATACTGCTTCATCAGCTTTTTAACCATCATCTGGATGTAGCCATTAAACAGGCCCGGCATATGACGGGCCACAAATCCTGTCGCCTTGCCCAGGAAGCTGGGAATAATCATCCACTTGCCAGCATCCAGTGCTGCCACGATCTGGTCACAGGCATCATCCGGATCCATACAACCTGCGGTCTTTTTCAGTTCACGGGCAATCGGGTTGCCATCAAGACGCTCCTTGTCCACCAACGGCGTATGTACTTCCGGCGGACAAATACAGCTCAAACGAACCCCAAGCGGCTCGTATTCATAGCGCAGAGTCGTGGCAAGACCTACCACACCGAATTTTGATGCCCCGTAGGCACAGTAACCATAGTTACTGGTAAAGCCCGCCAGAGAAGCAACCAGGGCAAGACGGGAACCTCGCGCCATGTGAGGCATCACCGCCGAGGCAAAATGCAGACTGCCATTCAGGTTGATATCAATCACCTTGCGGAACTCTGCAGGCTTCATATCTGCCAGGGTCTTGTTGATCGCCACGCCGGCAGAGTTGATCGCCAGATTCGGGTTACCGAATTTCTGCACTGCCAATGTTACCGCCTTGGCAACGGCCACATCATCGGTAATGTCCATTTCGAAAAAAGACCAGTGGCTACCACCTTCATTGGCAGCCTGAGTCAGCAAATTCTGGCTTTCGTTGCTGACCAGCAGATCCAGAACGCTCACTGAAATGCCACGCTTCAGGTAACGACGCGCCATGCCCAGTCCAAGGCCGCTGCCGCCACCGGTAATCATTACGTGATTCATGCCTTTCCCTCCAGTTCGCCACAGGCTCTGAGCCACAGCTCAGACTGACGCATACCTTCTGCAAAGTTCACTTTTGGCTGATAACCCAGCAAACGCTGCGCTTTTTCGATGGAATACGCGCCTTTGCGAGAGAACATCAGCATGGTGTCCGGGGTTACTTCGTCGTGACGCTTGAGCATCTGGTTTACCTTCCAGACCCCCGTGGTCAGCGCCAATGCAGCTTTCAGGGGCAAACTGTGCGGAGCGCCCTTACGGCCCGCCCAATGCCAGTGATGACTGAAGAACTCTTTGCAGGAGACGGCTTCGCCCCCCCACAAGATGAAGATCTGGCCGCGACCCTCTTCCAGGCCTGCCGCGAGCATGATGCCGTCCAGCAAGTCTTCAATATAAACAGGGGTAAAAACGCCCTGTCCGTTGTCAGGCAGCACCAACTGGCCGGACCTTGCCATTTTCAGGGGCTCAATCAACCACGCTCGCGAGCCCGGGCCATACACGTCGCCCGGACGAATAATCGTTACATCAATTTCACCCGCCGCATGGGCAGCGAGTGTCACGTGCTCACTGGCCCCTTTGGCAACGCCATAAAGGTATTCATTGCCGATCACCACAGGGCAGGTTTCATCGGCGCCATCCGGGTAGTCGTACCCCATGGCGGCAATGGATGAGAAATGCACAAAGCGTTTCGCACCTGCCGCCACCGCCACATCAATGGCCTGACGAGTGCCTTCGACAGTGACCTTGCGATATGCGGGCCACTGGGCTGCCAGACTGACAATGGCCGCGGTGTGAATGAACAGTTCGCAGCCCTTGGCATGCTCCGCCCAACCCGACGGGTTAGTAATATCTCCCGCAACAATATTGGCACTTTCATCTGCATTGAGGTCCATGCCGCGCACATCACAGCCAAGCGCCTGATAGCGCGCCATGATGGCTCGACCAATAAAACCGCCTGCGCCAGTTACAAAAACGGACGTTGGCACGGCCGGTTGTTGTCCATTACTTCCCGTTGGCATTGTTGTTGTCATGCTGTATTCCCGCTGCAAAAAATGGAGCTGCTCGCTGGAGCAGCCCCATCAAGGTCAGTAACAATTAGTCTTTAATCTTGTTCGCAAAGTCGGGCATGGACGGCTTGATATAGGTGGCCGGCTCCATGCCGTTTTCCTGGATGTACTGTTCAATCAACAGAGTGATGGAGTTGGCATCCAGAATGCTGTGGTAATTGCCATCCGCATCAAAATTAACGTTGGCGCCCTCCACCAGCATCAGGGTGTCAGTCACTTCAGTGTTGTCGGCCGGCACATTAAAGGTGTGGATGCTGCCGCCCGGCTCAAAAAGGTAGCAACCTGCGGTCTGGGGCTGATCAGGGTACTCCACGTAGTTCCACTTGCCTGACAGGGTCCACAGGTGAACAGAACCGGTGTGGTAGTGCATCGGTAGCTGAACGCCGGGGTGGAACATGACGCGCAGAACCCAGATCCCACGGTTGACGTCAACGTACTGGGGCTGGACGTCCAGACCGGGAACCATGATGTCCTTGTAGATGGGCATCTCGTTGTTGTTCAGCGTCAGCAGAGAATCGTGATCTTTTGCAAGCATCGGCAACATGGACATGGTTGCTCTCCCTATAAATATGATTGTTGGAATTAACCTGGAGACAGACATACTGCGCTGAAAAAAACAGCTAAACTTGATAAAGTGCGCCAATGATTTAGCATTTTGCGCCAGGTATACACTTAATATTCCCCGGAGGGCTGACAAGCATGCAGGACTTTGCAAGGGCTTCTGCGCTGTACGGCTTTGACTCCCTGGCGGAAGAGTATGGTCTGCCCCACAAGGCACTGCTCAAAGAGGTGGGCCTACCCGAGAACACCCTGGACCACCTGCAAGGTCTGGTGTCCTATCGACGCTTTCTGGCGTTGCTGGAGCTCAGTGCCAAGCAGGCCGGTGATCCACTATTTGGCCTGAAGCTGGGACTCCGGCAAGGTATTACGGTACTCGGGCCGATTGTCTACTTGCTGAATAACGCCAGCACCGTGGGCGAAGCGCTGAGTGAATTGCGCCAATACTTCCATCTGCACATGGGTGCCGCCCACGTGGAAGTCAGCGCTTACGGCGACAAGATCCAGCTGGCCTACCGGGTATTGGACCCCAAGCAACCCGGCATCAACCACGGCGCCGAGCTGGCACTGGGCGTAGGCCGGAAGATGCTAAAAACCTTGATGGGACATAACTGGACCCCCCACCCCATGCTGCTGGAGCATGCTCCCCAGGCACCGTTGCAGGCTTACCGGGACGTGCTGGGTATTGTCCCCCGGTTCAACAGTGATACCACGGCCCTGCTGCTCGATCCCGAAGAACTTGAGCTACCGCTCAGCGAGGCGGACCCGGCCCTCCATCAACTGATTCGTGCGCACCTTGATACCCTCCAGCGTCTCTCCGACCTGGAATTACCTGGTTACGTCAGCAACCTGATGCGTGATCTGCTGCCCCAGGGCAGGGTCAAGGTCGATCAGGTCGCTGAGTGCATGGCCATGAGCCGACGTACCTTGCAACGGCGACTGGGGGAGTCCGGAACGAGCTTTCAGAAAGTGCTGGACGATACTCGCCAGAACATGGCGCTTCGCTATCTTCGTGATTCACAGCTGCAGGTGACGCAGCTGTCTGACTTACTCGGCTATGCCGACCTCAGTGCCTTTTCGCGCGCGTTTACCCGCTGGTTTGGCATGCCGCCTTCACGGTGGACGCCGGATAACATCGGCTGATATCCCCCCAAGGAGAGTTGCATGGATGGACACAAGACCGCACTGAAAGACTGGAAGCAGATTATCGAGACGCTTCGCCAGCAGGGCAAAGAGGAAGAGGCCTCTGCGGTAGAGGCCGCGCTTGAGGAAGGAAAGAAAGTACGCGCTATTCAGCTGATCAGGGCCTGTGGCCTGTCGCTGGAAGAGGGCTGACCGGCGCCAGCCCTCAAACCGATCAGCTTGCCGCTGCAGCCTTCCCGCGTAGCCGGGAGGCCAGGCTGACGGCCGCCAACACCACCGCTCCCGCAATCACTCCTCCCACCAGGTTCACCAGTAAGGGCACGGCAAACGCGACGGCGGAGGCCATTTCCTGCAGGTGATGCACCCAGTCATGGGAGCCCGGAATACCGTGCACCAGAATCCCCCCGCCCACCAGGAACATGGCCAGGGTACCCACCACTGACAGCGACTTCATGAGCCAGGGCGCCACGGCGAGGATACCCTTGCCCACAGCCACACGCATGCCGGCAGCAGGTCGATCCGGTCGGGTGGCTGCCAGATACAGGCCTGCATCATCCAGTTTCACAATCGCCGCAACCAGACCATAGACACCAATGGTCATCAGAACGGCGATGGCGCAGATAGCGGCTACTTGTACAGAGAAACTGGCGGATTGAACCGCACCAAGGGAAATCACAATGATTTCAGCTGACAGGATGAAGTCCGTACGAATCGCGCCCTTGATCTTGTCCTTCTCAAACGCCACCAGATCGACGGACGTATCCGCTATCACCTTCAGCTTTTCTTCATGGGCCTGTTCATCACTTCCGTGAAAGAGTTTGTGAGCAAGTTTTTCGCAGCCCTCATAGCAAAGAAAAGCACCACCGATCATGAGCAGTGGGGTAATCAACCAGGGCAAGAAGGCACTGATCAGCAATGCCGCAGGCACCAGAATGAGCTTGTTGACGGCGGAGCCTTTCGCCACCGCCCATACTACAGGCAATTCCCTGTCTGCCTTGACGCCAGACACCTGTTCAGCGTTCAGGGCCAGATCA
The DNA here is from genome assembly GCF_009601165.1 of Alcanivorax sediminis. Taxonomy (NCBI): domain Bacteria; kingdom Pseudomonadati; phylum Pseudomonadota; class Gammaproteobacteria; order Oceanospirillales; family Alcanivoracaceae; genus Alcanivorax; species Alcanivorax sediminis. Next base: position 1,540,787 of record NZ_WIRE01000001.1, on the reverse strand, counting down.
TCGCCCAGTACCCCTGCCGTTTTCTTGGCAGCCACCTTGGTCATGACAGACACGTCATCCAGCAAGGTCGCAATATCATCAATCAATGCCAGCAAGCTGGTTCCAGCCATCCTTGTTTTCCTTCTGCTTGATCATCAGCCCCGCAGTGTACCTGTACCGCCATCCGTCCGCAGCAGGCTCACTCCACCTTTGCTATAGTCTGCCATGTCATCCACCCGAAGATTGATTATTCATGTCCGCCACCGCACAGCCCCGCCCAGCCAGCCTCAGCAGACTGCATCGAGAGGAGCTTTCCTCAGGGTTGATTCGTATCAGCTGTCAGTTTCAGCCGGAGCTGTTGAATGATGAGCAGTTTGCTCAGGCAGGCATTCCGTTACCTCCATCTCTGAGGACCGCTATCAGCAAGCGAAAAGCGGAGTATCTGGCCGGTCGCTGGTGTGCCCGTGAAGCTCTCCAGCTACTCGGGTTGGAGGGGATCCCTCAGCTCACACAGGACCGCTCGCCATCATGGCCAGTGGGCGCAGTCGGCAGCATCACCCATAGTCACGGGGTGGCAGAAGTGATGGTTGGCGACGCCAATAAGTGGCTGGCAGTGGGGGTGGATACCGAACAATGGGTGAGCACCGAGCGTGCCGCCAGGCTGGAGCGGGAATTGCTCACGGAGGAGGAGTTGAAGGCACTTTCAGGCATGACCCCGTTGCAGCGAGCAAACCGCCTGACGCTGATCTTCTCGGCCAAGGAAAGTCTGTTCAAGGCACTATATCCACTGACCGGCAAGCGATTCTATTTTCACGACGCGGTACGCCGGCACCCCAACAGCCTCACACTGCTGCGAACCCTGTCAGCAGACTGGCCAAAGGGCACCCAGATCCCCTTCCGCTGGCGGGAACGGCAGCACAGCGTACTGAGCTGGATTGCGCTGCCGAAACCGCGCTGAAGCTACTCGCCGACCAGTTCAAGATTTCGGGCAATACCGGGGTTATAACGGGGGGACATGTCACTGGCTTCCCGGAACAGCTTTTTGGCACGCTCGAGATCACCGTTGAGGTAGGCAATATAGCCCGCGTTATTTCGAGCCTCGGCGGCGTCCAGACTACGCTCCCACGTGCTGATGGCGCGACGGTAATTACCCTGACGAGCTTGGGCGATGGCCAGATTGTTGCGCAAACGGTCTTCTTCCGGATAGCGAACCAGCGCCCTCTGAAGCAATTTTTCAGCCGCAGAGTAATCGCCAGCCATAATGCGTGAGTAGGCAGCATTATTGATCACCAGCGGATTGTCACCGCCGCTCTCCAGCGCCATACCGTACCAGCGGGCAGCAGCGTCGTAATCCGTATCCATATCTGAGGCAATCCCCAGCCCGTTGAGCGTGCGCCAACGAGACGCTTCACTGGTGTTGGTAGCAAGCAGCTGCTCCCTTGCTGCCTCCACTTCCCCAAGCCCCAGCAGCGCCAGGCCCTTGCCTTCCTGGGCCTCGATCAGCGCAGGATCCTCCTCCAGCAGTACGGTGTAGGCATTAAGCGCTTCCCGATTCTGACCGCTGTCGAGGGTCAGTTTGGCAATGGCCAACTTGCCCCTTATTCCCCACCTATCTTCTCTTTCAACCAGGGGAAGGAATGAGGAGAGTGCACCACCATAATCCCCACGCTGCCTAGCCGCCTCCCCTTCCGCATAGCTGGCCTCCGGCGTCTGGACATCAAGTTCCGCATCTTCTACTTCAGACGTTGATGCACAACCAAGCAAAACCGCCATCATCATTACTGAAAGCATGTATCTCATTTGCACACCTACATCCCATCAACAAAGCCCGTGTAAATTTGAATCGCTGCAGGCCCAAGAATAACCAGAAAAAGTGCCGGAAAAATAAAAAGCAGAATCGGGATCGCCATTTTGACCGGCAGCTTTGCCGCCTTCTCCCGGGCAGTCTGAATGCGAAGGTCTCGCATGTCATCAGCGTGAGCACGAAGGGCATCAGCAATACTGGTACCAAAATGTTCAGCCTGAATCAGTATCGACACCAGGGATTGCATCTCATCCAGATCCGTACGTTCCGCCAGTGCTTTCATTGCTTCGTTTCTCGCCTTGCCCGCACGAATCTCAAGGGTAGCCAATAATAACTCATCACTCATGGCCTCTGAGGTGTGGCGAAACTCTTCCCCAACTCGCTTGATAGCAGCATCAAGACTCAGGCCTGCCTCAATACAAACCACCAGCAGATCCAACACGTCAGGAAAAACTTCAGAAAGGTGCTGACGGCGGACCTCTTCCTTGTGACGAATATAGATATCCGGAGCGAAGAACCCAATCACCCCTGCTGCGACCAACGATACAACAATCCAGTAACGCTCACTGACCAAAGTCGGATCGATCGCAAAGGGAACCACCGCAATAACCGGCAATAATATGGCGAGCAACAGCTTGCTCAGGTAGAAAACACTGACGGCCTGTTCACCACGAAATCCCGATCGCACCAGACTCGCCCGTGTCCTGGACTGTTTCCATTTGTCATCCGGCACCACCAGATCGGCAACAGGCTTCAACCATTTGACAGTGAAAGGACCGTCATTTTCGGGCTGTTCTTTCTTCTTCTGTGCAGCAGGCGCCAGACTCTGAATTTCACGAAGGCGGCGGTCGACTGTGCCATGGCCACTGAACATCCAGTTCGCCGCAGACACGATAAGTATGACCATCAGTATGAACAGGCACACCATGATCAGTATCAGCAGACTGTTTCCTTCTAGCATGGTATCGCTCCCTGTCTATACCCGGAAATTAACCATTCTCTGGATGATCACATAACCGGTTAGCATCAGCGCCAATTGGGCACCGATGACAATAAAGCCCATGGTGGACTGTACTAGGATATTGAGATAACCCGGGTTCATCACCACCAACGCACCCGCCACGATGAACGGAAGTCCGATCAGAACGTTGGCTGACAACTTCATCTCTGCAGCCAGCACACGAATCTCCCTCATGGTTCTCGCACGTGCTCGCATCACGCCTGACAACCGGTTCATCACCTCTGCCAGATTGCCCCCAGTGGTCTTCTGAATTAGCACAGCAGTAATAAAATAGCGCATCTCCTCACTTCGCGTTCTTTGTGACAAATGCTCGAGGGCATCTTCCAGATCCATACCAAAGTTGAGTTCATCGAAGGTGGTAGCAAACTCGATAGCAATCGGGTCATTCATTTCCAGGCTTGCCTGACGCATCGCCGCAGAGAATGGGTTTCCCGCCCGCAGGGCCCTGGCCAGATAATCCAGCGCATCAGGAAGCTGGGCGGAAATGGCGCTGGATCGCTCCCGGGTTTTTCCCTGAACATACATGTACGGGAGATAGAAGCCTGCCACCAGTGCGATTGGCAAGGAAACAAACCAGATCGCCCCCAGCACCAACCACAGTAGAATAAAAAAGGTAACCACCAGAGCCAGCTGAATAAGAATATAGCGAGAGACGGTAAGGTCGACGCCAGACTGAATCAGCATTCTGTCCAGCGCATGTGAGCGTGGAAAAGCGGAAAGGAGACGATTGATTACCGGGACTTCACTGAACATTCTCCGGCGCAACAAATTCATTGCCTCTTCATTGCTCATGCCAGAGGCAGAGAGACTTCGCAAACGCCGGCTGACCGCCTTGGTACGCTCCACATTCATAGAACGGTAGAGAAGATAGAACCCCTCGATACCGCCGACTACAGCCAGGAAGGCAATAATCGATATGACAATAGTGCTTTCATTAAGCATGACCGCCCCCTACTCGTAAACACGATCAGGATCGAAAACGCTTTCATCGAGAGGAATACCTCTCTCACGAATACGCTGCATCATCATCGGCCGGATACCGCTGGCACGGAACTCGCCTTTCACCCGCCCGTTCTCATCGATACCATGACGCTTGAAGTAGAAGATTTCCTGCATGTTCACCACATTCTGCTCCATGCCAGTAATTTCCTGAACACTGATCACTGCCCGACGCCCATCTGACATACGTTCAGTCTGGATAATCAGATCCAGTGCTGCGGCGATCTGTTGCCGAATCACATTGGGCGAAATGGAGACACCGGCCATGCCGATCATATGCTCAAGACGTGAGATCGCATCGCGGGCAGAATTGGCGTGAATGGTGGAAAGTGAGCCATCATGGCCGGTATTCATGGCCTGCAACATGTCCAGAGCTTCTTCCCCCCTCACCTCACCCACCACAATCCGATCGGGGCGCATACGCAGGGCATTACGTACCAGATCCCGGGCCATCACAGCACCCTTGCCTTCGATATTGGGGGGGCGGGTTTCCAGGCGCCCCACATGGGGCTGCTGCAGCTGCAGTTCTGCCGAGTCTTCAATGGTCAGAATACGCTCGTTATGGGGAATAAACCCGGATACCACATTAAGCAGTGTTGTCTTACCGGAACCAGTACCACCGGAAATCAGAATATTGGTTCTGGCCAGTACCGCAGCCTTGATGAAATCAGCAACCGGCTGGGTGATGGAGCGAAAGTTGATCAGATCCGCTACGGTCAAAGGATCAACCGCGAACTTACGAATGGAAAGCAGCGGCCCATCTACCGCCAGAGGGGGAATAATGGCATTCACCCGTGAACCATCAGCCAGACGGGCATCCACCATGGGGCTGGACTCATCGACACGACGCCCTACCGCTCCGGCAATTTTCTGGATGATTCGCATCAGATGGTCATTGCTCTGGAAACGAACACTGGTTCTTTCCAGTACCCCGTGACGCTCCACGTAACAGTCGTTGTAGGTGTTGACCAGGATATCCGACACCGACGGATCCTTGAGAAGGGGCTCCAGTGGGCCCAACCCAAGCACCTCATTCTCGACATTATCGATCAATGCCGTCTTTTCGTGCTCGTTGAGTACGAAGCCGCTCTCGCTGAGCAGATCCCTTACCGCATTACGAATCTGTTCGTGGACTTGCTGCCCTTCCATACGCTCCAAAACCCGCAAGTCCAGGCGCTCCATGAGCATGGCATGCAGCTTTTTCTGCACCGCGCTGAAGTCTACTTCCTGTCCATTCCTGTCGCTGACAAACATGGTGAACTCCTTTTCTGTTGTCGCGAATTACTGTCGCCCCATCAACCGATCCAGAAACCCTCCGGACTCCCTTTCTTCCCCGGTCAGCTCAAACAGAACCGCCTGGGAAAGGCTATTCAGATCCTTTGCAAGCCGGCTAGATCTGGCATAACGCGACAAAGGCACGCCCCTCTCCTGTGAACCAATCGCGGTATCATAATCATTAGCTATCCGGACAATGCGTTCGATACGCAGTGTTTCCTGAATCTGCTTGTCGGTCACCGCCGCATGTTTTGAACGATAGCGGTTATCCACGATGGTAACCTTGTCATCACTGATACCTGCACTGTGGAAATAGGTGGTCAACAATCGGGCATCACGAATCACTGCCAGGCTGCGCTGAATCACCATGTAGATGCTATCACTGCTGCGCAGCACTTCTTCCGTCCACTCATTGATGACTCTGGGAAGGTCCAGCACGATCACATCAAAGCTTTCCCGTGCGGCTTCCAGAAACTTTTTCACATCCATGGCGCTGACGCGGTCCAGACGGGTAATTTTCAAAGGCGCCGGCAACGCTGACACCCCGGAATCATGCTGGCTCATCATGGATTTCAGCATAGTGCCATCCAGTCGCGCGGACTGGGAAAACGCCTCCATCACGTTAGATTGCCACTTAACATCAAGATAGAGGGAGACACTGCCGAACTGGATATCCATATCCACCAGGGCCACCTTGAGGTTTTCATCCATCTCCGCCAGATCGCAGGCAAGATTCACCGCCAGCGTTGTCGCTCCACTGCCCGACTTGCTGTTGATGATGGAAATAACCTTGCCATTGTGTTGATCACTTTCGCCGGCAACGCTGTCAGCAATACGATCCAGCTCGCGAACTACATCCCGCTCTGCGGGAGGCAGCGAAAACACATCACGCACGCCAGCTCGCATGAAGGTTCTGAAGGTATCCACATCAGGCGAGGGATGGCAGGCAAAGAATTCAGTTTTGGGAAATTCTCGCGACAGCAATTGCAGCTGATGAACATCAATACCCACGTCATCGCCGGCTTCAAAAATAACCACCTGACATCCTGACTCGCGAATTTTCTCGGAGAGCACTTCGTTGGCCCCCACAGGGATGGCAACAAACCCTGCCTTTGCTCCGCTAATCAGCCGTGCAAATTCGGCTTTGGTTGTCTCGTTCCTGTAAACCAGTGTGGCAATCACACCCTGTGTCATAAAACTACCCTCTCATCCCCACAACACTAAGGGGTATACATGTCTTCACTTATCCTGGTACTGGTAAACGGCGGCAAGGTAATCGTCGGTTCAAAACCAATCAACCCCGGTAAGATCAGTTTGTAATCCTGCCCCGTTATGGATACCGATATCTCCCGAATGGGATCAGGATTGCTGGCAAACCCGGTTGATGAACAACCGTATCGAACCTGCACATTAGAGGCGGCCAGGTTCTTGTAAATCGGCGTCATTTTCCCCATTAATCCGGCACAACTCGCCGAACCACAATTCGCCGTCAACTCAGTCACCGTAGTGCAATCCAGCGTCGAAATATCCGTTACCGGATTATTCACAATGGCATAGCGAGCCCCGGCACGGGTCGCCTCCACTGCACGGGTGAAATGAAATACCACTAGTGCCAGTTCAATGATTGCGAATATCAACAGAATGAACAGCGGAAGCGTGAGGGCCATTTCGACCATCACCGCCCCGCCTTGCTGTCTGCGCTTCATCACGTCATTCACCATGGAATCTCTCCTCGACGATGGCACTGAGATTCAAGGGGTCCAGATCCAGAAATGGCACCAGGGTATCGCCGAAAATGGCGCGGAACGGCACACTCACCGACGCGGTAATGACGCAGGCATTCCCCATGCCGGTAACGGTTCGCTGGGCGACGGAAAAGCTGGCATCAGCAGCATCCAAATCTGGCAATAAAGGCTGCCCCGTACCGGATTGCCGACCATATGCAATCAGGTTTGCAGCATTTAATACCGAAGCGCTCCAGGTCGCCCCCTCGGCACAATCCGAAGTTACTGCCTGTGGCGACCGGCTCATATACCTGGCACCCGAAGCCGCCGCCTTGCTTAAGGTATTCTGCTGATAGATTGCGCGGCCCAACTCCGTGATGCCAAACACCAGAACGACAATCATTGGCAGCATGATGGCAAACTCCACCATGGCAGCTCCGGCCTGGTAAGACCGCTTATTCGTAAAGCTGAATCTGGATATGATAGTCATCATCATTCTCCTGCTCCCAGCCAAGGAATTCGCCATAGAAGGTCAAATTCGGGGGCCCTTCAGCAGGCTTCACCAGAAACATCCTGGCAAATCCATCCGCCGGAAATATCACGCCCTCTTTCTTGCCACCGGTCAGCCCCAATGCCTCACAGCTCAGCACCGCCATGTTCATTACCCGACGATCCGCACCGCCAGCCGGGTCATCAGGCGCACCATCAGTTGGCAGCCCATTGGCAATCTCATACTCATACACTTCATAACGGGTAGGCGGATTCGCATTATTCCATGCGTTCGGAATGGGTGCCGGCCCGTGTTGAACACTCCAGTAACCCTCCACATCCCACAAGCCATCACCGATCCTGCTATCCACAGAATTCGTTCCATTATCCAATGGATAGGCCACAACATTTGGCGCCGGGGGATAATCTGCATCATAGCTCTGGAACGGATTGGGGCCGTCATAGATACCAAAGCGGGTGTTCCACCCCCCCTGTGTCTTGTTGGTCATGGAACCGGTTTTGGTTGTAAAGGTTGCCGGGTTACAGCCCACATTGCCTTCATTGGCAATAAACTCGGCAACATCTGTAGCACCCGGCCCAGCATTTGGCGGCTCTAGAAAACCAAAATTGCCAGGGCTCCACTGTTCATTATTCCCACCCTGGTTACGCATTTCGATATGCGCCCCCACCTCCATTTCATCCCTGAAATGGGAACCTTCTGATTCCCAGGGATCGCACATGGCCATAGGTGGATAGTTGCAGGTAAAGAAATTCCGTCCCGCCAATGCAGAAGCCACCGCGGAAGCGGTATCCGCGACATTGATTCCGAGTGCTCGCAAGGCAGGAAGGAAAATCAAATCGGCAGTAAAGCGGTCGCCATCCCCTACCAGGGCAGGATCAAGCGTCAGACGCACATAGTGCGTATCGGCATCACCCGTAGCAGCATACTTTCCCGGTTCCACTTCGGAGCCACTGCAGAAATCGGTAAAACCAGTTACGTTCGGGTCCACATCGGACTCGCTACCAATCACACAGAAAAACTCAAACGCGCTATCAGGAAGCCCAACATCCCCCAGCAACTCTGACGCCCGAGCGAAACGAGCGTCATGCTCAAGCAGGCCACGCGCTGCGGCTTTTGCCCTGGATTGAGCATTGTCGTCTACGTCCAACTCTGCGGCTGCTGCCAATGCGGCAGCATCAACGGCATTCTGCATCTCGGTTCGCATTACCAACAAACGACCGACATCGATGGCCAGGGCCGCAATTGCGATCAGGATGATGATCAACACCGTCATCATGACCAGATAAGCACCTTCCTGACGCCGCTTCATCACGAGACCCTCCTGGCGTTAACCGCCAACATCCTCAACCACACGCCCTTCTTCCACCTCACCATCATCCTTGAGGTAGCGCTCAACGCCGGCATTGATCTTGGCGCCGTGAGTAGTAATCACACCATAGTCCTTGTTCTCCGCGCCCGGATTGACCACCTGAACAGCCATGTTGTTCTCATTGCTGTAGCCGTGATCTCCTCTCAGGGACTCTCTGGCGCAACCGGTAAGGGCTAATACAAGGAAAATTCCAATTAACTTATTCATAGCTGGCTACCTCCCTGAGCTGGTGACCATAATGACCTTGCAGGCCTCCCTGTGCTGAAGCATCGGCACGGCTGTTCTGCTGCTCAGCTTCCTCCTCTTCATCATCATTACGGTTTTCTGAAGGCTGATGCTGCAGGAAACCAAGCAGATACTGATCAAGGTCCGTGGGAGGCACGAAAACATCAGTAGGCATGGCATAATCATCCATGCGCTTTGGCGTCACCAGACGTGGAGTTACGATCACAACAAGCTCGCTTTCGCTCCTCTTGTACTCGGAGGAACGGAACAGGGCACCCAACACCGGGATACTCCCCAACAAAGGCACCTTGTTGATCACGTTGTTGGCATTGTTCTGGATCAGACCGGCCACTGCGAACGCCTGACCATCCGCCATTTCAACAGTTGTTCCTGTTCTTCGGGTCACAAAACCGGGAATGTTGAATCCAGAGGCCTGAAAACCATTTGCCTCGTCCACCGCGGATACCTCAGCATTCAGCTTGATATTGATGCTGCTATCTGAAAGGACGGTCGGGATGAACTTTAGCCCTACCCCGAACTCTTTGTAGTCAACTGAAATGGTGGCCGTTCCATCATTGTTGGTGTCCTGGGCAACCGGGATTGCGACCTCACCACCAGCCAGAAAACTGGCCTCCTGCCCGGACAATGCTGTCAGGTTCGGCTTGGCAAGCACTTTGGCAAGACCTTGCCTCTCCAGCGCCTGGAGCTGCCCGGTAATGCCATTAATACCAAAAGCGGTGGCACTAGGGTCGCTGAAAATGGCATCAAGGAATGGCGTATTATTTGAGGTGATGCCGGACAACGCTGTCAGCACCTTGGCCCCATCCTCATCCAGAACAGAAAGATTAACTCCCAGCTCCTTGAGAGATGTACGGCTAATCTCGGCGATGCGCACTTCAAGCATCACCTGTGTGCCGCCGCCCACCTCCAGCATGTTGACGACTTTCTCCGCGGGAGCAAAACTCTTCGCCACAGACAAGGCCTGTTCCATGGCCATGACGCTGGACACTTTGCCGGAAAGAATGATCTGGTCATTCGACCCTCTCAACTCCACTCCCTGCTCTTCCGGCATCAGCTCGTAGATACGACGCTTCATCTGATCCACGTCATAACCCACAATGACATCCATCAGCGCTACCAGATTCCGGTTCTGATCCCGAAATGCCAGATTGGTGTGTCCAGGCTTAAGGCCCAGAATCAAAACGTGACGGGATGAAAGCAGCTTGATGTCCGCAATCGCAGGATTACCAATCACCACCTGATCCAGAGGCGATGGCGAGTAAATCATCTGGGACTTACCCAGCGACAATGTCAGCTCCTCTTTCTGCAGCCCTTCACTGAACTGCAGCTCATATCGTTCAGCTGCCGAGGCTACGCTCGTGACCAAAGAGGCCAGCAGAATCAGGAGCAGCCTGATTCCACGAAATGGCCCCAATTGCCACTGTCGAATTGTCACAGTCATCTTCCCTTCCTCCATGAAGCATTATCTCTCGCTGACGTCAGTCGCCTTATTCCTGCACCTGGCCTTCCTTCACTGTCTGGCTTTTCACTTCCAGACCTCGAATCACTTCAACCTGTGGCTTGGGCGGAGCACGACGAACCCGACGCACCACCTTGACCTTGGTCGGCGCAGTGTCTTCCGTCATTAGATCCTTGTAGGTCACCACCTCGGATTCCAGGATCGATGCATCGAATTCATTCCGCAGCATCAAATTCAGGTCCCCTGTCTTGGCCGCCAATACGATGCGCTGACCATCATAGGGCGTCACCATGATGGTGGCCGAGTTGACGACTTTGGGTTCGGTTTCGGTGTCACTGGACTGCTGGTCAATGCCTAGAACCTTGGCATTCTGTAAAATCACCCGGGTAACAGGCTTCTCATCTGAGCGGCCAAAAGTCGTGGTATGCAACACATCCACATAATCCCCCGGCATAACAAAGCCACCAACACCCTTAACCTCATTCACCGCCAGGGTAATGGCTCGTTTGTCTTCAGGGATTTTCGCGGGCAGTCCGCCGCGAGCACCATAAGGGGATAGCTTGTACTTCAGAATGGGCTCGCCCTTTTTGGCCTGGGTCAAAATCAAAGGAGGCTTGTCCTGGAGCAGAGCCGTCTTTGAACTGAAAGTTCCCTCTGGAAGACTGGCTTCCGGCCAGGCCACCACCTCAAGAAGAACACCGTCAAGGCGAGTACCACTGTTCAGATCAGCCGCAGCCACCACCACAGGAACGGTTCTTACTGTTCTTTCTCCAGTCCGGCTGGTGACTTCTCTTTGCAGGAACTGATTCACCAGATACACCGTCACACCGCCAAGGATGATGGCTACTAACAGAATCAGTATTGGTCGAAGTTGCATCAGGAATCTCCTTTCCCCGTTCGCTCCATGCTTTTTTCTTCAGGATCTAGATCATGGGCGATACACCCATCATGGTGAATATAGCTCCTGTACCGATGGCTATGGCATAGGGCAGATTCACCGCAGCTGCTTGCCCACTGTCAGTGCGTTCAAGCTGACGCTCCCTGGCAGCAAGCATGTAATTCAGTCGTTCCCATGACTCTCTGGCTCGACCCTTTAACACCAGGTAAAACAAACCCAGAACCGCACCCAGAAGCGCCACGTTAAGAAGGTAAATCCCTATTTCCGGCAACCCAACCAGAACCCCGAGAGCCCCGATCAGCTTGACGTCTCCAGCCCCCAGCCACCCCACTAACCAGAATAGAAAGGCGATAGAGAAGGCAATCAATCCCGCGGCAAGACCGTAAAACATTCCTTCCAGCCCCGCCTCCCAAAACACTGCTGCAGGCCCCAGAAACAGAGCCGACAAGATAAGCGTATTGGGAATGCGCCTTTCCAACAGGTCAAAAATCACGGCTGGAAGGGCAATACCCACGGCGACAAGCAACAAGGTCGTCATTGGTTAAAACAAGCCCTTGCAAACCCAGGTTTGCAAGGGCTCGAAAGCCTTATGACATTGCGTCGTCAACGCTTTGAAAGGCGTCATCCACCTTCCCGCCAACAGAACCAATAACCACAATGGCGACAACGGAAATCAGCGCGACCAGGATGGCGTACTCCACCATGGTTGCACCGTCTTCTTCTTTCAGGAAACGGGTAATCAAGCTCTTCATGATCTGTCCTCCAGACAACGTTTTCTCCATGATGACCGCACTGTAAAAATGTCGGTCTTTGCAAACCGTATCACATAAACAATGCGAACATAGCAATGATTACTTGATGTGAATCAAGAAAGTACGTCTTTGATGTGTCGGTAATTATTTTTCTGTAACACGCCAATAATATATTCAGCTATGGCGATTTTTTGATAATTCTTTTTTATTATAAAAATCACACAGTTACGGCTACCCAATATGGGGTATGGCCTGACTGTTTTTTGGCAACACATTGAATATATTTGTTTTTTTCTCTTCGTTACCAAGACAGACATACCCATGGTTTTTTGTGTCTATCGATATTGAAAACCGATAAGAATTTAGTTCAAAAAAAGTTTTTATTTAAAATAATTCTAAAGGAGCCTTCTTTCTCCCCGCTAGAGACTATACCTTGGGATAAGCAACAAACGCCTGTGCCGTGAGCCCCAAATCCCGAAGCAGATTCACGCCACACCCCGAACCCATTGATATTGTTGAGGTGTTGCATGCGGCAAATGCTGCCATTGTCCTACAACCATTCATCAACCAATTGGCACCGCCTATCCCACAGGGATACATTATAGATACCTGTCGTGTGGGCCTTGGGGGCAACATGACGAATATAAAATGTGACAGGCATCACAATATGAATAAGGTTGCATTAGTGCTGTTGGGGGCATTTCTGCTTGTCGGTATCAGCTATGCCAACGACCAAGATGAAGAGTTCATTCAGCAACTCTATCCTGACGGAGGAAAGACGCTCTATTGTCAGGAACCCTTTGCTTCCGGCAGCCGGATCTCAATTGAAGAGATCTATGATGATCGTAGACTGGCCAAGCATTTTGGTTGCCGCAGCGGTCGACTCTGCTCTTCCAACAAAGAATTCACTACCATCCAGCAGGACCTCCATGGCCGTTTCCCTGTAACGACCAAAGTTGAACTGGAACGGCGACGCACCTTGTTTGGCGAACTGCCTGATAACATCGCTGCAGACCCGCAGTGCGGTTACCAACAATCCTTCCAGGTGTTCGAACCACCGGCACACGCCAAAGGCGAAGTTGCCCGCGCCATGCTCTATCTCCACGACCGCTACCAGCTGCCGTTTATTGGCACGCTTGAAATGTATCAGCGTTGGAACCGCGAAGACCCGGTAGATGAGGAAGAGAAGCGGCGTAACGATGAAATCGAAAAACTGCAGGGCAATCGCAATCCCTTCATTGATAGTCCCGACCGGGCGGACACCATGAAAGCTCCGTCTCCGTTGAACATGCAATTCCCTTGAGGAGACGCTTCACGCAGCACGCTGCATGCAACACGCAAAGGCGGCGTGATAAAGCCAGGATCAAGAGCACTTTCAGCGCAGAGATCACTGAGACCACTGAGGAAACCCATTGTTTTAACTCAGTGATCTCTTGTCCTCCGTGGTAAAAGCACCTTTGCTGTTCGAATTGGAAGCCTGTTCCGTGAAGCGTGATGCCAGCTGCCGCCGCGTAGCGGCATAAAAAAACCGCACCCAGGGGTGCGGTTTTTTATAGCGTGCCGCGTGTTGCGTGCGGCATGTAGCGGCTCTATCAGAACAGGTCTGCGTCCAGCTCCATCATGGTCGCCGCACCGCTCTTCAGCTGTGCAAACAGGGCATCCGCCTTGGGCAGGACACGCTGGAAGTAGTACTGACCGGTGATGCGCTTGGCCTTGGCAAAGTCATCATCGCGCCCATCGGTCGCCGCCAGCATCTGCGCCCACAACCAGGCGTAGAGCACGTAACCGAAGATATCCAGGTATTCCACAGCGCCCGCACTGATAGCATCAGGATTATCACCCGCTTGCGCCAGCAGTTCCCCGGTGGCTTCCTTCAACAGAGCCAGAGCCGCTTTCACCGGTTCCACCGCGCCAGCCAGCTGCGGATTGGACGCGTTGGCTTCCAGCCAAGCGTTGGCCTCAGCCAGGAACGCATCCACTGATTTACCGCCATTACGAGCTACTTTACGGCCGGCCAGATCCAGTGCCTGAATCCCGTTGGTACCTTCATAGATCTGGGAGATACGGCAGTCACGAACAAACTGCTCCATACCCCACTCACGGATATAGCCGTGCCCACCGAAGACCTGCTGACCAGTGATGGTGGTTTCCAGACCACGGTCGGTAAAGAACGCTTTGGCGATCGGGGTCAACAGCGCCACACGATCATCCGCTTTCTTCTTCACATCGGCATCGTCACTGAACTTGGCGGCATCCAGCTGCAAACCCACGTAGGCAGCCAGTGCACGGCCACCTTCGTTGATGGCACGCATATTCATCAGCATACGGCGAACATCACCATGCACGATGATCGGGTCAGCGGGGCCGTTAGGGTTCTTGGCACCGGTTGAGCTGCGGCCCTGCAGACGCTCGCGGGCGTATTCCACGGCGCTCTGATAGCTCACTTCGCCCAGACCAAGCCCCTGCAAACCAATGGACAGACGCTCGTAGTTCATCATGGTGAACATGCAGGCCAGCCCCTGGTTCGGCTCACCGATGATCCAGCCCTTGGCGCCGTCGAAGTTCATCACACAGGTAGCAGAACCCTTGATACCCATCTTGTGTTCGATGGAACCACAGGTGGCACCGTTGGGCTCACCGGCATTGTTGTCCGCATCGGGAAGGAACTTGGGCACCAGGAACAGGGAGATCCCCTTTGAGCCTTCCGGGGCACCCGGCAACTTGGCCAATACCAGGTGAATATGGTTACTGGTCAGGTCGTGCTCACCACCGGTGATGAAGATCTTGGTCCCGGTAATGCTGTAGGAACCATCATCGTTGGGCTCCGCCTTGGTACGACCGATACCCAGATCGGTACCAGAATGTGGCTCGGTCAGGCACATGGTGCCAGCCCACTCACCACTGTAGAGCTTGGGCAGATACTGGGCCTTGAGTTCTTCAGAGGCGTGCGCATCAATGGCCAGGCAAGCACCGCTGGTCAGCGCCGGGTACAGTGCAAAGGAGGAGTTCGCACTGTGCATCATTTCTTCAAACAGTACTGCCAGGGATTTCGGCATGCCCTGACCGCCGAATTCCGGGTTACCGGAGAAAGCTGTCCAGCCGTTTTCGGCGAAGGTATTGAACGCTTCCTTGAAACCATCCGGCGTGGTCACATTGCCGTCGTTCCAGCTACAGCCCTGCTCGTCACCATTACGGTTGAGGGGGAACAGCAGGCCTTCTGTCATCTTGCCTGCTTCTTCCAGAATGGCATCAGACAGGTCGCGGGTTACCTCGGCGGTAGCAGGCATCTTTGCCCACTGCTCGTCCGCTTTGAACACATCGTTGAGAACAAAACGCATGTCCTCGAGGGGCGCTTTATAGGTCGCCATTTGCACATCTCCCGAAAGTTGGCAGGGCGCAAATTTTAGGCAGCAAGTGCCTGTGATTACAGGCTTATTTGTGACTCACCGTTCATGCAGACAGAGATGCCACCGAGTCATACTGCTGACTGAAAAGTCACGCCTTGTGATGCTCAGGAACCGCCTTGGGGGGTTCCGGACGATTCCAGAGCCACAACAATGTCACACACAACATCAACGGAACGGCAATTTTCACCGCGGTATGGGCTCCGGAAAACGAGATGATCATGATACTGATCAGCATCATGGTAGAAGCCGCGCACTTGGCACGACGGGATATGGCACGGTTCTGCCGCCATTGCAGCAAAGGTTCACCATAACGGGGATGTTCCAGCAACCACTGCTCAAGCGCAGGCCAACCGTGGCTTCCAGCCCACGCTGCCACCAGCAGAAACGGCACCGTCGGCAAGCCAGGTACAACCACGCCGACCATCCCGATCACCACGAACAGGATAGCCAGAAAACGCCAGCAAAGTGTCCTTACCATGTCTTCATCCCTTGCGGAGCCCCGACAAACGCTCCACACGCTAAACACGAGGGTTCAGTATGCGTCGCAGAGCGAACACTGGCAAAGGCATTACGGGCAGGGAAAGTGCACCTTTCGTCGTAAAGAGGGGGAGCGCAGCGTCACGCCGTACCAAGGGGAAGGCCTGAGCCGCAGGAATAGCCTTGCTGCCTTGTACCGAGAGGGTTCAGCCAACAAGTTGGCCCTCCCACAGCGGCTTCGGGGCAGCGCAGGCATCAGGCGCCCAATAAAAAACCCGCCATAAAGGCGGGTTTTTTATTGGGCAGTTAGCTGCCAGATCAGAATGCGAAGTGCTCGGCATCCAGATCCATCATGCAGTCCAGACCACCTTCAATGGCACCCTTGTGACCGGCAACGCGCGGCAGGATACGCTTGAAGTAGAAGTTGGCAGTGCTGATCTTGGCCTTGTAGAAGTCCTCGTCACCAGCGCCCGCTTCCAGCTTGGCATGGGCTACTGCGGCCATACGGGCCCACAGGTAAGCCAGAGTCACATAACCGGAGTACATCAGGTAATCCACGGAAGCAGCACCCACGTAATCCGGGTTCTGCATGGCCTGCATACCGATGGCCTGGGTCATCTCGCCCCATTCCTTGTTGTAGGCCGCCAGCGGCTCAAGGAATTGCTTCAGGTCCGCATTGTCTGCGTGGGTTTCGCAGAACTTGTGGATGATCTTGGTGAAGTTACGCAGGGACTGGCCCTGAGTCATCATCACCTTACGACCCAGCAGGTCGAGAGCCTGAATACCGGTGGTGCCTTCGTACAGGGTAGAGATACGGGCATCACGTACGTTCTGCTCCATGCCCCACTCACGGATAAAGCCGTGACCGCCGTAGATCTGCACACCGTGGTTGGCCGCTTCCAGACCGGCTTCGGTGATGAACGCCTTGGCAATCGGAGTCAGCAGCGCCATCAGCTCGTCGGCTTCCTTGCGCTCGGCTTCGTCTTTGGCCAGTTTCACCTTGTCTCCCAGCTGGGAACACAGGTAAACCAGTGCACGACCACCTTCCGCAAACGCCTTGGACGTCAGCAGCATACGACGCACGTCCGGATGAACGATGATCGGATCGGCAGGACCTTCCGGGTTCTTCGGACCGGTCAGGCTACGCATCGCCAGACGATCCTTGGCGTAGGCCAGGCCGCCCTGGAAACCCAGTTCAGCGTGAGCCACGCCCTGGATAGCAGTACCCAGGCGAGCGAAGTTCATGAAGGTGAACATGCAGTTCAGGCCTTTGTTCTCCGGACCAATCAAGTACCCTTTGGCACCGTCAAAATTCATCACACAGGTCGCGGAGGCCTTGATGCCCATCTTGTGCTCGATGGAGCCACAGGCTACGGCATTACGCTCGCCCACACCGCCGTTGCCGTCGGTCATGAACTTGGGAACGATGAACAGGGAGATACCCTTGGTGCCAGCAGGCGCACCCGGCAGACGCGCGAGAACGATGTGGATGATGTTCTCGGCCATGTCATGTTCACCGGCAGAGATGAAGATCTTGGTACCGGTGATGCTGTAGGAGCCATCAGCGTTGGGCTCAGCCTTGGTCTTGAGGATACCCAGGTCAGAACCACAGTGCGGTTCGGTCAGACACATGGTGCCAGTCCACTCACCACTGATCAGCTTCGGCAGGTAGGCCTGCTTCTGCTCGTCGGTACCGTGCTCTTCCACAGTGGCAATCGCCCCGTGGGACAGGCCCGGGTACATGCTCCAGGACCAGTTAGCCGTACCGGTCATTTCAGAAATAGCGATACCCGCAGAGCCAGGCAGCCCCTGGCCACCGAATTCCACATCTCCGCCCATGGCCGGCCAACCGCCTTCCACATATTTGGCGTAGGCTTCCTTGAAGCCCTTCGGGGTGGTGACAACACCATTTTCAAATCCACAGCCTTCCTCGTCACCAGAGCGGTTCAGGGGAGCCAGCTCGTTTTCGGAAAACTTGGCGCCTTCTTCCAGGAAAGCATTCAGCAGTTCGCTGTTAACGTCTTCCAGACCCAGACTGGCGTAGTGGGAATCCACGTCCAGGACTTCATTCAGTACGAAGCGCATGTCGCGCAGGGGAGCCTTGTAATCCGGCATCTCAAATCTCCCTAATCAAAGAGTAAAAATGCGGCGGGCCACAGGCGCGCCGGTCATTGGGACAGTAATCTTAGGTCAGCGCTCCAGCGAGCCTCCAGTGCTATTTGTGACCCACAAGTCAAACAAGCGTTTGAAACTGCCGTTTGGGACGCAAATCCTTTTATTTTCATATGGTTAGTAAATTTTCGAAAAAATAAACAGGCTGTTTAGCACATCACCGCTTAATCTCGAATCGCTGCTATACTCCTGCCCATCTGATGAAGGAATCATGAATATGCTCGATCCCAACCTGCTCGATATCCTGGTCTGCCCGGTCAGCAAAGCGCCGCTGATCTACGATGAAAAACGGGCCGAATTGAAGTGCAAGGCCAGCGGCCTGGCCTACCCGGTACGCGATGGCATCCCGGTCATGCTGGAAGAGCAAGCCCGGGCTCTGACCGACGACGAAATCGGCAACCTCTAGAAAGCCATCACTCTGAAGGATTGTTCATGCACAAGCTGCTGGTGCTTGCCCTGCTGCTCTGTAGCCCTGCCTATGCCGAAGCGGCGGCCAAGCCGGAAGTTCCTGCTGCAGGGACACCAAGCGATCAAATGACCGTCAAGCAGCGTCGGGATGAATGCCTGCTGCGCAGCGTGCAAACCGCCGACAAGGCCGTGACAGTAGAAGAAATGCGTGGCTGGTGCGATGTCAGCGAGAATGGCCAGACTATCAGTGCCCATGAAGATGCCCTGCGCGCCCGTCTCGCACTGGAAAGCAAGACCAGCGGCAACCCCTTCGTGATTACGCCACATCGCCGTAATTACCTGATGCCCTACAGCTACTGGTCGAATCGTAAATGGAACGATCCCGACAAAGATGACAATGAGCTGCAGCCCACTGAAGTGTTGTTCCAGTTGTCCCTCAAGGCCCCGATCAAGGAAAAGCTGGTCGATGATGTGACCCTGTGGATGGCGTTTACCGGCACCTTTTACTGGCAGGCCTACAACAAGGATGAGTCCGCCCCCTTCCGTGAGGCCAACTATGAGCCAGAAGTGTTCATCACCAAGCCAGTGAACTGGCAATTTGGCCCTGTGGATTCTGAACTGGTTGCATTGGGCATCAGCCATGAGTCCAATGGTCGCGACATCCCCGTGTCACGAAGCTGGAACCGGATTTTCTTCAACTATGTTGCGCGCACCGGCAGTTATTACTGGTCACTGAAGCCCTGGTACCGCATTCCGGAAAGCGAAAAGGATGATCCGCTGGATACCCAGGGCGATGACAATCCCGACATCGAAAAATTCATGGGCAATTTCGAGCTGGAAATCGCTCGTCCCTTCGGCAACCACGTGCTGGAAGTGATGGTGCGTAACAATTTGCGCAGCGACAACAAGGGCGCCGGGCGGCTGAATTACTCCTTCCCCCTCACTAAACGTTTCAAAGGGCTGGTGCAGCTTTTCACTGGCTACGGGGATTCCTTGATCAACTACAACGATTATGAAAACCGCTTTAGTTTCGGCATTTTGTTGACTGACACGCTGTAGCCGCAAAACGAATGCGCGACAGAAGCCGAATATGCCATTCGCCTCTGCCGCGCCTCCCACCATTATTGGGCGTGTTGATTTTTAAATTTTTTCACTCACCTCAGCCTGACGAAGCAACTGTATAAACTCGGAACGATAGCCATACTCATCGTCTCCCTTGTTTTTCTGCGCCAGTTCGATGGCATCATCCAGAGTCCACTCTCCGGTGTACTGGCTGCCCTTGAGCAACTGGGCAGCGCCGGCCACTGCGATAGCGAATCCGGTTTCACGGCGTTGCCAGTCGGCAGCCTTTTCCTGTTTCACGGGCACCGGGGTTTCAATCAACAGCGAACGACTTTCCCCCGGGCGCTTGTAACGCAATTTCAGGAAGGCGTACTCACCGGCAAACGGCGCTGCCGTTTTGCTGTCCGGCTTTTCATAACGACCCGGCTCAATCATCGGCGCAGCCCCCACCGGGGTAATCTCATAGATAGCCGTCACCGTATGGCCTGCACCTATTTCACCAGCATCCACCTTGTCATTATTGAAATCCTCACGCTCCAGGGCACGGGTTTCATATCCAAGAAGGCGATATTCCTGCACCGTGGCCGGATTGAATTCCATCTGGATCTTCACGTCCTGGGCAATCGGAATCAGGGAAGACGTGGCCTCTGTCACCAGCACCTTGCGCGCTTCGTTCAGGGTATCAATGTACGCGGCGACACCATTGCCATTCTGGGCCAGCGTCTGCATCAGGCTATCGTTATAATTGCCCTGACCAAAGCCCAGCACCGACAGGTAAATGCCTTTATCACGTTCACGGGTGATGAGCCCTTCCAGCGCCTCCTGATCGGTCACCCCCACATTGAAATCGCCATCGGTGGCAAGGATCACCCGATTCACTGCGTCCTTGTCGAAATGCTCAGCAGCCAGATCATAAGCCAGTTGAATACCTTCCCCGCCGGCAGTGGAGCCACCGGCACGGAGCTGATTCAGCGCCGCCTCGATCTTGTGCTTTTCACGGATCTCCGTTGGCTCCAGCACCACACCCGCTGCGCCGGCATAGACCACAATCGCCACCGAATCCTCCGGGTGCATCTGATCCACCATCATGCGCAGGGAGCGGGTTACAAGGGGCAGCTTGTCGTCGGACATCATGCTGCCGGACACATCCAGCAGGAACACCAGGTTGGCCCGGGGCCGCGAAGCCTGCTGCGGCTCATAACCCTTGATGCCGATATGCACCAGCTTGTTCCCAGCACGCCACGGAGAGTCGCTCACCGACACATGGGTCAGGAATGGCGTCTTTGGTGAGTCCGGTGCGGGGTAGTCGTAATCGAAATAGTTGACCCACTCTTCCAGTCGAATGGCGTCCGGCTGGGGCAGGCGACCGTGATTGATCTGACGTCGGGAGAAGCTGTAGGACGCCGTATCCACGTCAATGGAGAAGGTGGACACGGGCGTTTCAGCCGTGCGCATGATGCCGTTGTCTTCAATCTCGGTGAAACGATCCCGCTCCTCCTGAGGCACCACCCATGGCATTGGTGCCTGAGGGGCAGCCATGACCTGGACTTCGCTCATATGGACGCTGTCCGCCATCATGCGTTTGGCCTGCACCTGTGCCGGCTTGCCCGCCACATCATGCTGACGCTCGATCGTGGCTTCCCGATCCTGCTGATATGAACACGCCGCCAATGCGATGCCAAGGGCCAGAACCAGCGGTGTACGATTGAAAGTTTTCACGGTTACCTCCTGGGTATTTTTTTATCCTTCATGGAGGTAGACGGACAGGCGGGAAAAGCGCCTCACATTTTTTCAAAAACATTTTTTATGTGGTTGGGGATGCATCGACGGGGGTGTTGTTGCGACTTTCACAATAGATGAGAACGGCCGGTCCGCCCTCTATTGCCCTGCGTTCCGGCCAGCCTCGTCCAGTATCGTACCCAATCCACACCAGCCCGCCGGGCTGTCTGGTTCCAGGGCCACAAACGTATTGGGGTATTGAGCTTTCACCACATCAAAGGCCTGCTGCAAGGCCGCCACGTTGGCAGCCGCACAGCCGCTCGCCTCCACAGCCAGTGCCGCCTGAGCCAGAAGCGCCATGTCACTGTCGGGATCTGCGGCCAGCCCTTCGCGATAAACGTTGAGGTACTCCTGCCATGCAGGAGCTTCCTCCGGTGCCAGGGTCGCAGGCGCCATGGCAGAGGACGGCGCCACCGCAAGAGGACCAGGCTGCGGCGTTGCCGCCACCCTCGACCGTTCTTCCATGAGCGGGGCGCTGTCCATTTCAATACTCTCGATTTCGGCACTGTCTTGCGCAAAGGAATCCGCCATGCTTCGCCGCGCTTCTTCACTGGCTAACTGGCGTTTCTGCGCCACCCCATTAAACGCTTTCGCCTCTGCGACGGATTGCTCCCTGCCTGCCAGCGCATCCGATTCAACGCGGGCCGCTTCCAGCGATCGGTCTGCCACAGGCTCATGCATTACCGCCGTCTCGGCCGGTGCCATCGGCAACTGCCCCTGACGGAACAAGAGTACTCCCACCAGTGCGACGCTGGCGGTCATGCCGATAGTGGCCCAGTGCCAACGGAACAGGCCATGCCAGACGGCCCCGTGCTTCACCATCGGTACCGCCGCCGACAAAGCCAACCACTGCTGACGCAAGCTGTTGCTGGTGGCCAGCGCAGCCCTGAGCGCGGCTTCCTGCTCCGTACTGAGGGCGCCCTCTTGCCAGGCAGCCAGAATCTCGTCTTCACTACCAAAACCGCTAAACACTGGCAGGGACAGCAGATCACTGGTCCCGGATTCCGACACACGCAGAGACTGCATCAACGTTTTTTCATTGTCCGTATTCAAATGACGCCTCCCCGTTGCCAGTCATGCCCATGTCGGTCAACGCATTCAGCAAACGCCCACGCAGCCCCTGCAAACGCCGCTGCACGGTAGCC
Source organism: Alcanivorax sediminis (assembly GCF_009601165.1). Taxonomy (NCBI): domain Bacteria; kingdom Pseudomonadati; phylum Pseudomonadota; class Gammaproteobacteria; order Oceanospirillales; family Alcanivoracaceae; genus Alcanivorax; species Alcanivorax sediminis. The sequence goes on along the minus strand of NZ_WIRE01000001.1, from coordinate 1,518,300 downwards.
GCACTGCTACCTGTCAGTTCGGCAATGCGACGACTGGCCAGACCATCCTCGTAATGGAGTGCCAGCAGCAGACGATCATCTGCCGACAGGGACAGCGATGCGGTCAGTCTTACCAGTGCCTCTTCTTCATTGGACGGACAAGCCCCGCCGCTTGCCTCACCCACGCCATCACCCAGCAAGGACGCCATCAACGACAGCGCCTGCTCACGCTGGGCCTGCTCAAAGCTGGCATCCAGCGATGCCCCCTTGTCATCGGGGAGCGTGTCCAGCCCCAGCTCCGTGACACAACATTCGGAAAAGCCGGGTTCTCCACAACGGGGAATGCGCTGTTTGATTTCTCGAATGGCATCGCCAATCAGCCCGTCACGGAACTCATCCGCCAGACGGGTCTTGATCGTTTCCGGCCACTGGCGCTCAAGGCACAGCATGCGCCAGAGCTTCACCCATCCCTGGCCCATGGCCTGCAACCACTGGGGCGGGCGGGGTCGGCCAAACTTGCGGCGGGCATAGTCTTCCATGGCACGACCGGCCACGGCATAGGCAAAGGTGGAGGGAGTACTTTTACCGGTAAAGGTCTGCAAGGCTGCCCATTCATTGTCACTGAGCGCCTCCAACATGGCGGTGCAGGCCTCTTCGGCCAGCACGGGCTGCACAAAGCGACGGGCCGCCATGCGTTCCAGCCCTGCCATGAAGGCAGGATCAAAAATCAGCGCAGGCCAGTCCACCGACTGCCCAACTGCAGGTCCATTTGCCATGAAAAAGTCTGTATGAATGAAACGCTTTCACTTGTAGCGCAAATGCACAGGGAAGGAAAGGCGATCGTACTTGCAGGCAAGCAATAGCCGTCTATTTGTCTTCGTCTCTGGGCGGCAAGGGCTCGATCCCCCACTCTCTGAGAAAGTCTTCATCCACATCAAAGGCCCCGTCCTTCAACTCTCCAGCTTCTCCCGCTCCAACCGGCAGGGGGAGAGGGAGGTTATCCTCGCTTTCGGGCTGCGGAACACAGACTTCCTTTTCTGCAATCACTCGCCCCTTCTCCAGGATCAGCTGAAGCACATGCTCAAAGTCTTCCAGATCAGGATTGTCACGTCCCTCCCAGTAATCCGGATCATCCTGATGCCGCGGCAGCCGACACAGTGTCAGTGTGCCTGTGTAATCCAGCGGCATATTCAGTTCATGATAATGCCAGCTGCCAGTCACGAAAGAGGTATCACGCACCGGCAAAACACCGTTGAGAGGCGGGTAACGGATCGGCTGGGTAATTTCCTGCCCGTTCTCATCAAATCGCAGATATTGGATCGGCTCAGCCAAGGCCAGATAGGACAACAACAGCTGACCATCCTGGATAGCATAATTCGCCGTATAGCCACGCCAGCAATGACTGCTGTCCTCGCCGGGCTCAAGGCCATACTCCCAGGGCGAGAAAGGACTCTCCAGCAGATCAAAACCTTCATCCTGGTAGAACAGGCCATCCTGTAGCTGGGTTGTCATGGTTCCTCTCCTGTTTTGACCGCCGGGGCAGAGACTCCGGATGAGCGGGTTGCTCGCAGTGAGCGATTGACCAGGTCAGCAAGGCCTTCATGGGCTGCGGCTGAATACTGCCTGAGCTTATCCCGAAGTTGCATCACCTGCCGGGACGCACCCGCCTGCAAATCGAGCTGCTGACGTTGCACAAGCCTTTCACCTTGTTTCTGAAGCTCAAGCACCCTGGCATTGAGCTCGACCAGATCCTGACCAACCTCCCCCAGCTGCTCAATCTGGTTAGCGGCAAGAAAAACCCGATCCTGCAGCACACGATTTTCATCCAGCAAGACACCAATCTCTTCCAACTGCTGCCGGCGATCCTGTTGCCGGGAAACCAGATTCTCCTGCATTTCCCAAAGCAGTAACCCGCGATAAAACGCCAGCTGCTCCCCCATATCAGGACGAGCAAACCGTCCCCATTGGTCAATCGTAACCTGAGCTTGTTGCTGCACCTGCCATAATTCCTTTTCCGATTCTGAGGCAAACGCCAGCAGGTCCTGACGGCTGACCGCTTCCTCAAAACGCGACTCAAGCAGATCGAAGCGCTGTGGCAGGCCCTGGTTCGATAACTGCTCCAGCACGCCACGCGCCTCAGGAAGTAACACTGCTTTCTGTTGGGCCCGGTCTTTCGCCATGGCCGTCAGGGCCGGCATTTTATATGCCCAAAGATCCAATCTGTTTTGCAGGCGCCGCAACTCATGGTATTGAATCCAACGCCGTTGAAATTCAGCGCTGGCAAACCAGCGGTAAAAGACAGAAAAACGGTTGATATCTTGCGTGGAAAAAACCGGCAGAGGCTCCATGGAGTTAGACCAAGCAGCCTCCCCCTTCACATCGGCGAACCATTCACCACTGGCTATTTGAGCCTGCGTTTCCTTAAGAAACGCTTCCTCGGACGCAAATCGCCGCAGTGCTTTTTCAAAGTAGGTTTTTGCTGCTTTCTGATTACCCTGCTGCTCATACACTTGCGCCAGAACCAGCAGCGCTTGCTGGACCGCATCGCTGTGGATAGCGCGCGTTTCCAGCCGTGTTAAAACGGCCAAAGCCCGATCCGTCTGGCGCTCATTCAACAGGATGCGTGAATAGAGGAGCATGGCCTCATCGGCAAACGGTCCCTCCAGACGCGCACTGGAAAGCAAGGTCAGCGCCTGCTTTTGCTGATCAACGTTCAACCAATGCGAGGCCAGTGCCAACCGAGCCTGATCCTTGAGGCCTTCCAGTCCAGGCTGATCCGCTGGCAGGCCAACGATTCGCTCAAGCTCAGCCTCACCTTGGGCAAGGCGACCGCTTTTCAGCAGGCTGACAGCCCGGTTGTAGCGAAGGAAAGGGGGAAGAATTTGTTCCCGGGCAAAAACGTCAAGACACTCTGCGGCCTCCTTATATCGGCCAAGACGCATCAAGGTCAGCGCACGCAAGCTGACATAGCGCTCCCCCCAGGCTGCAGCGGGAGACCTCATCTGTTTCTCCAGGATTCGCCACGCAGACTCATAGTCGCGCTGACGATAATACTGGAGAACCAACTGCAACCACGCCTGTCGGATAACCGCCTCATTTACCCGCGCACCAAGCGTGCTCTCAAGCGCACGTTCAGCCGCTTCAGTCATCCCGTAGGCGGCATACATCTCGCCCATCAGGGCCTGGAGATCCGCTGGATGTTGCTTCACTTCGCCACGCTCAACGGCCATCAATGCCCGAGTCAACGCAGCAAAATAGTCGTCCTGCCGGGCCAGGAATGCCACCTCCCCATAGGCCGTCCCATGCCACTGACTATCGCGCTCCGGGTTTCCCTGTACAGGCGAGACCAACAACCACGCCAGGCACACCAGCAGCAATCGCATGGCTCAGCGCCAATCCTGGAAATAAAAACGGGGAGGCTGCCGATCACCGTCATCGACTATCTGCAGCTTGACGAAGTGGCGTTCAGGACCTTTCTCGAATTGGCCAACCACCTGCTCGCGAATCTCGCCACCGCTCTTGTCCTGCCCTGTGACTTCGGCCTCCAGCACATGACGGCCATCGGTTACGCTGATTAACGTCAGGCGCTGAACAGCGCCCTTTTTGAGTGCATTCACTTCTTTCGGGCTGTATAGATGACTGGCAATTTCCACACCATCGAGCTTCAACACAATGCTGTCAGGCTCAAAAAACGGCCCCTTATCCAGCGAAAGATAAATACCTACCTGGCTATTGGCAGGGAGTAACAGGCCCTCTTCCAGCTGCCGCAGGCGCTTGTTCACTTCCAGCACATCCCGTTTAAAGTCCGCCAGATCCTTGTCCAGCTCGGCACTGTGTAGCGGCGCAAATACCAGTAACAGAAGCACTATGGCTACGCGGCGCATGACTCATCTCTCACAACAATTTTTGCCGAATCTATCACACCTGTAACAGGCTGACCGTTGTCATCTTTCATCCTGATTCTCTGGCCGTTCGTCAGGGGATACAGAATTCCCACAAATGTGGGTTGCCACAACCGCAGCATTGATACCATTATCAAAAGGTCGATAGTTGCTATCGACTCCGTGCCGGCGGCCCGGTCATACGCCGCGCCATGCGCGCCTTGCAAAGGGCGCGGTGGCGCGACAGGAGTCCGGGCCGTCCGGCATGCACTTAGTCTACGCCTCAGGTCATACGCCTGACCTCATCAATACTGAAAAATCCTTTCAACCCAGTTCAACCGCCTGTTGGCTTCTGAACGCCTTATTCTCCTGACACGGACCTGAACCGACTGCGGGTTTCGCGGTTTGACCTTTCGTCTGTCACTCAGCATCAAACTTCTGACGTGCATCCATTGAACCTTTCCCGTTAGTCTGAACTCCAAAGTCAGTACTCCACGAAACGGAAACTCAATGAAAACGCTTATTTCTGCCTGTCTGTTCGTTACCGCGCTTTTCCTCTCCGGCTGTCAGACGCTGGGTTCGCTGGAATCCCCGGAGGTGTCTTTGGCCGGCATCAATCTCAATAAGGTTTCACTGTTTGAACAGGAATGGGGGCTTACCCTGCGCGCTCGCAATCCTAATGATCGCGATCTGACGCTAAAGAGCATGGACTACGAGATCTACGTGAATGGGGAAAAGTTTGGCCGGGGACTGACAGCTGAAACGGTCACCCTTCCCGCCATGGGTGACGCCACGGTGAGAACCACCATCACTACCAGCCTGCTGGAAAGCCTGCAGAAGCTACAGGAAATTCAGCAAAATCCCGGTGAGCCCTTCACCTACCGACTGGTTGGCAAAGCCAAGGTGGCGGGAGTGCCCATTCCCTTGTCTTTTGACCGCGAAGGGCAGATGAAACTGCCTGCCATGCCCTGACCGCATTCATCTTATTTCAACTGACGACGAAACCGCGCCGGGCTTTGCCCGGTCCAGCGGCGGAAGGCATGGATAAAGTTGGACAGTTCCGAGTACCCGAGCCGTTCGCTGATTTCCTCAAGCGTCAGGATGCCCAGCGTAAGCCATTGCTCCGCCAGCATCCGCCTCACCTCATCCAGTAATTCCTGATAACCGGTTCCTTCCTTGGCCAGGTGACGGCGCAGGGTGCGGGCACTCATGTGCATCTCACGGGCCAGCGCTTCCATGTCAGGAAAGCGCCCCGGCTGCTGCAGCAAACGGCGCCGCAAACGGGCAGCCACACCAGCACGGGAATGACGCTGCACCAATAACTGGTGACATTGCTCCTCGCAAAGTCGCGCCGTCACCGGATTGGCCTGTGGCAACAACATATCCAGCAGCCCCAGCGAGAACGCCGCTTCGCTGCGTGATGCCGAGAACACCGGTGCACGTCCAAATACGGCTTCAAAAGCAGCAGGATCATGGGGAGCTAACCGCAGGTTCAGGGTGGTCAGCGGCACTCGCAAGGAAAACAATTCCTCCTGTATCACCATGATCGCACTGCTATCCCTCGCCAGCAGATAGGGGCGAACGGAGTCCTCCAGCGCCGTATCATCCAGCACCAGTACCGCTTCATCGCCGATTTCCTCCAGACGAATGTCCAGGAACGCAAACGTCAGTCCGAGATAGCGGAGACCAAGGCGAATCGCATCCCCAAAGGTTGGACTACTCAGCAGGGCAAAACCCCAAACGCCATAGCTGCTGAGATGGTAGCGCTGCCCCATGGCAAGGCCATGCACCACCGGATCAGCCAATCGCGCGCACAGGTTGCGAATCACCACCAACTCCTGTTCCGCCTCGATGGTGGCATCCGCTTGCTGCAACATCCCCGCATCCAGTCCAGAGCCGGCCAGGCTCTGGGAAACGGAGATTCCCTGCTCGGCAGCGTACGCCACCTGCAGGCGAACACTGGTAATGGCTCTGAGCGCGGTCATCACTGTCCTTTTTCCACAATTTTCTGTCCCAGAATGCCATAAACATGGCGTTTAGGTCTCGCTACAGTGGTATGCATAACGACAACAGAGATGGATACGCCATGAAAACCACACATCAGGTCATCATTATTGGTGCAGGCTTTGGCGGATTGGGTATGGCCATCCGTTTGAAGGAGCAGGGCCAGGACAATCTGCTCATCATCGAAAAGGCCGACGACGTGGGCGGTTGCTGGCGCGACAATACGTATCCCGGCGCCGCCTGCGACGTGCCTTCTCACCTTTATTCCTTCTCTTTCGAGCGCCATTATCCCTGGTCTCGACGCTTTGCTCCGCAGCAGGAAATTCTTGCCTATCAGCAGCACTGCGCACGCAAGTACGATCTCTACCGGCACATCCGTTTCAACACCGAGGTGGCCGAAGCTCGCTACCAGGATGACAGCAATATCTGGGAGGTCACTCTCACCAATGGCGAGACTCTCTCCTGCCAGGCCCTGATCACCGCCACCGGCCAGCTCAACCAGCCAGCCTATCCGCCACTGTCAGGTATCGGTGACTTCAAGGGACCACAATTTCACAGCGCACGCTGGAATCACGATGTGGACCTCACCGGCAAGACTGTTGCTGTAGTCGGCACCGGCGCCAGTGCCATTCAGTTTGTTCCAGAGGTCGCCAAACAGGCGGGCAAGGTCATGCTGTTCCAGCGCTCGGCGGCGCACGTTATCGCCAAGCCAGACCGTGCCTATACCCGCTTTGAGCACTGGCTGCTGAAACGGCTGCCCATGACCCAGACGCTGGACCGACTGCGGATTTATGCCAGCAATGAGTCCCGCGTATTGGGGTTTACCTCCTTTCAGCAAGCCATGAAGTTTTACGAGTGGCTGTTCCAGCGCCACCTGAATAAACAAATTGCCGATCCGGCCCTGCGCGAAAAACTCACCCCGGATTACCCCATGGGGTGCAAGCGCATCCTCATGTCCAATGATTACTACCCCGCGCTATCACAATCCAATGTGGACGTGATCAATGAAGGCATTCGTTCGGTAGATGAAAGCGGACTGACCGACAGCGCAGGGGTTCATCACGACGCCGATGCCATCATTTATGGCACTGGCTTTCAGGCCACAGACTTCCTGACGCCGATGAAAATCACCGGCCGTCATGGCCAGGACCTGAATCAGGCCTGGAACGAGGGCGCCGAGGCCTATCTGGGGATCTCCGTGCATGGGTTCCCAAATCTGTTCATGCTCTACGGCCCCAACACAAACCTGGGCCACAACTCCATCATCTACATGCTGGAAAGCCAGATTCACTATATCCGCCAGTGTCTGGCCGCCATGGAAGATGACAGCGTCCGAGCACTCGAAGTGCGCGCCAACATCCAGTCGCACTTCAATGAAGAAGTGCAGCGCAAGATTCGCGATACCGTGTGGGACAAGGGCTGCCACAGCTGGTACAAGACAGAGTCCGGCAAGAACACCAATAATTGGCCGGGGTTTACCTTTGATTATCGCCGCCTGACCCGTCAGGTTAACTGGAGCGACTATGAGCTTGTTCGTTGATCGGGTCAGCCGGTCCCAATCCTTTTTCCAGCAGTTACTGGCTCGCCTGCTGCGCACATCATTGGCCCTGTTGTTCAAGCCCTCAACACGCTGGCTAAGCCTTGCCAAACAGCGCCGCTGGATGGACATCATGGCCCTGACCACGCTGCGCGCGCGGGACGTTGCCGACCATGATGCTCCTGTTGCAGGCGTGCCATGCCGCCACTACCAGCCCCTGCATGCCCAATCCACCGTGCTCTACCTGCACGGTGGCGGTTATGTGGCCGGCAGCCCTGACAGCCACAAGGCGATCACCTCGCATATGGCCCGCTTTGCCAATGCCCGCGTGGTCGTGCCCGACTACCGCCTTGCACCGGAACACCCCTGCCCCGCAGCCATCGAGGATGCGGTCGCAGTCTACCGGCAATTGCTGGAGGAAGGGGTTCACCCCGACACACTGACCGTCATGGGCGACTCTGCCGGCGGTGGCCTGGCCATGGCCATGCTGCAAGCCATCAAGCAGCAGGAAATTGCGCTCCCCGCCAGTGTGATTCTGTTTTCCCCTTGGGTGGACCTGACCCTCACCCAGCTGTTCGACACCGACCGGGACATCATGCTTAGCCGCGAATGGCTCCAGGGCTCTGCGCAAGACTATGGGCAAAGTGATCTGGCACGGCCGCAGTGCTCGCCCCTCTATGGAGACCTTAGCGGTCTGCCTCCGGTGCTGATTCAGGCTGGCAGTGATGAAATCCTTCTGAATGACAGCCTGCGCCTGTGCGAAGCCCTCAACCAGGCAGGCACGTCAGCACGCCTTCAGGTTCATCCTCAACGCTGGCATGATTTTCAACTGCACGCTGGTGTGCTGGCAGACGCCGACCACGCACTGATGACCTGCGCCCGCTTTATCCTGCAACATCGCAAGGAGCCCCAATCATGAGATATATCTTCATTACTGGCGGCGCCAGTGGCATTGGACTGGCCACAGCACGGCTGTTTCACAAAAACGGCTGGCAGGTAGGTATCACTGACGTGAATGAAACCGCCCTGCGCGCCACCGCCGCTGAACTGGAGGGTTGCTGGTACCGTCCGCTGGATGTGACAGACGACCTTGCTTGCCAGCATGCCGCCAGGGACTTTGCCTCCGCTGGTGGACTGGATGTGCTATTCAACTGTGCCGGCATTTTGCAGATGGGCCAGTTTGAAAACATTAGCGCCGCTCGTCACAAAGCCATCATCGATATCAATGTGACTGGATTGATGAACATGAGCCTGGCGGCTTACCCGTTCCTGCTGGAAAGCCGCAACGCCGTGGTCATCAATATGAGTTCCGCCTCAGCCATGTACGGCACGCCTCACTTTGCTTCCTATTCCGCCAGCAAGTTCGCTGTGCGGGCACTGACAGAAGCCCTCGATGTGGAATGGGGCCGCCAGGGCATTCGCGTGGTGGATGTCATGCCGCCTTTCGTCAACACCCCCATGGTGAACGACGCTGATTTCCGTGCGCCGATAATCGATCGCATGGGCGTTAATTTGAATGCCGAGGATATTGCCGCCACCGTTTGGCACGCAGCCAATCACAACACGGCAGTGCACAACCCGGTGGGGGGAGCCTTCAAGGCCCTGCTGGTCGGCAACAAGCTGCTCCCCGGCGGCACCACTCGCCGGCTGATGCGGTTCCTGAGCCGGTAAACAACGGCCACATATTGAACGCGATATGTTGTCTGGCGAGTACTTGTTGCCGCCGATGAAACGCATGAGGCCGCGCCCCTGTTCTGGGCGCGGCCTCATGGTATTTCCGCCTCGCCGGTCACACACGCTGGCACCAGCAGCATAGGGTTTATGCTTCCGGCGCCGCAAAGGTAATGGTTACCTTGCGCTTGCCCCACTCCCTTGCCGCTTGCACGTCCTCCCCCATATAAATATCGATCTTGTGCTTCCAGCGCCGGTTCATCTTGTCTTTAACCAGCCAGACGCCCGGCAGACCTTCAATCTGTACTTCGGCATTGTGACCAAGGCCAAGTGGAATCAGATCCCGGGATACCGCGATGGCCTGCATGCCTGGCTCCAGCCGATCCCCCCATGCTGCCAGTGCATGGTCATCGCCCTGACCCTGGCCATGAACGGAGTTATAAGCCGTCGCAGTGACGACCATTTTCACCGGGGGAGGCCCCGCCTCACCTACGGATACAACCCAGGTGACGGCCACCAGAACCAGCAGGACCCCAAGGGCATTCACCTTGCGTTGCAGCGGTATTGCTAAAGTCATTCAATGCTCCGATACGTGAAAGTCATTATGTTCTCTCTCTTGCTGAATGCTTGCGCCAGCGCCCCATTCAATGCGGCGGAACAGCCGCTTGCGCCCACGCTGCGTCAGTGGTCGCCAGAAAACAGTCCCAAGGCTGTCGTGCTTGCCCTGCACAGTTTTGGTGATTACGCGGCAGCCTTCGATCATGTCGGTCCGTACTTCAGCAAAGCAGGCATTTACCTCGAGGCTTACGACCAGGCCGGCTTTGGCGAGCGTCAGTTCGATGGCCGGTGGGCCGGCGAACCACAACTTGTCCAGGAAGCCGCAAAGCGCATCCAGCACTTGTCATCAGTTTATCACCAGCCTGTGTTTGTGATGGGTGAAAGCCTCGGCGGAGCGGTGGCTATCCTTGCTGCGCTGGAGCAACCAGACGATGTCGCCGGGATCATTCTCTCTGCTCCTGCCGTGCGTGAAGGCATTCGTTTGCGCTACGGCTGGAATGTGGCCATCGCCGGTGCCGCCGCGCTGGCGCCTGGCTATCGGGTCAGTGTTGAGAGGGATCCAGCCGATCCCCGGCTTACGCCCGACAATGCCAAGCGGCTTGCCTACGACGAGCGGGTAATGAGAAAAGTCAGGATGGACAGCTACTGGGGGCTGATCCAGCTTGCCGACAGCGCCAGTGACCAGGCGCCTGCGCTCGTCCCGGCCGGTGTTCCGGTGATGCTGCTCTACGGTGAAAACGACCGGAGTGTGCCAGAGGCCGGCATCCTCGCCCTGCGAAATCATCTGCAGGATCAGCTGACCTACAAGACGATCCCCGAGGGCCCCCATCTGCTGCTGCAAGGCAAGCAGTGGCAAGCCACCAGCGAGATCATTCTCCGCTGGGTGGAGCAGCAATCCGTTGCTCACCGGAAGGCGGCCCCCCGTCAAGATGCCATCTCAAGCCATAATGCCTTCCCTGCCACATCAACGATTGGCCCGCCCAGCCCGTTACAGCCAAGCGTAGACTGATACTCTGTGCCAACCTTATCCAGCAGCCTGAATGGGGCTGCTCGTACCACTCTTTCCTGGAGGACATGACCATGAGCAAACGGGTTCTGATCACTGGCGGCAATTCCGGTATCGGGCTTTGCACCGCAGAGCAACTGGCCGGCCGCGGTGCCGAGGTGATTCTCGCCTGTCGCGACCAGGACAGGGGGCGGGCAGCCGTTGCCCGCATCAAGAATACGCATCCCTCCGCCAAGGTACGGCTGTTTGACCTGGACCTGTCAGACCTTGAAAGCGTGCGTAATAGTGCTGCGGTGATTTATCGCGAGCTGGATCATATTGATGTGCTGATCAACAACGCTGGCGTAGTGCCCACCAAGCAGGGGTTTACCAACGATGGCTACGAAATGCAGTTCGGCGTCAATTATCTGGCCCCGGTACTGTTCACGCACCTGATGCTGCCGCTGCTACAGAAAGGCGAACAACCACGCATCCTGCATGTTGCTTCAGTGGCTCACTGGCTCGGGCGCATCAACAAGAAAACCTGGCGTGGCCGCAAACCCTATCTGGTCATGGATGCCTACGGACAATCCAAGCTTGGCAACATTTTGTTCAGCAACGTGCTTGCTGACCGCCTGGCCGAACTCGGCATCACCAGCAATGCCCTGCACCCGGGTGGCGTGGACACACCCATCTTCCGCTATGTACCCAAGCCGATCATGGCGCTGATTCGTCCCACGCTGACCACCCCGGAAAAAGCGGCCCGCCTGCCGGTCAGCCTGGCGCTGGATCCTCAGTACGCCGATGTGAGCGGCGAGTACTTTGCCAACTTCAAACCCGCCATGCGCTCCCCGCTGGCCCGAAACTCGAAGCTGGCGGAAACCCTGTACTACGACACCATGGCGGAGCTGGACCTGCCAGCGCTTTGATCGCCAGCCTGCCGGAACGAACAACCCTGCTTCAGGGTTGTTCGCACTCACCTGCCCCCTCCTCTAAGACTTTTTTCCCATTTGCTCCGTTAATCACCGTAACGCAACGGCTACGCAACGTTGCAATGTGCATTGGCCGGAGGGGAGAAACAGCGCTAGAGTTAGAACGAGGGTGCCTCAGCGTTGTGTCTTGCATACCCCGCCTTCAGACAGGATGCCTGAAGGAAAAACCCGACAGGCAAGGCAATACGAGGCCACACCAAGAGGGTACTTCTTAAACCATCACGGAAGGGATTGCCGTGAGTCTGGACCATCCAACACTCAGGGTCCTGATTGTGGATAATCAGGATTCGAAGCTTGCCTTGCCCCAGCGCCTTGCCGCGCAGGGCTGGCAGCTTGTTGTCCAGAAACTGGATGCCCTTGATCCCTCGCAGTGGCCCGATGTGGGCATTATCCATATCCCTGCACCCAATCAGTTTGATGCGCTCAATGCCGTGAGCCATCAACTTCAGGAAGGTAGTTACATTGCCTTGTGCAGCAAACAGGCGCTCGCCTGTGAGAAGATCCAGACGTTGATCCGCAACACCTTTCACGATTACTGCGAAGACACGGTGCCCACCCAACGCTTTGCCCAGTCGCTGGAACGATTGCTTTCCGAAAGCCGCCCCCGAATTGAGCAACTCACTACCCCACCACTGATTCTCGGTAGCTCCACAGCCATGACGGAACTGCGCCACAAACTGTCCATCTATGGCCGCACCGAGTTACCGGTGTTATTACAGGGGGAAAGCGGCACCGGGAAAGAGTGTGCCGCGCAGTGGGTTCATCAACATTCGTCTCGCCGAGATCAACCGTTCATTGCGCTGAACTGCGCTGCCATCCCCGACAACCAGTTTTCCATTGAGCTTTTCGGTTTTGAAAAAGGGGCCTTTGCCGGCGCCAGCAGAAGGCATCAGGGCAAGATTCATGTTGCAGAAGGCGGCACCCTTTTTCTTGATGAGATTGGTGACCTGTCACAAACCAGCCAGGCCACCCTGCTGCGTTTTCTGGAGTCCAATCTCTACACCCCATTGGGCGGCAGCCACGAACAGCTTTCCGACGTGCGTATCATCTGTGCCAGCAATCACAATCTGGATGAAGAAGTGGCGGCCGGGAATTTCCGACTGGATCTGTTTCACCGCCTGAATGTACTCGGCCTGAATCTGCCGTCACTACGAACACACCGGGAAGACATCCCGGTATTAGCCGAACATTTTCTCAACCAGCATGAGCCACAGGTTGTGTTGGACCGTTCCGCACTGGATGCATTAATGGCCCACGACTTCCCCGGCAATGTAAGAGAACTGCGCAATTGCCTGTTGCGTGCCGCCGTGAATAATCGGCATGGCATCATTCGCGATGAGGATCTGGGCCTGAGCCCCTGCGATCAATCCGAGCCCGCCACCCAGACCCTGACCCAATATCGTAACCGCCAGGAAAGCCACTATATCCGTCAGTGCCTCAAGGACTGTCAGAATAATGTGCAGGAAGCCGCAGATCGCTTGAAGATCAGCCGCTCAAGCCTCTACCGGTTGATTGAAAAGCATCACATCCCCTTACCCTGATTGCGCTTCCAGCGCGGCTTGGGCCACGGCGTGCTGCAGCTGGGGATAGAACACCAGAAAACCTTCCTCCAGCTCTTCATAGAAAGGAACGATTTCCTCGACGATACCAGTGAAGCGATTGGCAAAACGGATCCGGCCGGCAATCATGTCCAGCGCCTGGCCGACCTGCCTCAACTCCACGTAGCGGTTGAGTAGATCAAACTCTGCCATACGCTGCATACGTTGCCGCATAACGGGCGGCATTAGCGCATCGCCGGCCTGCAGATGGCGGTAATGCAGCGCAATGGTGTCTCCTCGCGGCGAGGCATAGAACGATGACCAGTGATGCCACAGGAAATGGTCAAACAACACATCCAGGGCAACGCCTGCAAAGCGGCGGCGGGCCGGCGAAAACTTCGCGCGCTGAGCCCGCACCCAGTCATGGGAGTCAGTGAAACGGTCCACCAGGCGATGATTATCGAGCCCCAGCCGAACGGGCTCAGACAGGCCAGCCACTTCCACCCCACGCATGAAATCGCCCAGCACATTACCCACCTTGGAGGGTGCGAAAGGCTGTGCCAGCGTGAGGTGGGCCAGATAATTCATGGGGAGCGCTCTGCCGCCGGGCAGAACGCCGGGCCATCAGCCCGGAGGCCAACTGAACGGACGACCACCCAGCACGTGAACGTGCAGGTGGAAGACCGTCTGACTGGCCCCCGCGCCGTTGTTCACGTTCAGCCGAAAATCGTCCAGGCCTTCCTGTTTGGCCACCTGACTGGCCACCAGCAGAAGGTGTCCGAGCAGAGCCTGATCTTCAGCCACGGCATCAGACAGCTTGGGGATGGGTTTCTTGGGTATGACCAGAAAATGGGTCGGTGCCTGCGGGTTGATATCACGGAAGGCCAGACACTGGTCGTCCTCAAAAATGATATCTGCGGGGATTTCACGGTCGATAATCTTGGAGAACAGGGTGACAGACATGAGGATATTGGCTCCTGGGCTAGGCACCGTCATGGGTAGCGCGAATGGGTGCAGGAAACCCGTGAGGGCCTCTCAGGATGTGCACTTTCCTGGCTATAGTTTGTGGCCCGGTTCACAGCTCACGCGAAATTGCACCAATTTCACCCGTATACGGTGACGTTCGCCTTACGGCGGGTCAGAATGGTGGCATTATAGTGCTCTCTGAACCCACTTTTGATCAACCGGAACAGCATGGCCACACTCTTTGTTGAAAATTTGACCGTCGCCGACTTTTCCTACCTGCACCCCAAGCGCGGCATGGTGGGCGAATCCTGGCTGGTGGATCTCGAACTGAGCGGGGATCTGGATAACCAGGGCATGGTGTTTGATTTTGGCCACATCAAGAAGCGCATCAAGGAAGCCATCGACGACAGGGTCGATCACCGCTTGCTGGTGCCTGTGGATTGTGACCAGGCCAGCGTAGTTGAACGCGACAATGACACCAGCCTGGAATGGGTCTACCGGGGCGGCACCATTCGCATGGTCGTTCCCAGCGAGAGCCTGCTGTTGATGCCCGGCACGGAGGTTTCCAAGGCCAGTCTCACGCTGCACCTGATGGAACTGGTGCAAAGCGTTGTGCCAGATAATGTGCACGAGGTGCGCATTATTCTTCGCGAGGAAGATACCGGCACCGCACCCTACTACCATTACTCCCACGGATTGAAGAAGCACGATGGCAACTGTCAGCGCATCGCTCACGGCCACCGCTCCAACATCCATATCTTCGAGAACGGCCGACGCAGCCGCTACTGGGAAAAGCTTTGGGCGGACCGCTGGGAAGACATCTACCTCGGCACCCGGGAAGACCTGGAAGGCACTTACTTTATCGACGAGATTCCCCACCATCGCTTCCGCTACGATGCACCCCAGGGACACTTCGAACTGGTGATTCCCGAAGATCATTGCTATCTGATCGACACCGATTCCACAGTGGAGCAACTGGCCGCACATATTGCCGAGCAGCTGGCTCTCGAAGCCCCCGGCAAGCACTTCCGTGTGCGAGCCTTTGAAGGGGTTGGCAAAGGCGCCATCGCCGAAGCTGGCGAAGACATGCCCGGGAAAACGCATTCCGGCTGGCTGAGTGGCGCGGCGGCAATCTAGTAACGAGTACCGCGTTTCGAGTTGCGAAAACCTCAACCAGACCACCCACCTGGTTGGTTGGTTGGTTGGTTGGGGTTGTCGGAACTCGCTACTCGAAACGCGTCACGGCCTTTATTCCTCGTCCAGAATCCGTTCTGCCTCTTCCTGAATCAGCCGGCGGAGCCAGCGGTGGGCCACGTTGTGATGCAGCAGCGATGACCAGGCCATCTTCAGCTCGAACTCGGGAATATCAAACGGCGGTTTCTTGATCAGAAGACGGGGATTCTGAGCCTGCATGCGCGCCACCCGGGAGGGCAGCGTGGCGACCAGATCGTTGTTCATGGCCAACAGTGCCGGCATTTGGTAATGGCGGGT
Organism: Alcanivorax sediminis; assembly: GCF_009601165.1. Classification (NCBI taxonomy): domain Bacteria; kingdom Pseudomonadati; phylum Pseudomonadota; class Gammaproteobacteria; order Oceanospirillales; family Alcanivoracaceae; genus Alcanivorax; species Alcanivorax sediminis. Next base: position 1,502,698 of record NZ_WIRE01000001.1, on the reverse strand, counting down.
AAAGATACTGATCTTGCGGCTTTTGCCCAGCTGTTCCAGCGCATGGTCAATCCAGCCCAGACCGCCCAACTTCTCGGGATTCATGCCAAAACCCACACCGAAACCGGTCTTCGATACCCAGATGTGCTGTGCAGACAGGTAACTGTCCAGATCAAAATCCTTGGCGATCGGGTTATCCCGGTTAAGCAGACAGGAAAAGGAATCCTTCCACAGGCTGACCTGGTGGAACGAGCCGGGAATTTCATTAAAGCGGTTCACCGCCATATCCACCCGGCCCTGCTCCATGTCCTGGTAACTCACATCCGAGGGCGTCAGGAAATCCAGCACCACATTGGGCGCTTCCGCACGCAGCCGGCGAACGATATGCGGCACCAGGGTACCTTCCGCATAGTCACTGGTCATGATCCGGAACACCCGGCGACTTTCTTCCGGACGAAAGCCGTCCTCGGGGGTAAAAAGCTGTTCCGTCTGTGCGAGGATCTGCCGCACCAGCGGGCGTAATTCCTGAGCACGCTCCGTGGCGGTCATACCATCACTGGTACGAATCAACAGCGGGTCCCCAAACAGCTCCCGCAACCGCTTCAATGAATTACTCATGGCGGGTTGGGTAATCCCCAGCTGCTCCGCGGCACGAGTGACATTCTGCTCGCGCAACAGTACATCCAGATACTTGAGCAGATTGAGATCCGCAGACGCAATATTCATCAATGGAATGGCCGCAAGGTTGTCATCGATACGCGAATTCTAGCACCGCGCCAAGTCCACTCCTAATGTGCCTCGCATCACATTCCCGGCACTGAAAAACCAAACAACAAAATTGGTTTGCGCAAACAGTGTTAACAAGGTCGCTAATTGACATTAATGGCAACCTGCCAGTATCGCCTGAAGGCATAAAAATGCGTAAGGTGACACTTGTTCATCCCTGTTCACTAACCTTTCTGCCGTGTTGTCGAATCCGTGCGAGCCGCAATCGCCATCCGGATTCAGTTTGCAGGAAGTGCATCAGAGGTAATTATGACCAGTAACGTCACCACGCGAGCCGAGAAGTTCGTGGTGCGTTTTCCTTGCGGAATGCGTGCAGAAGTCTCAGAAGCGGCCCGGTTTAGTCACCGCAGCATGAATGCAGAAATCATTGCCCGGCTGCAACATAGTCTGGGCAATTGGCCCGAGGCCCTGCCACAGGGAGCAGCGGCAGTACCGGATGGCAACGAAGAAGCCTACTTGCTGGAACGCTTCCGTCGCCTCTCACCCGCCAAACAGCAGGCCCTGTTGGCTCTGCTGGACTAGTCTCCCTACAATAAGAGGTTCAGGGCCGGTTGATACTTAAAGGAAGACCGGCCTTTTCAAGGAACCAGGGAGCCATAACCGGCGTGACTGCTAACCAGACCCATAGCCCACTTCCGTCAGGCAATGACATTAGCCTGCCCTGGCATCTTCGCCTGCCCTCACCACTGGAGCAGGATTTCCGCTTTTATTCCCGAAACAGTGCCGCAGGCGTCGCTTCCGGCGCCCTGCTTCTGATTGCCATACTGTTGGTTTGCGCCATGCTGCTGGAGTCTCTGATCGGGACAGAGATTCTGATGCAGACCTGGCGCCCGCGCCTGTTTTCATTGATGGTCACTGGTGGCTGTCTGGCGCTCTGCCATCAGCCCCGCTGGCGCGACTGGCTACCGCCGGCATTGCTGCTGCTAGCTTTCACCCTGTCGTTCTCGGGTATTTATCTCGGGGTTGTGATCGATCACCCACTATCCTACGTATTCTTTCTGCAGACACCGCTCTCCGTGGTGATGATCAGCACGCTGTTCAGACTCCCTCTGCACAGCACCATGATCAGCACCGTGGTGATGACCGGAGCCATGATTACCGGGCTGTTCTTTGCCAGGGAATATTCACCCTATGAACACCTGACGCTCACCTTGCTCAGTCTGGCCTTCATCAGCATGAGCCTGTTTGGCCAGTACGTTTATGAAAAACTGCTGCGCAAGCACTTCCTGTCAGAGCATGTGCTTTACCAACACCGGGATGAACTGCACTCCGCCAACCAGATACTGGAAAGCCAGGCCACCGTGGATGGCATGACCGGCTGCATCAACCGGCGCGGCATGGAGGCCCGCCTGAATCACCTCTATCACCTGCTCAAGCAGCAAAGCCCGGATGCTCCCGAACGCATCAACCTGCTGCTGTTCGATATTGATTTTTTCAAGCAATACAACGACACCTATGGCCACCCGGCAGGCGACGAGTGCCTGAAAAAAGTGTCCGGCGTGCCACTATCCATGGTGCAGGCGGAGAAAGACTTTGCTGCCCGCTATGGCGGTGAGGAGTTCGTGATCGTACTCACTGACTCCAGCTTCAACGATGCACTGGTATTTGCCGAGCGCATGCGCAACCGGGTGGAGCAGCTCGGCCTCCCGCATAGCGGCTCCCGGGTCAATCAAGTGGTCACCATCAGTATTGGCGTAGCCTGTTCCGACGGCGGCGCCGAGAACGGCGCGGCCCTGCTCAAGCAGGCGGATGAAGCGCTCTATCAAGCCAAGGGCGCAGGCCGTAACCGGGTCGCCATGATGAACACCCAGGGCATGGTGGAGATGCTGACGTAGAGCGACGCAGCACGCCTGACGCCTGACGCCTGACACCTGACACCTGACACAAAAAGGCCCGCCCGGAAAACCGGGCGGGCCTTTTTGCATCGGTAAACACTCGCCATTGCTGCTGTGGGAGCCATGCTTGCATGGCGAACCGAGCGATAGCGAGGCTCTGCAGGAGAACCAGCTTGTTGGCCGAATTGGGCCTGGGCCATTCTGCAGAGGCAGTACCAACCTGAAAGCCCTTCGGCCAACGGGTTGGCTGTATTCGCTGCGCTCCCCCCTTCGGGGCCGCCCTGCTTGCGTTACTCGTTCCTACAGAAACAGAGCGGTTTACGTCCGCTCTGGAATCCTTACCTCGCTGAGACGAGGATCGCCATGCAAGCATAGCTCCTACAGCGGCATCAGATCCTGCGAGTCGCCGAACTCAACGAGTTGGAAGGCGTTTCCATTAACCAAAAACCCGGGAACTTTTATGGGTTTTTCTTTCCAATCGAGCGCAGCTCGTAGCCTCAGGCCGCCATATCCTCCTTCGGCCCGAAGAACTCGAAGTGGATATCCTCAGCGCCCACACCGCGGGACAGCAGCATCTGGTTGACCGCACGCATCATCGGGGCCGGTCCGCAGAAGTAGTATTGGGCTCGGCGATCACCCACCAGCGTATCCAGCAGCTCACCATCCACAAAGCCTTCGCTGTCGAAGCCTTCGTCTTCGGCCGAAGCCTCACTCAGGCGCACATGGCAGTGGAGATTGTCATGCATCCCGTTCAGGCTGTTGAGCTCTTCCACGAACGGCCGCTCCGCGCTGTTGCGGGCGCACTGGATAAAGATCACCTCGCGGCCAGCCTGTTGTTCGAGAGCGCTATGCAGCATGGCCATCAACGGCGTAATCCCTACTCCTCCGGCAATGAACACCAGCGGCACATCATCCGATGGCGCCGGCTGCAACGTGAACTCGCCGCAAGGCGGAGCCAACTCAACGATATCGCCTTCGCCAGTCTGATCATGAAGGAATGCTGACACGACCCCCTGCGGCACCGCTTCGCCATTACCCGTCTCTTTCTTCACACTGATGCGAAACATCTCCGGATCATGATTACCGGACAGGCTGTAATTACGCATCACCGGCTCGCCACCATCAGGCGCGACCCGCACGGTAATGTACTGACCCGGTTGATTCGCTGGCAGCGGCTGCCCATCTTCCGGACGCAAGTAGAAAGACTCAATGTTGTCACTGGCAGGCTCACGCCGTGCCACCACAAATCGACGAAAGCCGTTCCAGCCAAACGTCTGCTGTTGCGCCGTATAGATCTCCGCCTCGCGGGCAATCAGGATATCCGCCAGCATCCCGTAGGCCGCTTCCCAGGCATCAATCACAGCATCAGTTGCGCCCTCACCCAACACTTCCTGAATTGCCGCCAGCAGGTTGGCACCAACGATGGGGTAATGCTCGGCGAGAATCTGCAAGGACACGTGCTTCTGGGCGATCAGCTCCACCGCATCCGCCAGCACTGCCGGGTTTTCGATGTTCTGTGCGTAGGCACAGATTGCTCCGGCCAGCGCCCGCTGCTGGGTACCGGCATGCTGATGCGCCGGGTTAAAGAAGGACAGCACCTCGGGATTTTCGCGGAACATGCGCTGGTAGAAATGGCGGGTAAGAGTCTCGCCATGTTCCAGCAGAACAGGAACCGTTTGCTTGATCACGGCCAGTTGGCTTTCGCTCAGCATTACGCTTTCTCCTTAATAGGTATTTTACATGCCTCTTTTAAATGGGCATATTAGATACCTGTTTAAGCGCTGACAAGTACTAAAACTGACATGCAGTTGACCACTCATACCGATTACGCCCTGCGCACCCTGATCTGCCTTTCCCTGCAGCCAGACAGCGCCCCCATGACCGTGCATGAAATTGCGCGCCGCTATGATATTTCGGCCAATCATGTGGCCAAGGTGGCACAGACCCTTACCCAACTGGGCTACATCAACAGCCTGCGCGGCCGTGGCGGCGGCCTGGTGATGGCCCAGGCGGCCGATACCATCAATCTGGGAACCCTGGTGCGGGAGACAGAAAACCTGAAGTTACTGGAATGCTTTGCTGAGGGTTCGCAATGCGCCATCGAGCCCGCTTGCAAGCTCAAGAACATGTTCATGCAGGCCCAACAGGCGTTTCTGAAAGTGCTGGATGGCTACACCCTGGCAGATGTGATCAAGAATGGGGGGGAGCTGAAGGTGTTGTGGCGGTAGCGCTCCCCTATGTGTAAGACCGACGTCTAAGAGCGAAGCAAATCAGTCACGAGTTACGAGAAACGAGTTTCGAAAACCTGGAATACATTAAACCGGGACGCCTTTTCTTTTCGTAACTCGTAACTCGTAACTCGCGGCTACTCTTCCATCGGCGGCACAATCGTCACCGGGTCCAAACGCTCTGCATACCAGTTCAAACGCCAGTCCAGATGTGGGCCTGTGGCACGGCCCGTGGCACCCACCTTGGCCACCGGCTCACCCTGCTTCACGGTCTGGCCGGGTTTTACCAGTACTTCACTGAGATGAATCATGGTGGACGACACGCCATAACCGTGATCCATGATCAGGGTGCCACCGGAGTAATAATTGTCGTCCTGCACCAACGTCACCACCGCATCCGCCGGCGCTACCACCACGGTGCCGGTGGGCCGTGCCACATCCACACCGTAGTGCGGCGTACCGGGCTTACCGTTGTAAACCCGCTGGCTGCCATAGACCCCACTGATGCGACCGGTCAACGGCCACTGGAAGTCGCTGAGAAACGCCTGCAAATCCGAATCGCTGGCCCTTGCCTTCTTGATGGCCGCCACCTCTGCCCGGATGCGTTTGAGCACCGCCTCCGGCGGGGGATCAACCGTCCGCTGGGGCACCCCTTCCACCCGCTGGATGTTGTATTCACGCTTGTCGAGAATGACAGGCACTTGCTGGCGCTCTTCGCCCTTTTTCAGCTCCAGGGTCTGCGCCAGCGCCGCGTCGCGGCCAAAACCAATCGCAAAGTATCCCTCTTCAGTAGTACGCACCGGCTTGCCCGCCAGCGCCACACTGACGCCCGGCGCCACCTGGCCACGCAGCAACGAACCCTGGGTTCGCTCACCATTAAGGGAAAGCAACCAGTCACTGGCCAGTGACGAACCCGCTAGCAACACGCCAAACACCACTGCGACAAACTTCAATCCAGATACTCCTGCCAGCCTCTGGGGCGGAAATTGGTGAGGGCACCAGCGCAGCGCGGAACAACCGCAGGCTGGCCCCGGAGGGATGAGCGCAGCGAATCATCTCCGCCAACACCCAAGGTTTGTGTTTCGACAACAAGCCCTGACAATAAATCCCTGCAGGCCAGACCGACAAGCGTGGGAGGGCAGAATTGAGGGCCGCAACCGGATAACGGCTCCGTAAATAGCGGCTCCGTAAAACCTGGCGAGGCGGTGCCTGCACACAGGGACATTCTGCCCGGGCCATGCAAAACCGAAAGCCCTTCGGCCAACAAGTTGGCTCTCCTACAGGGAAGGCAGTTTACATACGCTCTGGAATCCTCACCTCGCTGAGACGAGGATCGCCATGCAAGCATAGCTCCTACAGCGGCATCAGATCCTGCGAGTCGCCGAACTCGACGATTTGGAAGGCGTTTCCATTAACCAAAAACCCGGGAACTTTTATGGGTTTTTCTTTCCAATCAAGCGTAGCTTGTAGCTTGTAGCTTGTAGCTTGTAGCTTGTAGCTTGTAGCTTGTAGCTTGTAGCTTGTAGCTTGTAGCTCGTCACTCAAACGCCGAGGCGTCCTCCACATCCAGCTGAACCGGATCAAGATGCCGCTCACCGTATTCCCGCCACACCCGTGAGCGGATGAACAGCCGGTACAGATCCGGGTCGAGGTGATCGTTATCGCGCATACGCTGCATGATAACCAGCGCCTCACTCAGCTTCAGTGGCGTCTTGTAGGGACGCTCCTTGGCGGTGAGCGCCTCGAAGATATCCGCAATCGCCATGATCCGCGCCGGGATCGACATCTGGTCACGGGTCAGTCCCAGCGGAAACCCGCTGCCATCCATCTTCTCATGATGCCCGCCAGCGTACTCGGGCACCTGGCGAAGTTTGGGCGGGAAAGGCAAGGAGCCGAGCATATCCAGCGTCACATCCATGTGGCCGTTGATCACTTGCCGCTCTTCCGGCGTCAGGGTACCGCGGGGAATGCACAGGTTATAAACCTCGTCGTCGGTCAGCAGCGGCTTGCTCTGCCCCCAGGCATCCGTCCAGCGGCAGGCCGCAATATCCCGCACCCGCTGCTGGTCTTCTGCGGCCATGGCCTCACCGCCCCGGTTGATCCGCTCCAGAAAGGTCAGATCGCCGGTCAACGCATCTATCTCCTGCTCCATGCGCTCGCGCAGAGAAGGCTCCAGCTGGGGCGTTATAAGACAATCCCGCTCATAACGAAAACAGATTTCCGCGCGCAGCGCGGCAAAACGGCTGGCCACTTCGTCAATACGATCATGCAAGGTATGCAGCTTGGTGGACTTGTCGAGCACCGAATCCGGTGTCGCCAGCTTGCCGCAATCGTGCAGCCAGGCGGCCACATGCAACTCGTACCAGCCATCCTCATCCAGGCTGAAGTCGGCAAACTGTTCCTGATCATCGCAGGCCGCCTGGGCCAACAATTCGGTAATGACAGGTACCCGCTGACAATGGGCACTGGTATGCGGGCTCTTGGCATCAATGGCCTGGGCCAGCACCTTGATAAAGGCATCCAGCAGGGCCTTGAGATCCTGCACCTGAGTGAGGTTGCTGAGCGCCGTGCCCCCATAGGTCAGCAATGACTGAAAGATCAAGTGGCCGTTTTCCAGTCGTTGCAGATTGCTGGGGAGTTTGCGTTGATAGGCCAGCTGCAAGACGCCTGTCACACGCCCTTCATGGTTATAGAGCGGCCATAGCTGGGAGGCGAGACACTCAGGGGCCAGTTCCGCCAGCAGCGCCTGATCGTCATCCGGCAGATTCTGATCCGCCAGCACCACCGTCATCGGCTCGCCATCGGCAAAGCAGGTTTCCACCAGCCCCCCACCCTCCAGGGAACGAAACAGGGCGGGATTTTCCCGCACCGCACTCCCCGCAGTGGCCGCGCACAGACAAAACAGCCCTTCTCCCTCGGGGCTATCCCGATACAGCCAGACCCAGCCGGAATCCGCGTTGCACAGGAATCGGGCTTCGCGCAGCAGTGCATCCATCAGCCGCGGCACATCGCGCTGCTCGCTGAGATGCTGGGCAACCCGCAGCAACCGTGGCAACACTTCCTTGCCTTCACGGATGTCGGTGTCGGGTATGAGTGTGGTCATGAGCGTCCGGCTCCAATTGTGATGTCCATCTCAGACAAGGATAGGCCGGGAGGATTCCCCGGGAAACCTTTCCTGCATATATGCCGCCGTACGTCCGATAATCCGTTGCTGACCCGGCTCAAAGCCGCTCATACCTTGAATGAAAGCCCAACAGCCCCTACCATCCTCCGGTTCTGAGCCAACCATCTGGATCTCTTGTCACCCATGAGCGTGAGCTACCGACTGCCCGACGGGGCAACCATGGAGTTTGATCAGCCGGCATCCGCACTGGATATCGCCGAGCGCATCAGCAAAAAACTCTCCAAACAGGCCCTGGCCGCCAAGGTCAACGGCAACCTGATCGACGTCTATCTGCCCATCGACGATGGCGCCACCGTGGAAATCATTACCCGAGACACGGACGACGCCCTCGAGCTGATCCGGCACGACGCCGCCCACATCATGGCCGAAGCCGTACAAGAACTGTTCCCCGACACCCAGGTGACGATTGGTCCGACCATCGAGAACGGTTTCTACTACGACTTTCACCGGGAAGAATCCTTCACCCCGGAAGACCTGACTGCAATCGAAAAGCGCATGCAGGAGATCGTTCGTCGCAACGAAGACATCCGTCGTGAAGTCTGGGACCGCGACGAGGCCGTGGACTTTTTCCTCAAGGCCGGCGAAGAGTTCAAGGCCGAGATCATTCGTGATCTGCCCGCCGACCAGGAAGTCAGCCTCTACCGCCAGGGCGATTTCATCGACCTGTGCCGCGGCCCGCACCTGCCCAGCACCAGCAAGCTGGGTGATGGCTTCAAGCTGATGAAAGTGGCTGGCGCCTACTGGCGTGGCGATGCCTCCAAGGCACAGCTGCAGCGTATCTACGGCACCGCCTGGCGTGACAAGAAAGAACTCAACGCCTACCTCAAGCAGCTGGAGGAAGCCGCCAAGCGTGACCACCGCAAACTCGCCAAGGAAATGGGCCTGTTCCATATCCAGCAAGAAGCCGTGGGCAGCATGTTCTGGCACCCGAAAGGCTGGCGCATGCGCAAGAACCTGGAAAACTATATCCGCGGCAAGATGGAAAAAGGCGGCTATCAGGAAGTCTCCACCCCGCAGATGATGGACCGTATCCTCTGGGAACAGTCCGGCCACTGGGACAAGTACGGCGAGGACATGTTCACCGTCTGTACCCACGACCATAAAGAAATGGCCGTGAAGCCCATGAACTGTCCGGGTCACGTGCAGATCTTCAAGCAGGGCATCACCAGTTACCGTGATCTGCCCATTCGTCTGGGCGAGTTCACCACCCTGTTCCGTAACGAGGCCCACGGCGCCCTGCACGGCCTGATGCGTGCCCGCTCCTTCAGCCAGGACGATGCGCACATCTTCTGTACCGAAGAGCAGATCAATGAGGAAACCGCCGGTTTCATCAAGATGCTGCGTGAGGTATATCAGGATTTCGGTTTCGACACCTTCCGCATCAAGTTTTCTGACCGTCCGGACAACCGTGCCGGCTCCGATGAAACCTGGGACAAGGCCGAAGGTGCATTGCGCGCAGCGGTGGAATCCCTCGGCCTGGAATGTGAACTGAACCCCGGTGAAGGCGCCTTCTACGGCCCGAAACTGGAGTTCGTACTACGTGACGCCATCGGCCGTGACTGGCAGTGCGGCACCCTGCAGGTGGACTTCGTCCTGCCTGAGCGCCTGGATGCGGAATACGTGGCCGAAGACGGCTCCCGCCAGCGTCCGGTCATGCTGCACCGCGCCGTACTGGGTTCCCTGGAGCGCTTCCTGGGTATCCTGATTGAATCCACTGCCGGGCACCTGCCCCTGTGGCTGGCACCGGTACCCGTGGCCATCTGCACCATTACCAATGCGGCAGATGACTACGCCCGCGAAGTGCAGCAGAAACTGGTCGCCGCAGGCGTACCCGCCGAGCTGGACATCCGCAACGAAAAGATCGGTTTCAAGGTCCGCGAGCACTCCAAAACCAAGACCCCGCGTATCTGGGTCGTGGGCGAGAAGGAAGCGGAAGAGAAGCAGGTTGCCGTGCGCACCCTCGGCTCCCAGGCCACCGAAACCGTGGATCTGGACGAGGCCGTTGCCGCGATGGCGGCAGCCACTCGCCTGCCGATTTAAAAAGACGCAACACGCTGCACGCATCACGCAACACGCCAAACACTCCGCGTGTTGCATGTTGCGTGTTGCGTGAAGCGGCGGGAGCAACCATGTTCAAAGACAACGAACACCAGCCCGAAGGCTTTCAGGTTTCCCTCAAGGAAGCGCTGGATAACCTCAAGTACAACAGCGACGGCCTGGTGCCCGCCATTGCCCAGCAGCATGACACCGGCGAAGTGTTGATGATGGCGTGGATGAACCGCGAGGCCATCGAAGAAACCCTGCAAACCGGGCGAGTGTGCTACTTCTCCCGCTCCCGCAATACACTGTGGCGCAAGGGTGAGTCCTCAGGCCAGGTGCAACTGCTGAAAGCGCTGCGTTTCGACTGCGACGCCGATACCGTACTGGTGAGCGTGGACCAGACCGGCCCAGCCTGCCACACCGGCCGCCGCGACTGTTTCTACTGGAAAGCCGACGCGAACAACGTGACCATCGACAAGACCCCGATCAAAGATCCCAAAGAGCTGTACGGCAAATGACACTCAAACTGCACAACACCCTCACCGGGAAAAAGGACGACTTCATTCCGCTGGATCCCAACCGCATCACCCTCTATGTGTGCGGCCCCACGGTCTACAACTTCGTTCACATCGGTAATGCCCGCCCGGTAGTGGTATTTGATGTGCTCTATCGCCTGTTGCAGCGGCTGTATCCACAGGTCGCCTACGCCCGCAACATCACCGACATTGATGACAAGATCATCAACGCCGCGGCAGAGAACGGCGAAGACATCAGTGCACTCACAGAGCGTTTCAGCGCGGCCTTCCTGGAAGACATGGCCGCCCTGAATGCCAAGACCCCGAACATCATCCCCAAGGCCACCGATCACATCCCCGAGATGATCCAGATGATCGAAACCCTGGTGGAAAAGGGCCATGCCTACGAGGCCGATGGTCAGGTGCTGTTCGCCGTGGAATCCATGCCCGACTACGGCAAGCTCTCCGGCCGCAAGCTGGAAGACATGCTGGCCGGTGCCCGCGTGGAAGTGGCGGACTACAAGCGCCACCCTGGCGACTTTATTCTCTGGAAGCCTTCCACCGATGAACAGCCAGGCTGGGATTCTCCCTGGGGCCGGGGCCGGCCTGGCTGGCACATCGAATGTTCCGCCATGATCCACAAGCACCTGGGTGATGTGATCGACATCCACGGTGGCGGCCAGGACCTGATCTTCCCGCACCACGAGAACGAGATTGCCCAGGGCTGCTGCGCCCACGGCACCGATTACGTGCGCTACTGGATGCACAACGGTTACATCAACATCGATGGCGAGAAGATGTCCAAATCTCTGGGCAACTTCCGTCTGGTGCGTGACCTGCTGACCCAGTACCACGGCGAGATCCTGCGCTTCGCACTGGTGGCCAGCCACTACCGCTCGCCGCTGAACTTCTCCGCCGACGTGCTGGAGAATGCAGAGAAAGGCCTGGATACCCTCTACTACGCCCTGCTTGGCCGTGGCGAAACCGTGGAACCGGAAATTGGCTATCAGCTGCCGGACAATCACCCGGTCATCGAAGCCCTCAAGGACGACCTGAACACCTCCGAAGCCGTCAGCGCCCTGCATGCCATTGCCGGTGAGCTGAACAAGGCCGACCTGGCCGACAAGCCGAAACTCAAGGCGGAGCTGTTGGCCGCCGCCGATCTGCTTGGCCTGCTCACCGTGGAACCCACCGCCTGGTTCCAGAACAAGAACGTGAGTGAAGACGGCTTGAGCAATGAGGAAATCGATGCCCTCGTCGCCGAGCGCACCCAGGCGAAGAAAGACAAGAACTTTGCCCGTGCCGACGAAATCCGCGAGCAGCTCACCGACGCGGGTATCCAGCTGGAAGACACCCGCGAAGGCACCCGCTGGAGCCGGTAAACCCGCTACGAGTTTTGAGCTGCGAGAACGCAAAAGGCCGCGCCCGGATGATGGGTGCGGCCTTTTGCGTTTTACGGGAAATGAGGAACGACTTGCGAGTTGCGAGTTGCGAGTTGCGAGTTGCGAAAATCAAACCCGGTATCGTTGCCGATTTCATTTGCGGCGCAAAAATCGAGGCGTTACACACTGTAGGAGCCATGCTCGCATGGCGATCCCGAGCCCCGGCGAGGGCTTTTGGTGGTTGCGCCAACCTCTCAGGACGCCTTCAGAGGCCGTCATCATTCGCGCTGACGCGCGAATCGCCATGCGAGCATGGGCTCCTACAGAAACCGTCGCCTTGCCACAACATGGTCGCGGCCTCATGCCCCCCGATTCAATCCAAACCTGAAATCGCGTTGCGGCTTGAGGCTTATGGCTTTTCCTCGCAGTTCGCAGCTCGAAGCTAGCGGCTGCTTCACAGCTCCAGCTGATCCATCCCCGGCAGCTTGGGCAGATCGTCCCGGGTGGCATTGGCGAAACGGGGCTTCTGCAGCTGTTCCTTGATGCCTTCCAGGGTCACGTAGGGGGCTTTGGTGGCCACCAGGTTAGCCAGCCACACCGGCACGCTGCCCCCCGGGTCCACAAAGGTTTCAAACTTCACCCGCACCCAGCCATCGGGCAACGGCGTGATGGTGAACTGATTATCCAGAGACGGAATGCGCACAAAGCCGTCGCGTTTATCCGCAAACCCGACCGCGTTGACGCTGTGCAGGGTAATCACCCGACTCTCTGCATCCTGACTCAGGGTATTGGCCAACACCACATCCCGATCCGACACCGGCCAGATACCGCTGAAAGACATCAGAATGCGCTCCTTGTGCTCGCTGGTCAGGCGCTCCGCGCTCTGGTTCTGGAAAATCCACTCCGGAAAAGTGTCCACGGCGGTGATCACCGCCAGCACCGACGTCATGGACGCCTGCAGCTCCACCACGCCCTTGAAGGCTTTCACCGGGCTGCCGTCCACTTGCTTGGCGTAGGTGCTCACCTCACCACGGGCCGCCCCCTCACGGGTCGTCTCCCAGCTGTCATCCACCTGTGCCCAAATCGGGCTGGCCGCCATCAACAGGGCCAACATCAGCGCTTTCATTTGTTCTCTCCAATGCAGTGCATCAACAGGGCGCAGTATGCACCCACTCGCCCCCGACTCAAGGCCAGCCGGGCATATTGACCCAACCGGAACAAAACATCAGTAACGAGTACCGAGTCGCGAGTAACGAAAACCAACCATTTCCACAACTTTCGTCTCCGTGACATACATGCTGTCCTCCAGACGATTTTCGATCTGGCCAGCAGAATCGCGTCTTTTGCCTTTCGAAACTCGCTCCTCGTAACTCGCCCCTGCCCTGCCCACTGCAAGCCCCCATCCATCAGCCCACGGTAGCCAGCCGCCCCAAAGAACCCTTATCATCCAGATTCGTTTACCTTCAAGCAGGGCTTGCACCGTGAAACCGCTCCTGCTCGGCATCATCTGGCTGTACCAGAAAGTGCTGAGCCCCTGGACAGGCAACCAGTGCCGCTTCTATCCGAGCTGCTCGCATTATGCGAAGCAGGCGATAGAGGTGCATGGCGCCCTGCGCGGTAGCACCCTGGCAGCCAAGCGGATCTGCAAATGTCATCCGGGTCATCCTGGCGGGTTCGACTATGTGCCAGGCACAGAGCCCCACGATCAGGAGAGCACCGCATGATGCGCTCGCGTCTCCCGTTCACCCTGGCCCTGGCACTGCTGTGCGCCCAGCTGATTTTTGCCTGGCACTCCGCCAGCCATATTGATCCGCAAGGCGATCCACACCAGCAGGCCCTGCTGGTCGCCGACTGCGACCTCTGTGCCCATGGTCATGGCTTTGTAGCGCTACCGGTGGCGAGCCTTCCTGTGGCGCCCACTGCCGCGCCAGTCATCGGTGACGACCAGCCACAAGCCAGCTTTACCGCTACTTCCATCCTCCCGGCGCGAGCCCGCGCACCCCCGCATTACGCCTGAATTTCCCCCTATCAGATTCAACAACAACGGTCACGGTGAGCGCCTGAGCCCCTGCTTTCTATTCAGGGAATGTGCGCCCGTTTCCCGTGCCCGAGACTAATTCATACCGATTATTCAGGACGTCACATGAACAAGTTTTATCTCGCCGGAGCCCTGCTGGCTGCCTCTTCCTCCGTGCTCGCCGCTGAGGACAACAACCGTAACAGCAACAACCCGCTGGCCGCGTTCAACCCGGCCTTTTCCGTGATCTTCAACGGCATGTACTACCACGACAATGTGGACGGCGAAGGGGTCGACCTGCTCGAAGACGCCGACAGTGCCTTCCATAGCCATGGCGGCCACGAGGAGCATGAGCACGACGAGCTCAAGCGCGGCTTCAATCTGAACGAAACCGAGCTGACCATGAGCGGCTCGGTGGACAGCTACTTTGACGCCTGGTTGTCTGCGGCCATCAGCAGCGGCGGCGACTTCGAGCTGGAAGAAGCCTGGGTACGCAGTCAGTCCCTGCCCGCCGGCCTGCAAGTGAAGGCGGGCCGCTTCCTCAGCGGCATCGGATATCACAATGAAAAACACCCCCACAGCTGGAACTTCGCCGACCAGAACCTGGCCTACCTGAGCCTGCTCGGTGACCATGGTGTCAGCGGTGACGGCCTCCAGCTCACCTGGCTGGCCCCCACCGACAGCTATCTGCAGCTGGGCCTGGAAATGCTTCAGGGCGACAATCTGGAGCGCGCGGGCAGCGTGATTGATGCAGAAGAAATCGCGGAAGAGATCAGTGCCGAGCTGGCCACCGACGTGGCCGCCGAGGATCTGAATCTGGCCGATCAGAACGGTCCGCAGCTGGGCGTATTTACCCTCCGCTACGCACCGGACCTGGGCGCCCGCCGGGCACTGCAGCTGGGTCTGTCCGCTGCCCGCCACCAGGACAGCCAGGCGTTCCATGAAGAAGGCGGCGGCGAACTCTTTGTGACGGAAGGCGATACCGATGTCTATGGCGCCCAGGCAGTCTACAAGCACTTCCCCACTGGCCAGTACGGCAAGGGTGGCTGGAGCCTGACCGGCGAATACTTCCATGCCGATTCTGACCAGAAAGCGGTCTACCACAGCGATCCCGCAGAGCTGGGCCTGCCGGTCACCAGCGAACAGGGCGCAGCCTATGTGGAAGCCACCTACGGCTTTGCACCGCGCTGGCAGATTGGCCTGCGCACCGCCGCCAGCGGCATCGGCGGCGAATTCAGTGAAGGCGACGAAACCGAAGAAGCGCGCCTGTCCCGTCAGCACAGTGCCGCCGTCACCTGGTACGCCACCGAGTTCTCCAAGCTGCGCCTGCAGTTCAACCGTAATGACGTCCATGGTGACGACGGCAACGAGGAGTACAATCAGGTGTTCCTGCAATACAACCTGAGCCTGGGTGCCCACGGCGCGCATTCGTTCTGAGGAGCCCATCATGACACTGCAGACTTC
The DNA here is from genome assembly GCF_009601165.1 of Alcanivorax sediminis. Lineage (NCBI taxonomy): Bacteria > Pseudomonadati > Pseudomonadota > Gammaproteobacteria > Oceanospirillales > Alcanivoracaceae > Alcanivorax > Alcanivorax sediminis. The sequence goes on along the minus strand of NZ_WIRE01000001.1, from coordinate 1,487,268 downwards.
ATCCCGACTGATTCCCCGTAAAGGGGCTCGTCGTGTATGGGTCCACCGTGTGCTGATCGCCGCGCTGTGCGCGGCGTCATTCGGCGCCCGGGCGGATCTGCGCATCCTCGCCTGCGAACCGGAGTGGGGCCAACTGGCCACGGAAATCGGTGGCGATCTGGTCACCGTCAAAACGGCCAGCGCCCCCGGTCAGGATGCCCACCACATTCAGGCCCGTCCCAGTCTGCTGGCCCAGGTCCGCCGGGCGGATCTGGTGCTGTGCAACGGGGCGGGGCTGGAAGCCGGTTGGCTACCGGTGCTGCTCAACCGCGGCGGCAACCCGGCGGTGCGGCAGGCACCTGGGCTCTTCCTGGCAGCCGAACAGGTCGACCGCCTGGAGGTCCCCACCACCCTGGACCGGGCCGACGGCGACGTGCATGCCATGGGCAACCCCCACGTGCACCTGGACCCGCGCCGCATGGTCAGCCTCAGCCAGCAACTGGCCGAGCGCTTTGCCACACTCGACCCGGACAACGCGACGCAGTACCAGCAACAACAACAGGCCTGGCAAACCGCCTTTGAAACCGGCATCCCGCGCTGGGAACAGCAAGCGGCCAGCCTCAAGGGCAGCAACGTGATCACCTATCACCGCTCCTGGGTCTACCTGCTGGACTGGCTGGGCATGCAGCGCGTGGCCGAACTGGAGCCCAAGCCCGGCCTGCCCCCCACACCCGGCCACCTGGCCGAGCTGGTCAAGAGCGTGGAACAGCAGCAGGCCAGCTTGATCCTCTACCGGCCCATCAACGGCGATGAGGCCGCCAACTGGTTGGCCGCACGCACGTCCGCCTGCGCGGTACTGCTGCCCCTGTCACCGGGCGAGGAAGGCACCGAGACCCTGGCCAGCCTTTACGACACCCTGATCGAGCGGCTGGTGGCCGCACAGCAACGCTGCCAGGGGAGCAAGGCATGATGGAAATCCTGCTGCCGGCGTTTATCGCCGGCATGCTGGTACTCGCCAGCCATATCCCCCTTGGCCGACAGGTACTGGCACGGGGGATCATCTTCATCGACCTGGCGGTGGCGCAAGCCGCCGCCACCGGTCTGCTGGCGGTGCGACACTTTGCCCATGTGGAAACCGAATGGCTGCTGCAGCTGGCCGCCATTGCCACCGCACTCGGCTTTGCCCTGGTGCTGCACCAGCTGGAAAGGCTGGGCAACCGGGTGCAGGAAGCCCTGATTGGCGCCACCTTTGTGGTGCTGGCCAGCGCCAGTGTATTGATGCTCGCCAATGACCCCCACGGCGGAGAACACCTCAGTGCCAGCCTGGCTGGCCAGATCCTCTGGGTCGATACCCCCCAACTGCTGGGCCTGGCCGCCAGCGCCATCGCCGCACTGGCCGCCATGAAACTGTTTCGCCACCCGCTGCTGGGCTTTTATTTACCGTTCGCCATCGCCATCACCGCATCCGTGCAAGCCGTGGGCGTTTACCTGGTGTTTGCCTCGCTGATCTTCCCGGCCCTCTCTGCCTACCAAAGCCAACGCCCAATGCAGATCGCTGCCGCAGTGGGTATCACCGGCTACCTGAGCGGGCTGGCTGCCAGCCTGTGGCTGGATTGGCCCAGCGGACCCGCCATCGTCACCACGCTGGCACTGGCTGCCGTGTTCGCCGCTGTGACACGTGCCGTCGCAGCGCGGCAATGAATTGGCTACAATCCATGCCATTGTCACTTTGCGAAAGGACCACCCTGATAATGATGAAAAAAATGCTCATCGCTGCACTCGGCAGCCTGCCACTACTGGCCAATGCCGGTGGTTTCGCCGGTCTCGACTTTGTCAGCAGCAAGATCGAACCTGACAACACCAACGCCTCCGCCAAACCCAGCGCCCTGCAGTTCAAGTTCGGCAGCTGGATCAACAAGGACGAAACCCTCGGCGGTGAAGTGCGCCTGGGCCTGGGTGTGGGAGACGATGAACTGACTCGCAACGCCGATCTGGAAATCGACCGCTCCTACGGCGCCTACTTCCGCGGCCAGTTCCCCAACACCCTGCCGGTACGTCCCTACGGGCTGCTCGGCCTGACCTATGTGGAAACCACCGTGGAATTCGACAACGGCGGCAGCGATGGCGAGAACTTCAAGGATCTCTCCCTCGGTCTGGGTGTCGACGTCACCGTGACCAACAACATCTTCGTCAGCCTGGAATACATGCGGGTTGTGGATCGCAGCGGCGATGAAGTCTCCAATCTGGCGCTGGGCCTGAACGGCCGCTTCTGAGCCATCTGCATTGCCCATAAAAAAACCGCGCCCGGCGCGGTTTTTTTTGCTTTCGGAGAAACCCTACTGCAGCCAGCTGGCGGCACAGGCATCCCGCTCAGCGTTATTCAACGGATCGCTGAGCCGACAACAACTGCCCCAGCCCGGACAGCATTTGTATGCAGCCAAACAGGATGGTGCCCCAGACAACCATCCAGGTCGCCATGTAATGGCCCACCGCACTGGAACTGAGGAAAGTGGCAACCACGACCACAAGACCCACCACCAGCCACAGGGCACCCAAGCTCACATTCTTCTTCGCTTTGGCCGCCTTGTGTTCTTGTATCACTGCCTTCTGCCGGGCGATCAGCGCCCAGGCGGTGGCGTTATCGATACCTCTGGAAAGAAGGTCGTTGACGATCTGCTGATCCGGTTTGCCAGCGAGGAGTAACTGCGCCACACGGGTACAGGCGGCGTGCATCATGTCGTCGTGAATTTGCTGTTCCATTCATCCCATCCTGAAACGATTGTTCGGTCATCATTTCGCCATGCACCTGTCCCTTCCTGGGAGCGACAATAACGAAATCAGGTTTAATCTGAGCCAGTAGTAAACCAAGCCGAAGGCCTCTTGTCTTCCCCCAAACAGGCTAAGAAAAAAAGATTACACCCCTCGAGCCAAAGCCCCCGCCTTCTCCAGCCAGCGCAGGCGTTTGGCCTCTGTTGCATAGCGAACCGGGCCGAACGAGCTGATCTTCACCGGCTTGATCCCGGTGAACTCCAGAATGGTTTTGCGCATTTGATTGTGCGCTGGCGCGCGATACACCAGATTGAAATACCACGGCGGCGTATCCATGGTGGCAAGCACATGGGCAGAGCGGCCCTTCAGCAGTTTGTCCCACAACTGGGAGTTCTTGCGGTACTTGAACGCATAACCCGGCAGGAAAATACGATCAAACATCCCTTTCATGATGGCGGGCATGGAGCCCCACCAGACAGGGTAAACAAGCACCACATGCTCGGCCCAGGTGATCGCCTCCCGGATTTCCAGCAAGCCCGGCTCAAGTTCCTGGCGCTGGTTGTAGCCATGACGCAGCACCGGATCAAACTCAATCTCTCCAAGCCTGAAGTAGCGCACCTCGTGACCCGCCTGCTCAGCGGCGCTCGCATACTGATCCGACAGCGCCCGACAGAAACTCCCCGGGTCAGGACTGCCCAGAATGACCACAACACGCTTTCCCATAAACAGACTCCCCCAGTATTCTCAGAACGGCATCGTGAAGCCACAGCGAACCAGCAGCTCGACCATGCTCCCCCGGTGATAAGCAACAGTGCCTGTAAAAATGGGGAGTCTGATCGCCGTTACAAGGCAACCATGCGAGGAAAAGTTCGAGTACCAGCCACAGGCAAACCCATTGGCCTCAAAAGAATAGAAAGCGACGCTGAGCGGAGGCCGTGGACGCAAGCCATCAAAGGCATGTCGCGGACGGTTGTTTTGCCCATTGCTCAAGCGTCAGCCGGTATAGCCTCACAGGCCGGCCATGAAACTCCAGGGTCTTGTAGCTGGCAAACCCTGCTTTCTCAGCCACTCTCAGCGACGCCACGTGCTCAGGCTCTATGATCACGACGACCGAGTTGAACAGCCCCTCATCGAACACATGCTTCAGCACTGCCCGGGCGGCCTCGGAAGCGAGCCCCTTGCTCCAGAAGCGCCTGGCCAGCCGGTAGCCGAGGTTCATTTCCTCGACACCATCGACCTGCTCCGGCCCCACACCGCAGAAGCCAATCAACTCATGGGATTGTCTATCTATCAAAGCCCACGGCCCAACACCCTGTGATTCATAACAAGCAAAACACCATGCCAAAAACTCGCGGGTGGCCGCCTCATCACATACACCCCGGACAGAGTACTTCATCACTTCAGGATCACTGAGCATGTCCGTCAACGCGGACACATCTGCAAGCTGCAGCTGCCGCAAAACCAAACGATCCGATTCACAAATCTGCACTACCGCCTCCCTGTGCGTTACGCCGGGCACACCGTTCCACGCTCACATGCGCCCGGCGGCCGACAACCGCGTAGTGCGGCCCGTGATTGTGTGTGGGGGCAACCGACAGCCTAGTTCGAGAGATTGAGTTGCCAGGAAACGCCATACCTGTCATTCAACCACCCAAAACGTTGGCTGAATCCGTAGTCATCCAAGGGCATTAGCTCTACCCCTCCTTCAGCAAGAGCCCGAAACACCTTTTCTATCTCGCTCATTGACTCACACTCAACGTACAAGGACATGGAAGGGGTAAAGGTAAAGGCGTGATCAAGATGGCTGTCCAACGCCATAAACTCGGAGCCATTGATCGTAAACCTGGCCATCTTGATAGAACCTTCGGGCTCATGCTGGCCCGCTTCGTATCGCTGAAGCTCAATGATCTCTGAATCGGGGAATAGAGAGGTATAAAACGTCATCGCCTCCTCGGCTTTCCCGGCCTGTTCCCCGACAAACATGAGCGAGGTCTTAATGGATCTCATCCGTTTCTCCGTTTTCTTTTGGACACATGACGCTCGATTCAGCGAGCAAAATGAAGCGATAAACGAGCGGAGACTTGGTCCTGCTGCCGCCACTTGTTATGCATTTTCCTCATCCTCGGATAAGCGCCCTCTGCGCATGAAAATACTAAGCGCAGAGCGGGAAGCTTCAGATAGTGACAACCACTCAGCAGATAACTGTAAAGAGTCTGAATTAACGGATTCCCACGAAGAATTAACCCGCGCCATGGCCAATATCTCATCTTGGGAGAAAACATCGATTGAGAATTTAAGCAACGCTTCCTCGTCAACCCAATCACCCCAAAACTCTAAATTGGATGATGCCACTTGAAACATGCTTGAATCCGAGAAAAGCTCCAGGACTTCAATTATCCTGTTTCTAATTCGCTGCTGGATCAACTTCTCTGATAGCTCATCACTCATAAGGCATAACGCCGGCAGCAGCCGCCGGAGGCGATTGGCGACTTTTTTGCAGCGAAGCGCAAAAAAGATGACAATTGCCGGAGGTCCGTTGCCTGCCCTTGTTATGTTCATTTCCGTAAATGTAAATTAGCAGCATCAGCTATAAGCCATTTTTTGCCAACACTACCAAAATCGATGTGGATTGTGGTGGTGAATTCTTGCTGCCTTATATCAAGTACCTCACCTTCCCCAAACTTTGGATGGATGACAGCGGAGCCGATCTCAGCTAATTCAGTGTCATTTATGTTCACTGAGGCAACTGATTCACCTGCATGGTATGAATACACATAGTACCCACCACCTACGATGAGCACTAACAATAGAAACAGGATTCCGAATAAAATTCTCATAACTCTCTAAAGAACATAACGCTTTGCTCACCGGAAAATTGGGAGCGCAGTGAGTATTTTTTCCGGGTGCAGCAGCTTGTTATATTCAAAACGCGCTAAAATCAAGAGAAACGATTGGCTTCTTGAAGCCTATACCTTTGGCTTCAATATATTCAACGAGCTCATAGATAAACCCGTCAACTTTGATCGGAACAAAGATCCGCACGAACGGACTTTCGTTATATTCCATTGGTTCCTCTATATCTACGAACCCATGCTCCCCAAGCAAAACCACTTCATCGTCCAAGTCGGGAAACCGGCAGACCCGCTTAAGCTTGTTGTAGTTAAACCACAAGTTCTCATAGAAGCCAGACCCACTCGGGGTCTTCTTGTCATCCTTTTCTCTGCGTTCAAGCAGAAACGCATAAAACTCCCGAGTTATTCTGGGCAACTGAGCAAGCTCTCTAGAAAATTTTCGGAAATGCTCCTTTACCTCTTTGGCCGTGTGTTCGAATTCCTCTGCACATTGCTTTTGATAGGCGTGATATTTTTTGAAGTCGGACATTTGTGGTGCCGGAATCTTCTCAATATATGAATCGATTGATGTAGAATAATTGCCATCTTCGTCGGGAATCTCAAGTTCGATTCGCACTCTTGCCAAGTTACGACGGACTAGTTCGTAAAGTGCCTGCAAGCGATCAAGCGGAAGTGATATGGTCTTTTTACATAGATCATCGACATCCCAAATATTTTCCTCCGTGAACCCAAGACTTTGAGCAAGCGATTGGTCCAACCGGTAAGATGCTTGCTTTTTTCCAATAACAAGTACGTTAATTTCATCAAACTGCTTTTTTCTTTTTGACGTTGTCTTAAGAGTCTTGTTGACCTTCTGAGCGGTCCTAGTCGATGTCACCTGAAAAGCCACAGAGGACACTTCATCGCCGAGATCTAGGCCTGGCTCATTGCTTCTCTCATCATTTAGATTCACTAACGAGAGTGACAGAGCCTCATTGAGATAGTCCTTAAAGAAATCCTCAAGATAGCGATTGAGGTCTGTAAGCCCCAGTTGGCACCGAGTAGATACCTGCTGCGAAATGGAGGTTAGTCCATCAACAATTTCGCCGATGAGATGTCCGCGCGTGATCATAGTTTCCCTTGAATATAACGCCCGGCGCAGCAGGCAAATTGAAGCGACGCAGGAGCGGAAATTTGGTCTGCCTGGCGCCGCTTGTTATGTAAATTTCAACTTCGATCGAACTAGACTCACCACTGCGGCAACGTAGCACGGGATAAAGAGGACAACGAACAGACCCGCCTCACCTCTTACACCAACCCCACCCCAACTTAACCCAGAATCCGTATAGGCCGGCCCAATGAAAAAAATCATGGCAACACCACCGATAAAACTAACCGGCACACCGCCATGGCCACCAAGAAGCAAGGTGGGGGCGATAAAGGTTGCGGTGATGCCCGCCCTTAATGCTGCAAAAAACCAAAAGTTTCGCTTTATGAAGCCTTCGTTTTGGAGCAATCCCCTTTGAAATAGAAGGCCCAAAAGAAGAGGAACAGCCCACACGAAGATAACTTTAACGAAATCCAATCCCCCTCCTTATACATAACGCCGCGCTCTGCCGCTTGTCGGCAGCAGCGCCTTGTTATGCGTATTAGCCCTTGCGTGAATCAATAACATCCAGGGTTTCTTCTAAATTTAGAATCTCACCCTCATTGCCTCTAAATCTAGAAACAAGAATGCTCCCATCTGATTCCACATCAAACTCGATCCGCTCTCCCGGCACAGCCAAATGAACTGTGACAGTACCGGTTCTGTAACGCCCTAAGGAGTAAAGGATCTGCTCAGAGTCTAAAACTTCCAGCAATTCATATAAGACATGCATGACTCTTACTCACACATAACGTCCGGCTCACCGGGTAAATTTTTGATGGCGGCTTTTGTGCCGTATTTTGCACAAAAGGTGACAGCGGAAATTTATCCGGTGCAGCCACTTGTTAGGAGAGTCATACCGCCACCGGGAATGGCAAGTACAGCCAATTTGTTTTTCTCTTGGATTTTACTTTCTTCGGGCTACAGCCTGAAGCTTCCACTCTAAATTCCTGCTCTTCGCTAAGCCTTCCTTTATATTCCTGATGGTAGTAGCAATGGCCGCCAGATGTTTTTTCGAACTGCATTTGCATATTATCAACATAGACGGCAGGGCACGCCTGAGAAAATCTAAAGAGAGCCCAATGATTTCTCTCGGATGGAATAATGGGAACTATAATTCCCTCTAAAGAAATAGAATTACTTCCCACACTAAAGATGAACTCATGAGCTACTGTATCGCATTCAAGCTCGATTGATTCCGCATACCTGTCGTACCTGTCCAAGGAAGAGCAACCACTAACCAAAAGAGCGGCCATAAACCATAGCCATCGCCGCATGCGCATCTCCTAACGCCGTGCTCTGCCGCTTGTCGGCAGCAGCACATTGTTATGTTTACCTGCAACTGTTGTATGAAAGTTTCGGTTTGTTCTTAACATTAAAATTAAGATCCTGATCGCTATACTCGAAGTAATGGATACGGCGATCAGTAGTAATCGTGAAATTGCCATGTTCATCAATTTTGGCGATCCCCGCTACTATTGGGAAAGGAAGGATCATCCACTCAGCGCCGATCCCCAACACTTCATCTCCATACGCAGGAGAGCCATCGCAGCGATGAGCATCCCCATTGTAGATATATGTTGACGCGCACCCTGAAGAAAAAGTGGCAATAACAAAAATAGTTATGAGCCTCATATCACTCACAGAACATAACGCCCGCCTCAGCCGCCGAAGGTCGGCTTGCAGGCCTTTGTTAAATTTTTCTTGTATAGCATGACAACCATGCATCCAGTAAACAAAGCCACAAGCCCCCATAAGGGAGAAAGCAGAACCATGGGTAGCGCACCCACAAACAGCGAAACCCTTGTTTCGCCTGCCGGCTCGCCCCTCCTAACGGAAAGCAAGGACATAATAAAAGCCGCGACACCCAACAGGACTGCCACAGACCCAACCACTATGATTGATATCTCTTCTGTAATGGATACTCCCTTAGAGGTGTATCCAGACAAGGTTTCACCTTGACTAAAAGCGGCCGAAATCGCTGCAATGTAGGGCGCAAGATAGAGGTTGATACCGTCATCAATTTTCCAGGCATGCAAAGTCAGATAGGAAAGCACCAATCCCACAAAGCCTAGAAATGCACCAATCTTCCCTCTCGACATCACCATGCCTTTATCAATTTAACAGCGTATTCAGTCGAATCGTTCGACATATCTTTTTTCGACATAATTCTGAGAGCCAGCCATCCCCAAAAACACAAAACCCATCAATAATCACGCGCTTATTAGAAATTTAGCAATCATTCTCATCCGACAAAACTTGACGAAGCGGGTTATTTCCCGGGGCATTCCCGCAATGATCTCGTTTTCGCGAAGAACAAAATCACTTTATATCAACCGTTTAGCATTTTCTGTAAGCCATATCCTACAAACTTTGGATGCCGACCGTTGAGCACGGCATTTTCACCGGTAGTTCGCCCATAAAAAAACCCGGACAGCTTGCGCTGTCCGGGTATGAATCAGCTGCAGTGCAGCTTTCCCGAGGTTGAATGTTTTACCGCTTAGCGATCTTCATAGCGTTGGTGCTTGAAGAAGATGCCGGTGTCACCGAACTGGGACAGGGTGAACTCGGAATCGGTGACCAGCTCGCCAATTTTTACAGCACTGTTGCGACGATCACGGGCGTAGCGTTGGGCAACCCAGGGCCAGATGGAGGTTCTGATGCTCTGGGTGGTGCCGTAGATATCGTAGACCTTGGTGCCGGCCGGGATGGCGGTCAGGTCATCACGGAAATCGTGGGCGCCCGTGCTGGTGCTGTTCTTCAGGGTGCTGTTGGGGACGAAGTAAATCTGGGTCGGGGTCTTGGGTGTGGAGACCGCTGAACCGTCCTGATTCACTTTCGCCATATCACTCATGACCAGCAGCGTTGGCTTGGTGGACACCAGGGAGAACAGGGTGGTGGTGCCCAGGGTTTCGTTTACTTCGGCCTGAACATAGTTGGACAGCTCGTTGGCGAAGATATTGTGGTTGCTGCCCTGACCGCTGAGGGTGTAGAGCGCGGACACGTTCTCGGAGCGCTTGCCATCCACGAACAGCTTGAGCGCCAGGCCCGGAGCAAAACCCCGATCGGACGGGTCGCCAGTGACAGACAACCGTAGCAGGCCATGATCCGCGCCCTGGAACAGGCCGGTAAAGTCCTGGCCAGCGCTGGGTACGAATTTCACCTTGGCCAGTGCGCCGCGCGGGTGAATGGGCTTGCTGTAACCCGGAGGCGCCACATCGGTGACGTCCTGCACTTTCTTCCACAGGATGGAATCAATCAGGCCGCCGATATCGATGGGCTCAATGGCAGGCACGTTACCGTCGGCATAGCTGGTGCGCAGGGCCCCATTTACCCACAGATGGTTCTGCTTGGTTTGTGCATCCCAGTCCTGATACTCCGCTGGCATGTTCAGGCCCCAGGGCTTGAAGGCGTTATCCATGCCCACCAGGCTGGTGGCCAGGTTGGGGAAATGACGACGGATCACATCGACCATGGTGTTCTCTTCCACCCAGTCGATACCGGCGGCGGTGTACACCTCATCGGTATAGTCGGTGGTAAAGAAGCGATCGGTCATCAGACGGCGTGAAGCATTGAGGATAAAGATCTGGAAGGAGGTTTCGCCGAAGCCGAAGCCTTCCGGACGGGTCTCTTCGCCCAGCTGGCCAACCAGGGTGTCCACCAGCTCGATGTCGTTGTTGTACAACGCCTTCAGGTTCGCCAACAGCTCCGGGTCATCGGTCAGCTGTTCGAAGCTGGTGAGCGGCGTGAGGCCAATCTGGCGACGGAATTCGTTGTAGCGCGGCACACCACGCTCACGATCCCGCAGGATATCAATGGCCGCCATATCGATGTCGCCAATCAGCGGCATGGACAGGTTGCGCAGGAAGTCCGGGTAGTTGTTCAGGCTCAGCGCACCCGGATGGGTGATACCGAAGGAGTACCAGAGACGGTCCTGACCGATGTCGCCGAGCAGGTCTTCGGCGTCCCCGTTACGGGTGTCTTCCAGGGCAATTTCCTGATCCACCACGTTGGAGCCGATGTCATACACCTTGATCTCGTCACGCAGCAGCGGGTGCATGCGATACACCGACACGAATTCTTCGGTCAGCGTGTAAGGCACACCGTAGTTGTTCGGGGTGCGGGAACCCACCAGACCGGCCAGTGCATGCTCCAGGGAACCGGTGGGGCTGTCGCCCAGATCGTTGGTGATACCCACCAGATCCAGCAGACCACCAATCTCACCCAGGTTGTTGTTGAGGGTATCCAGGTCGTCCTGGTACTTGTCACGCTTGTCGCGGTCACCGCCGAGGCCCCACCAGTTGGCGTACATGGCCCGCTCCAGTACCGGGTTGGCGAGAATCGCCGGGGTCCACTCCACGGTATGGATCTTGGCCATCAGCGCAGAGTTGATCAGGCGCGCCTTGTCGAAATACCACTGGTCTGACTTGCCCGGGTTGTTGGCCTTGAGCATGTCAGCGATAGCGTTGTGCTCCAGCGTGAACAGGTGGTGCAGCATGCTCAGCCCCACCCACCAGTTTTCGTTGAACCCGGTGATGGGCTTGCCACTGAAGAACTCGGTGGGCAGACGGCCATCGCCATCCACTTCCAGTTTGCCATCCACGAAGGAGCGCACTTCATCGTTCTTCTCTTTGCTGCTGCCGTACAGCTGGGAGCCGTCCCACCAATGGGTGTTCACGTTTTCATAGGTGATGATGCCTTCATCGCCGGTCACGCTCGGGTCCGGGCGGGTGCGCTGTACGGACATGGTGCCGCCGCCGAGCACATCCCCCGCGGGCAGCGGGAACTCGATGGGGTTGGCGTCGGTGCGCGGGCCGTGATCGAACCAGTCATGCACCATGAACTGGATCCAGCTGGTGGCGATAAAATTCAGCGTGGTGGCAGGCTTGAAGTCACCACCACGGGACATGATCAGGTTACTGACTTCGCGGGGGTTCGGGTTCAGCAGGTTGCCGCTGTTGGATTCTGCATAGACAGCAGACGGGTCCACGTTGCGGCCAAAGTTCACATGCACGGAACCCTCTGCCGGGTTTTCCAGGATATTACAGGTGCCATCTTCCGTACGGGCGGTCAGGCTGCGTTCATCACACACGATATCGGCATTCTTTTCCTGCCAGTTCTCGGTGTCGAACATGTTGTTTTCAAGCAGTTCCTGACGCTCTGCAGCCAGCACCAGCAGTGCGACCATGACGCCAAGGGAGCCAAACTTCGTCAATGCGGGCCAGGTGACCCAGGGGGACGTAGCCATGGGGTGTCTCCGTCGTTGTTATTCTTGGGGTGAATGTTGATAACGACGGGACTCTAGCAACCGCCCCTCCCGATCACCCCCTCCCTTGGGAGGGGGTGGGGAGGGGGAAGGCAAAATCGCGAACCGGTTCAAGGTTTCTCCAGCCCTCACTGCCATCCACCAGCAGAAACCATAGACGCGAGTTGCGAGTTTCGAGTTGCGAAAAGCTGAAAATCGAAATAGCAGATGGTTTCGCCTTTCGAAACTCGCAACTCAAAACTCGAAACTGTTTCCCGGCTTTCGATTGATAACGAAGGCTGGCGCCTATCGAGACGACGCGCGCAGTACCGCTTCGGTTCGGTTGGAGACACCCAGCTTGCTGTAGATATTTTTCAGGTGCCACTTGGTGGTGGTGACGGACACCCCGCTCTGCTCACTGATCTTCGCGTTGCTCAGGCCATTTTGCAGCAATTCGAAAATCTCGAACTCCTTGGGCGTGAGCACCGAGGCAGGGTCGACTTCCAGCGACGCATGCTCCGGGCTCTGGGTGAAAATGCCGGAGAACAGTTCAGTGTAAAACTCCGGTAGCTCCAGCACGCCCCGGCGCCACAGGTCACTGATCAGAGTGCTGAGCCCCGGTGCTTCGTCGAACACCGAGCGGTTGATGTTCATCACGCCATAGCGTGAGATCAGCGCCTCAATGCGGCGAGCCATGTCGGCGTCGTTGCTTCGTCGCCCTGCCAGCACCAGCAGGTTGGCTTCCATGATGGCACCGCTACTGCGAATGCCTGCACGGTTAACCACATCGCGCAGAAGCACCAGCGCAGCATGGGCATCCTCGTTGCGCCCCGAGGCCATCAGCCAATACACCGCCGCCAGCCCCAGTCGCTCCCAGCTTTGGCTGTAATCCGCACTGTTCTTGTTCAGGTATTCGTCTACCCAGTCCTTCAACCGGAAACGTTCGGCGATGACATCGAGCCGGGCCCACTCACCATTTACATAGGCCTGACGCATCATTTCCATCACCGCTTCATTGATGAACCGCTGGTAATTCCCCAGCTGCAGAATGCTTTGCAACTTTTCCAGCATTCGGGTGGAGTTCTTGCGGTTTCCCTGATGGTGCTGCAGGCGGGACAGGGTGAGATACACCGTGGAGATCACTTCGGTGGCCGACGCCGAGGACACCACCGGCAGCAGGTCTTCACAAAGTTGCCTCGCTTCCTCCAGGCGATTCTGATCGTACAGCACCACCACCATGCCGGTGGCCCACAGCGACCAGGTAGGACAGTCCCGTGGAGTCGCACTGAACTGTTCCATGACCAGCGTTACGGCCTCGGCAATGTGCCCCATCTGCTGGTGGGCCAGCGCCGTCACCAGACCGGCATAGCCCGCTGTAAAATGTTGCCCCAACTGCAACAACACTTCCCTGGCCTGGGCTGAAAATGCCAATGCAGACTGCAGGCGCCCGTGCTGGAGGTGATAATAGGCCACCATGGCCAGGGAAAAGGCACGCACATCTCTCTGGGTGCTGGTCTCCATCAGCAGCGACAGGTTTGCCCCTTCCATAAATTCCGTATCGTGTTGGAAAAACTGCAAATGCAATTCGAGAAATTCCAGCATTTGCCGTTCGTCTTCATTCTGCTGCAGGGCACTGCCTGCCTGCTCCCGGTAGGCATCCAGATAGAAACGGGCACGATAGAAACGCCGGGATAATGTCAGTGTACTGATCAGTGGCGCGGCCAGATCGATCCTGGCCAGAAACTCCTCGTCCGGAATCTGTTCCGCCCATTCCAGAATCTGGCTGGCGTAACCTTCGCGGAGCCAGTAATCAAACGCCCGCGCCAGGGCATCCAGCAACAGATCCACATCGTCTGCCCGGTGCGCATGCCAAAGCGCCTGTTCGTAATCCCCCTGCTGAAGAAAGTATTCGGTGGCCCGCCGGTGAATCGGCGCCACGCGCTCAGGCATATCGATGGCCACGCGAGCCTGAAGGAATTCCCGCAGCAAGGCATGATAGCGATACCAGCCGGGGCGCCCGGGCACCGGGATGATGAACAACTCCCGGCGGGACAACTCTTCCATCAACTGCGCCGAATAGGTGGTTTCCAGCACCACGTCACACATCTCTGCGTTGAAGTGATGCATCAGGCTACTCTCAAGAAACAGCTTGCGAGCAAACTCCGGCAACCCCTTGAGCACCGCATGGCCAAAGTAATCCATAATTTCCGGCTGACTGGCGTGGAAGTCATGCAGTGTGCGCACGCCGGTGCCCATGGCTCCCATCAGCGCAATCTTCACGCCGGCCACCCACCCCTCGGTAATGCTCATCAAGTGATCCAGTGCGGCCGCCTCCAGTGGCTCACCGCCAAGGCGCTGGTTCAGCTCGATCACTTCATCCCGGTTCACTTTCAGCGCCCCGGCATCCAGTTCCAGCAGAGCATCATTCAGGCGTAGCGACGCCAGGTTCAGCCCCGGGCGGGTGCGGCTGGCAATGATCAGGTGCACATCTTTCGGCGGGTAGGCACACATCACGTCCAGCACCTTCAGGGTTTCGGCGTTGGTAATGTGCTGAAAGTCGTCAAAGACGATATAGAGGGGGTCGGTCACCTGCTCCAGGGCATCCTGCAGCGCCTCCGCAATGGACGATGGCGGCATCTCTGAAACATCGAAGGGCATAAACCAGGAAGTATCGAACGCGGGAACCACGGCACGGGTCTGCTCAGCAAAACGACGCAGGAAGCGCACCGGATCGTCATCGGAGGGCTGCACCGCCAGCGAGACCACATGCCTGTCCAGTGCCTGCTTCTGCCACTGGCTGAGCAGGGTGGACTTGCCGGAGCCGGCCGGTGCCAGCAGCAAAGTGAGCGGTACGCCGTTGCTGTCATTTAGCCGCGTGACCAGATCACGCCGATAAAACTGTCCCGATAAGGGGCGCGTCGTTCTTCCCGAACTCATAGTTATCCCTGCCTGGGAATCCGTTGTTATTGTTATGCTGCGGCGGTGATCCATTTTGATTGCCGGGAGCTTCCCCCTGCGGCAGGCAAAACGAACTCAGACGAGAAAGCCACAATCTAAACGAGACGATAGTGCCATTCGTTGCACAGGGTCACAATACACCCATCCGCACTTTTTCCCGCAAATCCAGCCCCGAACCGGGCCACAAAAAAAAGGCGGCCAATGGCCGCCTTTTTTCTTACCACCCTCCCCCTCAGGGAATGGGCAGGTATCCACCGTCCACTTCCTTGGTGACGATGGCCACCGCGTTGTGGGCGTGGAGACTTTCCAGGTGGTTCACACGCAGCCAGAAATCCTTGTAGCAAGACTGCGGGTCGATGGCCTGCTTGAGGCGACGGGCCGCGTCTTCACAGAACATCAGGTTCTGACCGTTGAGCAGGGCGAATTCCTGCTCATCAACACGCTTCACTGCGGTCTGCACCGGGGTTTTCAGTGCGCCTTCGATGGAATCGATGAGCGCGGTGATCGGGAAGGCATCCCCTTCGGTGTGATCCAGCAGGACACGCACCTGGGCAACTGATCGCTGGCTGTGCGGCGTCGCCACGATACCTTCTTCGGTACCCAGCCACTCAAACACAGCATCAGCATCGATCTTGCCTTCCTTGAAGTCCTTGCGGAACTGCTCCTGAATCAGCTGGCGAGACAGGGCGGCAGAGCACGGACAGGTAGACGAATAAGGCACTTCCACGTACATCTCGATACGCATGCCTTGCTCGCACAGGGTGCCCTTGATGCTCACCGGGTAGCTCTTCCAGCCGGAATAGCTGCTCTTGAGAGCCGGGCGGCGCATGGAGTATTCGAAGTCCAACTGCACAAAACCACGGGTACTAAGGCCCGCATGGGTTTCCAGGAAGTTGCGCAGCAGCTTCTCGATGGAGCCGGCGCTCACGGAGTGATCCCCGAAGGTTTCTTCCAGCATCAGGAACAGGCGAGACATATGAATGCCCTTGGCATCCGGGTTCGCCAGGTTCACATAGGCCTGGATAGAGGTGCTTACCGGGCGCTCGCCAGCCAGGGTGTCACTCACCCGGGCGGGCAGATGGATCTCGCTCATGCCCACCCAATCCAGGGTGCTATGGATATGATCCACCATGGAGTTGGACGCCACATCCGGCATCTGCTTGGTGCCACTGGCACCGTTTTCACGTGTCATGGGATTCTCCACAGGGGCGATGCAACCCTTCCTGGCGCGGCACTTCGCTGCCAGAAATACACCCCGTTTTATGGGGCTCATCGCCCTTTCCTTCAAGGGGGGGCAAGTCTAGCAGAAAGTCCCCCGTAAATTGACCATTTAGCGGCCCTTCTGCGCCTATCACTGTGACAGTAAAGGACTATCAGTCGGGAACCGCCGGATCACTGTCGCTTCCCACCAGCGCTTGGAATCGTTCAAGATTCCGAAGCGGGCGGAACATCTCCTCCACCCTGGCATGACGCACCAGAGTCTCCGAAGCCTGGATCGCTGCTTCCAGATCCTGCAGGGCGTTATCGATTTCCCCCAGGCCAGACCATGCACATGCCCGCTGATACAGGGCATGAGAGTTTTCCTCATCCACTTCCAGCACCCGGTCGCACAGACTCAGGGCCCAGCGTTGCTCACCCAGCTCCAGCGCCGCATCCGCCTTCCACGCCAATGCCTCTGCATCGTCAGGCCTTAATTCGAGAATGCGGTCGTACATCTCGATCTTGGCCTGGGCGCTGGGCTCCTTGGTGCTCTTGAGCCACAGGCTGTGAATCTCGTTGGTGCGCTCGATCTCTTCCTGGTTCTCAGCGATGGTGCGCGATTTTTTGCGTAACTCTCGCTCCAGATCCGCCAGCCGGGATTCATATTCGCTGGTCAGCCGGGCCATTTCCTTTTCGGCGTACACCCTCACGTTATCCTTGAGGTCACGAATGGTGGACCAGCCAACCAGGGCCAAAATCGAAGCGGCGCCAGCAATCAGGTAAAAGAAATAGGTCACGGTATTGGTGGCATACCCCATGGCCTTGTCGGCCACTTCCAGCTCCCGATCCGTCACCAGCAGATTCATTTGGTTGCGGTATTCCATCATGTCCTGCCGCAGGGAGCGCAGCTCGCCCAGAATCCAGTTCTCCCGAAACTGGGAAATAACCGGCCCCTTTTCGATTTCGCTCTGCGCCTCTGCTCTCGGCTCGACGTCGGCGGGTTCAGCCGCATCTTGCGCACGCACACCCGATAGAGCCAATAGCAGTGTCGTGGACACCAATACACGCATTAGTACCTGCACCAAAGTTACTCCTTCAGCTGTCATGATCCTGTCAAAGTGCCGAGGCAACGCCCCGAAATCAGAAAACACTACCAGAGAGAGGCCACTGTCGCTGATCTGCTGCCGCGACGAAACACCCACATGGCAACGCTTTGCCCCTTACGCGCACCCTCTCACCAGCACTTACTTTGACATCTAAACTTTCTACCCCTAAAATATGCACCACATTCTAGCAAGGAATTACGGCTTTTTGCCTGATTTGCACCGAAAAATGCCATTTACACCTCAAAACGGTTTGAGGAGGCCACATGACCATTTTTCGTCACATTACTTTGTTATCAAGAGAATTAGCGGCAATGGCCAGACACGAAGACGTGCTGATTTCATTACGACAGATCATTCGCGCCACCGACCTTTACTCGCGAAAGCTGAGCAAAGTGTCCGGGCTGACGTCCCCGCAACTGCTCATCATGCAGGCGATCGGGGCCAAAGGTGAGATCACCATGGGCGATCTGGCCAACGAGGTGTCCCTGAGTCAGGCCACCGTGACCACCATTCTCGACCGACTGGAAAAACGCTCGCTGATTGAGCGCAAACGTGGTGAGTCCGACAAACGTCGGGTCTACGCCACCCTGACCGGGGACGGGGAGTCCATTATTGAACAGGCCCCCACCCCGCTTCAGGAGGAATTCATTGCCCGCTTCGACCGGCTGGAGGACTGGGAGCAATCACTGATCCTCAGTTCCCTGCAACGGGTAGCTGCAATGATGAATGCCGAAGAGATTGACGCTTCACCGGTACTGGATCTGGGCGCCATTGATCGCGCCCAGCCAACCCTGGAGATACCCCAGCGGAGCACCGGTAGCGATCAGTAATACTTTCAAAGCGGACCAATAGTGAGACCATGCCTGCAGACAACGTTATAGAACGTACTTCGTCCGAGACGGACACCATCACATTTCGTAAACCCGAAAGCCAGGATGGCAGCCGGGTTCACAAACTGATCAGCGAGTGCAAGCCACTGGATGAGAATTCCGTGTACTGCAACCTGCTGCAATGCACCCACTTTGCCGACACTTCGGTGGCGGCAGAAATGGACGGCGACCTGGTCGGATTCATTTCCGGCTACATCCCCCCCAAGCAGCAGAACGTGCTGTTTGTCTGGCAGGTAGCAGTACACGAGAAAGCCCGCGGCAGGGGGCTCGCCAAGCGCATGCTGGCGGAGCTGTTGCAGCGGGATGAAAGTGCCGACGTGCAATTCATCGAAACCACCATTACCCCGGATAACGAAGCATCCTGGGGAATGTTCCGCAGCTTCGCCTACCAGCGCAGCATGCCGACAGAAGAATTTATTCTGTTCGACTCGCGCATTCACTTTGCCGGCGAGCACAACGATGAATATTTGCTGCGGATTGGCCCTTTCAACCGCGAAGAAGCCTGAACGAATTCAAGCGAGGAAATTGATCATGAACACCATGGATACTGAAATTTTTGAAAGTCATGAATCGGAAGTCATGAGCTATGCCCGTAGCTTCCCGGTTGTCTTCAATCAGGCAAAAGGCAGCTACCTTTACGATGAAACCGGTAAGGAATACATCGACTTTCTGGCGGGCGCTGGCACCCTGAACTACGGCCACAACAACCCGATCCTGAAAGAGAAACTGCTGGAATATATTCAGCGCGACGGCATCGTTCATGGTCTGGACATGCACACCAAAGCCAAGCGTGAGTTCATGGATGCCTTCTATGAAGTGATCCTCAAGCCGCGCGATATGGACCACGTGATGCAGTTTACCGGCCCCACCGGTACCAACGCAGTGGAAGCGGCACTGAAGATAGCCCGAAACATCAAGGGCCGTGAGAACATCATCAGCTTCACCAATGGCTTCCACGGCGTCAGCCTGGGCGCCCTGGCCACTACCGGTAACAGCCATCACCGTGGCGCTGCGGGTGTGACCATGAGCGGTGTGACACCGATGCCCTATGACGGCTATCTGGGTGATGCCTTCGACACCACCGAATACCTGGACAAGGTTCTGGGTGATTCTTCCAGTGGTGTGGACCACCCTGCGGCGGTCATCGTCGAAACGGTACAGGGCGAAGGTGGTATCAATGCGGCCAGCTTCGATTGGCTGCGCAACCTGGAGAAGGTGTGTCGCAAGCATGACATGCTGCTGATCCTGGATGACATTCAGGCCGGTTGTGGCCGAACAGGTACCTTCTTCAGCTTTGATGATATCGGTATCAATCCGGATATCATCACGCTGTCCAAGTCCTTGAGCGGCTATGGACTGCCGTTTGCCATGGTGCTGATGAAGCCGGAACTGGACCAGTGGAAGCCCGGCGAACACAACGGTACCTTCCGTGGCCACAACCTGGCATTCGTGACCGCTGCAGCGGCACTGAATCACTTCTGGCGTGACGACAAGTTCGCCAAGGAAGTGCAGAAGAAAGCAGGCATCATTACGGATCGCTTCCGCGAGATCGCCAATACGTACGATCCGCATTGGTTCTACCTCAACGGCCGCGGCATGATGCAGGGCCTGGTAGCGCGTGACGGTGAGCTGGCGGGTGAAATCACCCAGGCCTGTTTCAAGCGTCAGCTGGTGATTGAAACCTCCGGTGCCGACGATCAGGTGATCAAGACCCTGTGTCCGCTGACAATCAGCGAAGAAGACCTGACCCGCGCCCTGGACATCATCAAGGAAAGCGTCAGCGAAGTGATGACCGACCGTATCAAACGTGGTGAAGCCCACTCCGTTTCAAGTCTGGCCAGCTAATCCGATTACCGGATCCACTCGCTGAACCACAGCCCGCTACGGCGGGCTGTGTTCCTCTTAAACCTTACTCACCCTGGGGAATGAATCCATGATCGTTCGTACTCTGGCGGAAGCCGAAAACTCCGAACGCTGCGTCAAAGCCGAAAACGGCAACTGGCAGTCGGTTCGTCTGTCCCTCAAAGATGACAAGATGGGGCACTCTTTCAATATCACCACCATCTTCAAGGGCACCAAGACCCACATCCACTACAAAAACCACTGGGAATCCGTTTACGTGATCTCCGGAAACGGCAAGATCGAGACCATTGCCGATGGCAAGGTCTACGACCTCAAACCCGGCACGATCTACCTGCTCGACGAGCACGACGAGCACTGGTTGTACGGTGGTGACGAAGACATGGTGGTGGCCTGCGCCTTCACCCCGCCACTGAGCGGCAAGGAAGTGCACGACGAAAACGGCGTGTACCCGGCAGATCTGGACTGATTAAGAGACGCTTCATGCTGCACGCAACACGCAGCACACCAAAAGAAAAGGACGCTTCGGCGTCCTTTTTTGTGCCACTGCGCGGCCGCATAAAAAAGAGCGCCTAAGCGCTCTTTCTTGTTTTCGCGTGCAGCGTGTTGCGTGCTGCGTGCTGCTTGTAGCAGCTCTTTTTCAGTGTCTTTTATTCAAAACGCATACTTGGCCGTAAACTGCAGACGCTTCAGGTCGCCATCATCGCCGCTCTCGATTTCACGATCGGCATAGATGAACTCACCACCCAGTGACAGCGGCTTGGCCACCTGCCAGATCAGGTTGGCATGGGCGCTCTGAATCATCTTGTTGGTGGTATCCGTTACCGTGTCCGGATTATCCGCTTCACTGACCGACAAGGCGATATTGGTACGCCACTGCTCATTCCAGTGATGACGCAGCGCCAAGACCGCACTCCACTGATCAATCAGCTCAATGCTCCCATCGGCTTCAATCTGACCGGCACGGAAAGCATTCAACGTGGTGTAGCGACCCATGGCGTTGCCGTAGTTCGCCTGAAAGCGGACATCATCCTTGCCCAGCATCCACTTGCCCGCCAGCGACACGGCGTAGCCATATTCACTTTCATCCTGATCCACGCCACCAATAGTGTCCTGGTAGGCAACTTCACGGCCCATGGCTGACAGGCTCACGTTGCCCCAGTCGCCGGTGAAGTTGTAGCGCGCCACCAGATCAGGCATGGCATTGTCGTCGTAGGGGTTGGCGCTGCCGCCATACAGTGTGGTGGACGGGTTTTCCATGGCCAGCATCAGCCCACCATGGGTATATCGGATCTGCTGCTGACGCTCAAACACCGTGCCTGCGGCACCAACAAAGTCCAGGGTTTCTGGCAATGCACTGACATTGAAAAAGGTGGACCAGGTCTGGCCGAACAGCCACTTGTCCCAGGTCAGGTAGGCATGACGCAAACGCACTGCGTAGCTGTTGCTGATGCGCTCATCACCCATACCGTTGGTTTGCGCATCGACTTCGATGTGGCTGGCGATTTCGCCAACATCGGTCTGGGTTTTACTCTTCAGCCAGAAGCGGCTCTGCTTTGCCGTGAAATCAATTTCTTCGGAACTTTCTTCACCACCGACCGGAATGGTGCTCGGCACCATGAAGTCACGGCCAATGGAACCGCCAGCCAATTCACCATTACTGTATTTGCTGACCAGAGTATCGGCCTTGATGAAACCGCCAAAGCTGAGCTGGGTATTGCCAGCCTGCGCCTGAGCCGCAGCCTGTTGATTACCTGCCTGCTGCTCGAGCATCTCAACGCGCTCTTCCAGAGTTGCCGCACCGACCGTTCCGGCGCAGGCCAGTGCGATACTGGCGCACAGGTACTTGGGAGTTATTGCTTTCATGGCCCTGTCCTCTTGTTGTCATCCGAATGCAAGAAATAACTGACTCCAGATAGCAGCTTGCGCAGGACCGAATTTCTTCTCTATTAGCCATAGGTCGTAGCCATAAACGTGCGCCTCAGACATCCAAAACAGGGCCTACGACCAAAGTCTAATTGGGCTTTATTTCACCCCCCTCCACACTGTTTCCGCCTCAACGTGAACACCGACAATGCCCAGGGAACGGCTCGATCCTCAGCGAGCCGGCCCCCAATTCCCCGCATGGAAAGGCAATGTTGTCGGACTGTTATGCTGAAGGGATTCTGTTGTTATTTGGTCAAACCGCTTCCCCCGGGCTGCCCTTCCAGGCAGCCTTTTTTTTGCCCGGCAAGACTCGCCAGCACAAGCCCTGTATAAAGGCTGTACAGAACAAATAAAAATCGCTAAAACAAAGTCATGACAAATATTCTGATAGCCGATGACCATCCACTCTTTCGGGCTGCACTGAAGCAGGCGGTCAGCGCCAGTTTTAGTGATGCGCATATTCTCGAAGCAGATTCACTGGCCGCACTGGAATCACTGGGCCAGCAATCGGTTCCTTTTGATGTGATCCTGCTGGATTTGCACATGCCCGGCACTCATGGTTTTTCGGGACTGATTTATCTGCGCGAGCAATACCGTAAAGTGCCGCTGATTGTGATTTCCGCCACTGAAGATGTGGACGTGATACAGAGGGCTATCCATTTCGGCGCCGATGGTTTCATTCCCAAGTCCACCCCGGTGGACACCATGACCGACGCCATGCAGAAGGTCATGGATGGTGAGCGCTGGCTCCCCGAGCATGCACGCCGCGCCATGCCCCCCACCCTTCCCGATCTCTCCGCCATGAGCGAGCGCATTGCCAGCCTGACACCGCAGCAATTTCGGGTTATGGGCATGCTCATGGAAGGCATGCAGAACAAGGTCATTGCTTACGAACTGGATGTATCCGAAGCCACCATCAAGGCCCACATGACCGCCATCTTCCGCAAGCTGGGCGTACGAAACCGCACCCAGGCGGTGCTGGCACTGAAGGATCTGGCGATTGAGCAACCAGCGATTGACGGCAATTAATAGTTAATAATGAATAATTAATAACGCGCGCCAGGGTTTCTTTTGATCTTGAATGCATGAGGCCGCGCCCAGAGTTTGGGCGCGGCCTCATTGTTTGGAAATTCCAACTGCGCTGAACGCGCAGCTGTTAATTATTCATTATTAACTATTAATTGACTCCAGAGTTCGCTTCAGCATCGCCTCCGTCAACGGTTTCTGGAGAAAGCCTACTCCCAGCTCGTCGGCTTGCTGACGGATTTCCGGACGACGATCCGCGGTCATCAGTGTGGCGGGAATCACGTCTTCCCAACAATCATCCAGCCCTTCGATGACATCAAAGCCATTTTCATGGTCCAGCTGGTAGTCCACCAGCAACAGGTCCGGAGCCTCCGTTCCCTTTGCTTTTTCCTGCGCATCGGCCAGACCGCTGGCGGCGATGACATGACAACCGAGGGTCTCCAGCGCTTCCACCAGACTGGCCAGCAAGGCCGCGTCGTTATCCACACAGAACACGCTCATCCCAGCTACATCACGGCTGGCAGGCACATCTTCATGAGACAACATGGGTGGCAGTTCGCCGCTGGCCAGCGGCACCGTCACACTGAACTGCGTCCCCCTGCCCGGCCAGGAGCGAACGGTGAGTGTATGGTTCAACAGGCGGCAGATACGGTCGGCAATGGCGAGCCCCAGCCCCAGTCCTTTGATAGACCGGCCATTCTGTTGTGGCAGGCGCTGGAACTCCTGGAAAATTTGTTCATGCTGATCATCGGGAATACCCGGCCCGGTATCCCACACATCGATGCGCACCGCGCCCGAGCGACGTCGACAACCAAACAAGACCTTGCCAGTCTCGGTATAGCGGATCGCATTGGACAACAGGTTCTGTAATACCCGCCGCAGCAGCACCTCATCACTCTCCACAATGCAGGAGCTGGACACCATATGCAGATGCAATCCACTGGCACGGGCCATGGCAGAAAACTCCTGCCCGAGCTGCTCCATCATTTTCTGCAAACTAAGGGGATGCACATGCACTGGCATGACGCCGGTATCCAGCTTGCTGATCTCCATCAGGGCAGAGATGATTTGCTCGGCGGTCTGCAGCGAACTGTCGATATGACCCAGCACATCCACCTCGCGGGCAAAACCCTCGGCATCCTGATGTCGCAGCTGCTGGCGCAGCGAGGATGCAAACAACTGGGCGGCATTGAGCGGCTGCATCAGGTCGTGACCAGCGGCTGCGAGGAAGCGTGTCTTGCCTTCATTGGCCTGGGCCAGCTGCACGTTCAATTCAGTCAGCTTTCGGGTCCGCTCGGACACCATGTTTTCCAGATTCTCATTGATCTGGCGCAGCGCCAATTCATCGCGCTTGCGCTCAGTGATATCCATGTAGGTACTGACAAAACCGCCACCAACCATGGGGGTCCCGCGCACTTCCACCACAATGCCATTGGGTAACTCACGCTCAAACCGGTGGGAGTGGCCATCGCGTAGCAGCTGCACCCGCTTCTGCACATTGGCATCCATGTCCTCACCGTCATAGAAGCCTCGCTCGGCATTGAAGCGATACACCTCTTCGATGGAACGCCCCAGCCGTATCAGCCCATCCGGGTACTCGAAGAGCTTCACATAGGCTTGATTCCAGGCCACCACCTGCATGTTGCGATCGACCACACAGATGCCCTGGGCAATGGTTTCAATGGTGGTGCGCAGCAGCTGGTGATTGAACTGGATCAGCTCTGACGCTTCGTCCATCATGCGCACCACATCATCGTGGCGGCTGTTTTGCTTGCGCAGCAGGGAACTCATCACGATTCGGGCGGTGGACGCGCCCATGGCACCGGCCAGCAACCTTTCCACATAACGCACCAGATGCAATGGCGCGGGCAACTCCAGATCTTCCGCCACATGACGGCGCTGCATGTAATCAAAGAACAGGGGTTCGGCACGGGGGGTGCCCAGTCCGCGCCGACACACTTCCAGCAATTCTTCCGTGGTGATGGAGGGGTGATCCATGCCTTCCCGCCACCAGTCGGTGGGCATGTCCACAAAGCGGGCCGCCTGGGCTTCATCCAGCGCATCATTTTCAGCACGGCGGGAGAAGTAGATAAAGGCGGTCAGATTCAGACTCAGGGACCAGAACACACCGTGGGTCAGCGGCTCCAGACCCTCGATCCCGAACATGGCATTGGGGCGAAGCAGCCCAAGCCCCAGCAGCCCCTCGGTGTTGAGCGTTATCACCCATTCCACTGGCAGTATCACTGGCAGCAGCAGGCAATAAACCCATAGTACAAAGCCCACGCCCAATCCAATGAAGGCGCCCCGTTTGTTTCCATTACGCCAGTACATCGCCCCCAGCAGGGCCGGAGAAAACTGCGCCACCGCTGCAAAGGACAGCAACCCGATACTGGCCAGCCCATCGAAACGATCAATCAGGGTGTGAAAGGCAAAGGCCAGCCCCAGCAGCACCAGAATACTGGCGCGGCGCAGGAAGCGGAGCTGCTTGCCCAAATCTGACAATTGTTCTTTCTCATGCAGGCGCGACTGCAACCACATGGGGAGCAACACTTCATTGGTGAGCATGATGGCCAGGGCCATGGTCGACACAATCACCATGCCGGTGGCGGCGGCGATCCCTCCAATAAAGGACAGCACCAGCATGGCAGAATTTTCCTGCGCCATGGGCAGCGACAGCATATAGGTGTCTGCCTGCCCCAACAGATAAGGCTGGGTCAGCACGCCGGTCACCACGATCGGCAGCACAAAGAGGGCAAACAACAGCAGATAGATCGGCAACACCCAGCGGGTGGTACGCAAATGGCGCAGGTCATTGTTTTCCACCATGCCCGCATGGAACTGCCTGGGCAGGCACAGGATCGCCACCATGGATAACAACAGGGCGGTCACAAAACTCTGAGAAAACAGGGTGGGTTCGAAGGTCTGCATCACCTCGGGCCGGGCTGACAGACTGCGCCACATGTCTCCCGGCCCATCAAAAATCCCAAACAGGCAGTAAAGCCCGAGCAGCACAAAGGCGACCACCTTGATAAAGGATTCAAAACTGACCGCCAGCATCAAGCCCGACTGGTGTTCGGTGGTATCAATATGGCGGGTACCGAACAGCAAGGTAAACAGGGCCATGAGCACGGCGACCACCAGTGCCGTATCCACCGAGGAGGCATCCGCCTCCTGGAGGACGTAATCGAACGACAGCGTCACGGCCTTGAGCTGCAAGGCGATATAGGGAAGCACCCCGACCACCGCCACCAGCGTTACCAGCACCGCCAGACGCCGGGACTTGCCATAGCGCGCGGCCAGAAAATCGGCAATGGAGGTAATGTTTTGCTGCTGGGTAACCGACGCCATCTTGTAGATCAGCGAACCACCCAGCAGCACGGTGATGATGGGGCCCAGATAGATAGGCAGGTAGTTCCAGCCGCTTTGCGCCGCTTCGCCCACCGCGCCGAAAAACGTCCAGGAGGTGCAATAAACGCCCAGCCCGAGGCTGTATACCCAGGCATTCTGGAAGGTCTTGCGGCCTTCTCTGGCGGCGCGATCCCCCAGCCAGGCAATCACGAACAGTACCAGCACGTAACACAATGCCAGCCCGCTCAACTCCCACAGTGAAAACACAGCGGCTCCTGATTCTTATTGGTTTCATCAGGATCTTCGCGTGTGGCCTGCTGCGTAAAACCTGATGCTCCTCTCTTTATACCAGAGCGCCAGTGAAACGCAGCACCACAGCCACCAGTAGCAGGCACAGTCCCGCCCGTTGCAGCTTGAACTCACGCACATCCAGGGTCATGCCCTTGCGCCAGAACATCAGCACACCGCGGGCATCGCCCGTGCGGCGCCAGTAGGTCAGGTAACTGAAGGCAACGATGGCCAACCCGGCCAGCAACAAAATCTGCTCTGCAATTTGCATGGTTTCTCTCCCTCTTCCGGGGTTATTGATCCAGCGTAGGGCGCTGCAACTGCAAGTACATGAGCCCGGCCGTCACCGCATCACCGCGGGCACTATGGCGGGCCATCATCGGCACCTGCAGGGCCTTGGCCATGGCTTCGAATCTGAGGTCCGGTTCCGTATCCGGCTGCCAGTAACGCATTTTCTTTTGGTACAGCGACGATAACTCAATGGTGGCATTGGGCAGATCGAAGCCGAGTAACGGGCGCAGATAACGGTTGATCATGGCGACGTCGAAATCGATGCACCAGCCCACCACCGGGCGGTTGCCTATGAAGGTCAGCAAGCGCTCCAGCGTATCAGCCACCTCTTCCCCTTCATCCAGATCCACCGGCCGCAGACGGTGAATGGTGATGGATTCGCTGGTAAGACTGTCCGGTGCCTGAAAATGGACATCCATGCTCTCGCTGGCACAGACCCGTCCTCCCCGCACCGGCACGGCAGCAATCGACACCAGTTCTGCATGACGGCTGTCCAGCCCGGTAGTTTCGCAATCCAGAGCCACCACATCCTCTCCCTCATAGGGGAGGAACAAATGGCCGTAGGGACCATGGGCATGACGATAACGGTCGGCATAGCGCCGTAACTGTCTGATCATTTTCCTTACTCCCGGCAGCGCTGCCATGGCCTCAATATTCCAGATGGAACCGGCGCGACAGACGCTGCTTGAAATCACTGACCAGGTGCAGGGCATCCCGAAGCAAGTCGCGCTCCAGTGATGACAGTTTCTGCACCACGATATGGTTGCCAGGAATATTCATCTCATCCCCGTGCAGGTTTTCCAACTGATGGTTGAGCCGAAGTTCGCTGAACAACTCCATCGCTTCGCCCAGATCTTCTGCAAAGCGGGCCTCCATGGCACCGGCTTCCACCAGTTTTTCCAGTCGGGCCAGGGTTGAGGTTTCCTTGATACGGCACTGCAAGGCCATGGCACGCACCCCATGCACCAGCGGGAACAGAGCCCCTTTCTTGATATCAATGCCGTGCTGCGGCTTTTTCAGTGAACCAAACAAATTCAGTGGCGTGGCGAATTGCAGAATCGGCCGGGCGAAATGACGCAGGAACACGTCGTCATCACTGCAGCGGTCAAACAGAATGGTGCGAACTTCATCCAGCAGATGACTACTGCCGGCAACACAGTGCGCGTCCACCAGGGTGGTGATATGAATCATGCCCTCACCGCCAGCATCACCAGCCCAGTCGTAAATGCGCTCGCGCCACTGGCTTTGCGTGCCGACCCACTGGGGATTGGAGACCATCACCTTGCCCGGGCAAGGCGGATAACCGAGGGTGAGCAATGTTTCGGTAAACTGATTGGCGTCCTGCTGGCACCGTGGCCAGTCCTGATGATCGCCCAGGATCAGACCGTTATCCTGATCAGTCTTGAGAATCTGTTCACCACGCCCTTCACTGCCCATAACAATGAGGCAGGCTGAATGTTGCTCGGCAGGAATCACCATCTCGAATGCCTTGGCCATGATGCGGCCATTCAGTGCGGCCAGAAGGTCCATGGCAAAACGCATTTTTACACCCTGTGCCATCAGCGCCTGGATCAGATCCGGCAAGCGCTCACTGGCCATCCGCAGGGCGTCAAGATCCTCGGCTTTTTCAATTTCCAGACCCACAACATAGGAGCGGCTGGAAAAGAAACTGAGTACATCGGTAAGCTCA
The DNA here is from genome assembly GCF_009601165.1 of Alcanivorax sediminis. Classification (NCBI taxonomy): domain Bacteria; kingdom Pseudomonadati; phylum Pseudomonadota; class Gammaproteobacteria; order Oceanospirillales; family Alcanivoracaceae; genus Alcanivorax; species Alcanivorax sediminis. The sequence goes on along the minus strand of NZ_WIRE01000001.1, from coordinate 1,458,714 downwards.
ACCACCCCCACGGGCTGGTCATGGGCCATGACGACGACCCTGGCCACCTTGTGACGGGTCATCAGGGTCAGCGCCGTGAACAGGTAATCCTCCGGCAGCGCGGTCACCAGCTTCGTTTCTGCCACGCTGGACAGAGCATCGTCCGCACTATGCCCGCCCATCACCAGGCCGGTCAGCAGGTCGGTCTTGGTGACGATGGCAAAATGGCCATCCATTTCTGTCAGAACACTGTCGACGCCATAGCGCTTCAGCGTTTCCACCGCGTCACGCAGGCTGGCATCGGGTGGCATGATCGTGGGCTCGCGCATGCACTGCTCCACCCGTGCGAGCATGAAGCCGGCCAGGGTGACACCCCCTTCTCGCCGCTCTGCCAGCCGCTGGGACTTTTCCGCCAGAGTCTGCCGAAAATAACGTCCAAACTCTTCGTCCCTGTCACACAGCTCCAGAAACAGCTTGGCCGGAATCAAATGACACAGCGTCTGCTCTTCACAGCGAAAGCGATATCGACTCTTGCCATTCAGTACGCTGATCGCACCAAACAGATCCCCTGCCGCGTACACCCCCACCTGGCTACGCCCGTCCGGCGCATTCACATCCAGCTCGGCCACACTGCCTTTGTGCACCACAAAAACATGATCGCTGGAGCAGGCCGCATCGAGAATGATGTCGCCCTTCTCGAAATACGCCAGATCCATGCCCTGATTGAGACGATGACGAGACGCCTCGCTGAGCAGGGTAAAGGGGTAGTGATTGAGTTCCTGTTCGATCATCTGGTTAAACCCAGTTGAAAGTTAAAAGTTGAAAGTTAAAACGCGGGTCAGCCGAGGTCAGCTCTGGGACGTCATCTGCCGCCAACCACCCGTTCGTGTGCAGGCCTATCCATCAATACTGATCAGATCAAACCTGCTTTTTAACTTTCAACTTTGAACTTTACACTCAGAGAAAAAAGCCGGCATGAATAGGTTATCCATACCGGCTTGCTCTCCCTTTCCTTTTTACGGATTAGTGTGCGTGAGCTTCACCGGCACCGCGAGGAATACGGATATCCTCCACGATATGCTGAATGTGCTCCGGCGGCGGTGCAGTGACACGGGATACCGTAAAGGCCACAGCAAAGTTCAGCAGCATGCCCAGGGTACCGATACCTTCCGGGGACACACCAAACCACCAGTGCTCCGCGTTGTTCAGCTCCGGAGAGACGAACTTGAAGAACACGATATAGCAGAAGGTAAAGATCAGGCCCACCAGCATGCCGGCAATGGCACCTTCCTTGTTCATGCGCTTGTAGAAGATCCCCATCAGGATCACCGGGAAGAAGCTCGCTGCGGCCAGGCCGAAGGCGAATGCCACCACCTGCGCCACAAACCCGGGTGGATTGATCCCGAAATAGCCGGCGATACAGATCGCCACCACTGCCGCACCACGAGCGGCAAGCAGCTCCTGCTTCTCGTTGATATCCGGCTTGAGGGTTTTCTTCAGCAGATCATGGGAAATGGCACTGGAGATCACCAGCAGCAGACCTGCCGCCGTGGACAACGCCGCAGCTACACCACCCGCAGCCACCAGCGCGATCACCCAGGCAGGCAGATTACCGATCTCCGGGTTGGCCAGAACGATAATGTCGCGGTCGATATAGACCTCGGAGGTATTATCGGTCGGAGCATTGGTCAGCACTCGCTCGCCATAGCTACCTGCGGCCTCTTCACGGCTGCCGGCAAAGGTCGGCTTGCCTTCGAAGGGCGCACCGGCGCGCATCTGCACAGCACCGTCACCATTCTTGTCCACCCAGCCGATCAGACCAGAGTTTTCCCAGTTGTAGAACCACTCAGGCAGTTCCGTGTACTGGGTCTCGTTGACCGTATCGATCAGGTTAAGACGGGCAAAGGCACCCACCGCCGGGGCAGAGGTGTACAGCAGAGCGATGAAGAACAGGGCCCAGCCGGCACTGATACGGGCATCACGTACACGAGGTACGGTGAAGAAGCGCACGATCACGTGGGGCAGACCAGCGGTACCACACATCAGGGCCGCCGCAATAAAGAATACATCCACAGTGGACTTGGAGCCTTCGGTGTAAGCAGTAAAGCCCAGATCGGTCACCACCTGATCCAGCTTCTGCAGCAAATAGACGCCGCTGTCATTACCCGCAGCATCCAGCACCGTACCACCGAAACCGGTTTGCGGAAGCACATGGCCAGTCATCATGATGGACAGGAACACCGCCGGCACCAGGAAGGCGAAGATCAGTACGCAGTACTGGGCGACCTGGGTATAGGTAATCCCCTTCATGCCACCGAGAACGGCATAGAAGAAGACGATGGCCATACCAATGACAACCCCCGTGTTAACGTCCACTTCCAGGAAGCGGGCAAACACGATACCGGTCCCGCGCATCTGCCCGGCCACATAGGTGAACGACACAAAGATTACGCAGATAACGGCAACGGTTCTCGCCACACTGGAGTAGTAGCGGTCACCAATAAAGTCCGGCACGGTAAATTTGCCGAACTTTCTCAGGTACGGTGCCAGCAGCATGGCCAGCAGCACATACCCGCCGGTCCACCCCATCAGGTAGACCGAGGCATCGTAGCCTGCGTAGGCGATGATCCCCGCCATGGAGATAAAGGATGCGGCAGACATCCAGTCAGCCGCAGTCGCGGCACCATTGGCCAGCGGAGATACCCCGCCGCCGGCAACATAGAAATCCTTGGTGGAACCGGCACGCGTCCATATCGCGATACCGATATACAGGGCAAACGAGCCGCCCACAAACAAATAGGTAAGGGTCTGAATATCCATACGGCCTCCCAGCTCAGTCTTCGTGGACGTCGAACTTGCGGTCGAGCTTGTTCATGGAATGCGCGTACATGATGATCAGTACCAGGAACGCATAGATTGCGCCCTGTTGAGCAAACCAGAAACCGAGCTTGAAACCGAACAGGTGAATCTGATTGAGTTCGTCCACCAGCAAAATGCCGCAGCCATAAGAGACCACGAACCAGATAGCCAGGTAGGTAAGAATCAATCGCAGGTTGGCAGCCCAATAGGCGCGGGCGTTTTCTTCTCTCATTACTCGTCCCTCTGCGTCCTCGTTACAAGTGGCCCTTCCAAAGGAAAGGCATCCTTGAATCAAGACTAGCCAAACGGCGGTTGCGGCACAGTATGACTTTAGTCGAACAGAGCCCGCGCACGGTTTTTGGCGACATACACCACTGCGCTTATACACAAATTTCAGTACTATAGGCCTTTACGGTCAGGATCGACCCAAAGCAAATAACAATACTGGATGTATCGATGAAAGCAGCGCGGTGGCTTCTCAGCGCCCTGGTAGTACTGGCAGTTCTGTTGGCTGTTCTTTTTCACCTTTCGCCCTCTCTGGAGGGTTGGCAGCAAGCGGACACCCAAAATGCGCCTGAGGAAGGAGACGTCACCATCGTCTTCCTTGGCACCAGCACCATCCTGATCAGCGACGGCAGTACCCACCTGCTCACGGATGGCTATTTCTCGCGGCTCAGCATTCCCCGCCTGTTTATGCCCATGAGCCCCGATGAGGATCGAATCAAGCAGGCATTGGCCACGGCGGGCATTGATAAGATCGATGCCATTCCAGTACTGCACAGCCACTTTGATCACGTCATGGATAGCGGTATCGTGGCGCAACTCACAGGCGCGCAGGTACTGGGCTCTGCCTCAACGGCCATGGCGGCAGCAGGAAGCGGCATCGGCGAAGAACGGATTACTACCGTACAAACCCATCACCCTTACCAATTTGGCGATTTCACTCTCACCTTTGTTCCCGCCAGCCATGTGCCGCTGCCCGGCGTCATTGAAAACTGGACAGGCAAAGGCGAAATTACCGAACCGGTAACGCCGCCGGCATGGATCGGCGCCTGGGAAGAAGGGCAAAGTTATGGCCTGGTGGTGGAACACCCCAAGGCGCGGATTCTGGTTCAGGGCAGCGCGGGGATGCAGCCGGGGGAGCTGGAGCGGTATCAGGCGGACTATGCGCTGGTGGCCACCGCGAGCCTTGGCAAACAGAGCAAGGCGTATCAGGACGCGTACTTCAACGAGACAGTGGCGGCTGTCGGCGCCCACACCATCATTCCCGTGCACTGGGATAACTTCTTCACAGAGTTAGCGGAAGACGTACCACCACTTCCATGGATCATGGACAACCTGGATGCCTCCTTCCAGGCACTGGCAGGACGTCATCAGGGAGAATTCAGAGTACTGAAGCCGTTCAGGACGCTGGTGCTGACACCGCCGCCAGCGCCTGCTGAAGACTCGGCTCCATCGTCCTGAGGCAGGTTTCGCGCTTGATATGCTGCAGCAGCTGGCCGGCCTCCGGCCACTGCCGGCGCATGTAGCTCAACCACTGTTTCACTCGCCCCGCTTCCTGGGCATCCGTACCGGTACCCGCCACATCCTGCATGAAGCGCTCCACGATCGGCAGAATTTCTGCCCAGCTGGACATCTGCCCGGTGCGCAGGGCCCGCACCAGCAGGGGGTCTGCCACCGCGCCACGCCCGAGCATCAGATCGGCGCAGCCGCTCTCCTGCTGGCAGCGCCGGGCGTCTTCCGCAGTCCAGATCTCGCCATTGGCAATCACCGGAATATTCACCGCCTCTCGGATCAGGCCAATGCGGTCCCAGAAGGCCGGCGGCTTGTAACCCTGCCGTTTGGTTCTACCGTGCACGGTTAGCCAGGCGGCACCCGCGGCTTCCACCCCCAGGGCATTGTCCAGCGACAGCGCGTCGTCCTCGTTTCCCAGCCGCATTTTTACCGACACCGGGATATCTGCCGGCACGGCCCGCCGTACCGCCAGGGTGACCGCGTGTACCAGCTCCGGCTCATCCAGCAAAACGGCGCCACCGCGATGGCGATTCACCGTCTTTGCCGGGCAACCAAAGTTCAGATCAATGGCCGGGGCCCCAAGTTCTATCGCACGCGCTGCGTTTTCGGCCACACAGGCCGGGTCCGAGCCCAGCAATTGCAGATGCACAGGCACGCCCGCCCGGGTGCGCGCGCCATTTTTCAGCTCGGGACACCAGCGATAGAACACTTTGGGGGGAAGCAGCAGCCCGTTGACCCGGACAAATTCGCTGACACACCAGTCGTAGTTGCCCACATCCGTCAGCGCCTGCCGAACCCAGAAGTCCGCCAGGCCTTCCATGGGGGCGAGGATCAGTTTCATGGGGCGGATTATCGGGGTGCGGTGTGTTACAGGCAAGCCGGGAGTCGTTTGCAGGCTGTCCTTCCGGGAATTAAGTGCCCGGCCTTGTTTCAAGGCCCGCCTACAGCAGGAGAGCGTTTCTGGAGTCCTTACCTCGCTTGGGCCCGGATCGCCATGCGAGCATGGCTCCTACAGGAGGCTCAGGTTATCTACTGGCGCCGAACTCAACGACCTGAAAGGCTTTTCCGTTCTTCGCCCCCCGGGAACTTTTCCTGGTTCTCCAATCAAGCGCAGCTTGTAGCTTGTAGCTTGTAACTCGTAACTCGTCACTAAATATCATTGCCCTGCCCCCGGTTTTCGACATACTTGCCCCATGTGGACAACAACACTGCGCCCCCGCTTTTGCGAAACCGATGCCCTGGGCCACATCAACAATACCGTTATACCGGTCTGGTTTCTGGAGGCCAGGGAGCCGGTGATTGCCCTTTTCACGCCGGACCCAACCCATGGGGAGAATGGCTTGGCCATGGTGCACATGGATATCAGCTTCAAGGCCGAGTCCATGTTTGGCGCACCGGTCACCGTCACCACCGCCATTGGCAACGTGGGCAACAGCTCGCTGGTAGTCGTGCAGCGCGCCTGGCAGAACGGTGTACTCACCGCCGTCGGCAAGGCCACCCTGGTGAGCTTCAATACCGCAGCCCGCAAGAGTCAGTCCATTACCGACCAGCAGCGTGAACAACTGAACCTTCACCTGGATGGCCCCGAGGCCGAACAGCCACCGCTCGGATGATCGGCTGCTACAACGCGCATTGTCAGCGGCTTTCAGCCGACCTTCTCCACTTTTTTTCTGTCGCATATAACTTCGGTTTGTTCATTCCTGATGTCTTCTTTTTTTCGAATAGCACGATAAAAATCGTGAGACCTTATAAAAAAATCGCACTGCAACCGCATCATTCTTTCTTCCAATAATGGCCAAAATCCCGGCAAAAACCGGGATTAATCCGGCCAGTTCCTTGCAATCATGCTTTTCATTTGCCACGGTGGTGCACACAAGTCCGCCACAATGGACGTGCTGCGGGTGAAAAATTGATCTCGAGGGTGCTAATGAATACCGCTTTGCCTTCTCAGGATTTGAGGCTGCCGTAACTACGCGAGGCGTTGTTCAGAGGCTCCCCAAACGATGAGAGGAGAGAGCCATGACCGTTCGATCATTCCCTGGTGCCATCATTGCTGTTGTGATGATGGCGGCCCTTGCTGCCTGTAGTGACAGCGGCAACGATGGCGCCAACCCGTCTGCCAACGCCGAACATGAGGGCCAGAACTGGCGCTATGCTCACGAGGAATACGAAGGTGATGTGCAGGACGTCTTCGCATTCAAGTTCAAGGAATACATCGAAGAGCACTCTCCCAATACGGTTCAGATTCATCGTTTCGGCGAACTGGGCGAATCCGATGACATCATGGAACTGACCCAGGCCGGCGTCCTGCAATTCGTCAACCAGTCACCCGGCTTTACCGGCTCCCTGATCCCCGAAGCACAAATCTTTTTTATTCCCTACCTTCTTCCGGTGGGCGACGACAAAATCGTTTCTTTCTTCAAGGACAGCAAGGCCATCAACGAGATGTTCCCCTCCCTTTATGCTGAGCAAGGGCTGGAACTGCTGGCCATGTATCCGGAGGGAGAGGTGGTCGTCACCGCAGACGAGAAAGTAACCTCACCGGAAGAATTCAAGGGCAAGAACATCCGGGTAATGACCAACCCGCTGTTGTCCGAAACCTACAGTGCCTTCGGCGCCACACCCACACCGCTCCCCTGGGGCGAAGTGTACGGCGCGCTGCAGACCAACATTATCCAGGGACAGGAAAACCCCATCTTCTGGATTCAGTCCGCACGTCTTTACGAGGTTTCCCCAAACCTGATTTTCACCGGCCACAGCCAGTTTGTGACCGCCATGATGGCGAATCAGACGTTCTACAACGAGCTGTCTGACGAAAACAAGAAACTGGTTCAGGACGCCACCGCCTATGCCCGCCAGTACATCTTCGACTATGTCCCCGGTCTCGGCGACAAGATGCTCAAGAAGATCAAGGAAGACAGTGACAAGGTGACCGTCACCCGTCTGAGCGAAGCACAGCGAGAGGCATTCCGCGAACGCGCACCTCAGGTGGAAGCCAAGTTCATCAAAATGACCGGTGAGCGAGGTGAGGAGCTGCTAAACCAGTTCAAGAGCGATCTGGCTGAGGCGGAAAAAAGCAGCAGCAAAGAATAACCACTCTGACCTCGGGGCAGGCCTGCCATGCCCCGGGGTTGAAGACGATCCAGCAACCGGGCAGTGACCGCACCCCTGCCTCATTGCTGGCGGCTTGGCGGTCAGGATGACCGATGCCCGCGAGCAGACATGGCCGACAAAGGGAAAAAATCATGACCGATGAGGCCCCATTACGGGAAAACTCGAGCCTGCCAGGATTCCTTGGCACCATCGATAACGGCATTGCCCGCATTGAGGCTGTGATTCTCGCGATGGGCGTGCTGCTCATGGCCGTCAATACCGTAGCCAATGTGGTTGGCCGATTCCTGTTTGGTGAAAGCCTTCACTTCTCTGAAGAAGTGAACCGTATCCTGATCATCATGATTACCTTTGCAGGTATCGGCTATGCCGCGCGACATGGCCGACATATTCGCATGTCCGCACTTTACGATGTATTCCCCACCCAGGTTCGCCGAGTAATGATGGTGATCATCAGCATGGTCACTGCGGCCGTCATGTTTTTCCTTTGCTGGTATGCCGTCAGCTATATCACGTCGGTCTATCACACGGGCCGGGTACTGCCGACGCTGGGCTTCCCCATCTACCTGATTTATCTGTGGGTACCCGTGGGCCTTGCTGTGACAGGCATCCAGTACCTGATGACGGCCATCAAGAACATCGTGTCAAAGGATGTGTATCTGTCCACCTCGGTGCTGGATGGCTACGACGACGAAGAGACGGAGATCTGACTGATGGCCTGGATCATGTTTCTGGTCATGCTGGCGCTACTGCTGTTTGGCTTCCCCATGAAGGTGCCGCTGATTCTGGGCGCTATTGTGGGCTTTGTGATGATGTTCGACGGCTTCGACCGGATGGACTTTTTTATCCAGCAAATGCTGGCCGGGATTCGCCCTACCGCGCTGATCGCCGTACCCATGTTTATTCTCGCCGCCGACATCATGACCCGCGGTCAGTCCGCCAACCGGTTGGTGAATATGGTGATGGCGTTCATTGGCCATATCAAAGGCGGCCTGGCGGTGAGCACCGCCACCTCCTGCACCCTCTTTGGCGCGGTCTCCGGTTCCACCCAGGCCACCGTGGTTGCTGTGGGGTCTCCGTTACGGCCACGTATGCTGGAGTCTGGCTACAAGGATTCCTTTACCCTCGCGCTGATCATCAATGCCAGCGACATTGCGTTCCTGATTCCGCCCAGCATCGGCATGATCATTTACGGCGTCATCTCTGGCACGTCCATTGCGGAATTGTTTATTGCTGGCATAGGACCGGGCCTGCTGATCCTGGCCATGTTCTCCATCTACTGCATCATTTACGCCTACCGCATGGATGTGCCCACGGAAGAAAAGGCCAGCTGGCGAGAACGCATCACCTCCGTTCGCGAAGCGCTGTGGCCGCTGGGTTTTCCGGTGATCATCGTCGGCGGCATCTATGGTGGCATATTCAGCCCCACCGAAGCGGCCGCTGCCTGCGTACTGTATGCCGTGATGCTTGAGTTCGTCATTTTCCGCTCCCTGAAAGCCATGGACATCTACGCCATTGCCAAATCCACCGGCTTGATTACCGCAGTGGTGTTTATTCTGGTGGCCGTTGGTAACGGCTTCTCCTGGATCATTTCCTTCGCGCAGATTCCCCAGACGGTGCTGGGCTCCATGGGCATAAACGAGGCGGGGCCCACCGGAGTACTGATGGCCATTGCCGTCGCGTTCTTTGTGGCCTGCATGTTTGTGGATCCCATCGTGGTGATTCTGGTGCTGACCCCCATCTTCGCGCCGGCCGTATCCGCCGCAGGGCTGGACCCGGTGCATGTGGGCATCCTGATCACCATGATGGTCGCCATCGGGTCGGCAACACCGCCGTTTGGCTGCGACATCTTTACCGCGATCGCCATTTTTAAACGCCCCTACTGGGAAGTGATTCGCGGTACGCCACCGTTCGTATTCATGCTGCTGGGGGCCACCTTACTGGTCATCGCCTTCCCGCAGATTGCATTGTTCCTGAGGGATCTCTTCTTCCAGTAAACCGCTCACCGCAAGGAGGCTGGCATGTACAAGCGAATTCTGGTTCCGGTCGACGGCTCCCAGCAAGCGCTGCTGGCCCTGGACCACGCGGCCCATCTTCAGCAAGCCAATGATGCTGAGCTGTACCTGCTGTGTGTCTTCAAGCATCACAGTCTATTTGAGGCGTCCCTCTCGATGGTGCGCCCCAAGGATGTGCAGATCCCGGACGATGCCTTGCGTGAATACGCGTCCGAGGTAGCGGAACAGGCAAAGCAGCAGGCACTCAACGCTGGCGCCCAGAAGGTAAGAGCCTTCGTAAAAGGGGGGCGCCCCTCGAAGGCTATCGTGCGTTTTGCCAAAGACAACGACGTGGACCTGATCGTCATGGGCGCTCGCGGCAGCAGTAGTGACGTGGACGGCTATTTTCTGGGCAGCGTGTCACAACGTGTGGCCAGTATGGCCACCTGCCCGGTAATGATTGTTTGAAACCAGAGGGAGAGAACGATGAACCAAGCACGCACCCTGAGGCTGTCCGCAGCCACGCTGGCCAGTCTCGCCGCCTTGGGCAGCTTGCCCGCCCATGCTGAAATGGAAGTCACCCCCTACGGCTCCTTGCGGATACAGACCGAGGCGGTTTCCGTAGATGAAGCCCAACCTGGTGAGGATGATTCCTATACCGGACTGCGCGATGCCTACTCACGACTGGGCGCCCGCGCCACCTTCAACGATCTGGACTGGGTGGACATTACGGCCACCGTGGAATTCCCCATCAACTCGGCATTGATGCGCGCCGAGGACCCCACGTTCTTCCAGAGTTTCTACAAGGGCAACAACAAGCCCCGTGTTGCCGATATCGCGGCTACAACCGAAAGCATGGGCAGCCTGCGCGTCGGCACCCAGTGGCTCGCCTACTACAACAGCGTTGCCTACCCGGTGGATTTTTTCAGTTCCTTCTACTCAGGTTACGCCACCCAGGCCACATTCCGCCGTGATGCTGCCACCTATACCACACCGAGCATGGCAGGACTCACCGGCACCGTCTCGGCAGTGGACCTCACCGACGAAGCCGGGACCAGCTATCTGGACACCTGGCAATACGCCTTGTCCTGGGCACTCAATGATCTGACGCTGGGGCTGGCTTATCAGGATAGCGAGCAGGACTCCGGCGATCAGGCCGACCAGCTAGGCGCGTCGTTGGCCTATGTGATGGGTGGCTGGCGTTTTGCCGCGAAAGTGGAGCAACTGCAGTCCAACGATGACACCCTGCAGGATGAAGATCCTGTCACCTATAATCTGTACGGCTCATACAGCTGGAACAAGTACACCGTCAAAGCCATGTTTGCCAACGGTGAAGAGAGCGACGACCCGGCCGCTTTCTTCCAGGGTGACTCTTACCAGGTCGGACTGGACTACCAGTACAGCGACAACCTGAAGCTGTTTGCCGACTACTTCTATGAAGAGCTGGGTTATGCCATCTACACCCCGACCTCGAGAAGCTTCAATCCTCTGGCGGGCTACCAGGTAGACAGTGACGGCCAGGCCATTTCACTGGGCCTGCGCTATGATTTTTGATTAAACGCAACACGCTGCACGCAACAACGCGACACCAAGGCATGCAGCAAGACTGAAGTCAGACGCCGCGCCCGCAAGACGGGTGCGGCATCAATCCAGATCACCCTGCCACGGGTAGCCCAACAAGCTCAGGGTTTTGGGGTTTGGGTTTGAATTTTGCGTCTGGCGTCGAGCTTCAGGCGTCCCGCGCCTTTTGCCTGCTGCGTGAAGCATGATGCCTGCAGCGAAAAAGAACCCCGCCGGCGCCGCAGAACACACGCCATAGCTTAGGAGATCAGAGGAAGAGTCGCCCTGCGAATTCCGGCGGGGTCTTTCACTATAAGCAGGCAGCGGGCGGGGCCGAAACCCTTTCTTTAGAACCATTTGGAATCAAACTCAATCGGGGCAAAGTTCCCCATACTTTCGATTTAAAATCATACAGTTAAACAGACCCTACTTCGCTCAACAGGGAGCGAAAAACGGTCACTTTCGGACCATAAACGGATTGATTCACCCTCCCGGCTGCTTTACTGTTGCCGCCGTATCCACCCCAGAGCCAACAACCCTCCGGAGATCCCATGGCCAAAAAGGCAACCCCCGCCCTGGAAACCGCACTGGACAACCTGGAAACCCTGGTTGAGCGGATGGAATCCGGAGAATTGACCCTGGAAGAATCCCTGAAGGCCTTTGAAGAAGGGGTTCGCCTGTCCCGCGACTGCCAGCAAGCGTTGCAACAGGCAGAGCAGAAAGTCCGCATTCTGCTGGAACAGAACAGCAACGCCGAGCCCGAGCCTTTCACCGGCGGCAATGATGAGCAGTAACTTCCCCGCGCTGGATACCCTGCGCACCACGTGCATCAGCCGGCTGGAGAGCAGCCTGGACGGCCTGCTGCCCGCCAGTAGTGCTGCCAGCCGCCTCAGCCAGGCCATGCGCTACGCCGCACTGAGCGGAGGCAAACGTATCCGGCCATTGTTGGTCTACGGTGCCACCGGCCTCGCCGGCGCCCCCCTGAGCCAGGGCGATATCCCGGCGTCTGCGGTAGAGCTGATTCACGCCTATTCGCTGGTGCACGATGACCTGCCCGCCATGGACGATGACGACCTGCGCCGCGGCCAGCCAACTTGTCACAAGGCCTTTGACGAGGCCACCGCCATACTGGCAGGCGACACCCTGCACACCCGCGCCTTCGAACTGCTGGCCACTGAAGGCCAGTACCGTGCAGACACGCGGATCGCCATGATTCGTCACCTCTCCCAGGCCTCCGGTGTCGATGGCATGGCGGCCGGACAAATGCAGGACATGCAGGCCCAGGGGCAACTGCAAACCGTCGCCGCGCTGGAAGAAATGCACTACCTCAAGACCGGGCGGCTGATCACGGTCAGCTTGCAACTGGGTTACTTTGCGGCGGAGATCAACGAACCCGCCCTGCTGCAAGACCTGACCCGCTTTGGCGATGCCATCGGCCTGGCCTTCCAGATCCAGGATGACATTCTTGATGTCACCATGGATACCGAACAGCTGGGCAAGCCTTCCGGCTCCGATGAGAAGCTCAACAAAAGTACCTTCCCGTCCCTGCTGGGGCTGGATGCCAGCCGTGAGCGAGCCAGCCTACTCTGCCAGCAGGCACAACAGGCACTTTCAGCCTATGGCGACCGCGCTGCCCCCCTGCAACAATTGGCGCAGTACATCATTGCCCGCAATCACTGACGACTCACCCCAAGGGCCTGTATACTAGGCAACACTACGATTATGGCTTCCAGACTGAAGCCCTTGAGCCGTTTTAAACAGGCTTCCTGACGCAGCCAGTACCGACCCAGGCAACTCGACGCTATGCCCAAGACCTTTACGCAGATTCCGCTGACGCGCCCTTCCACCCCGTTGCTGGACACCCTGGACAGCCCGGCCGAACTGCGCCGCCTGCCTGTCAGCCAGCTGGAGCGGGTGGTTGATGAACTGCGCGAGTACCTGCTGTATTCGGTGGGCCAGTCCGGTGGGCATTTCGGTGCCGGTCTGGGCGTGGTCGAGCTGACCGTGGCCCTGCATTACCTCTACAACACCCCTGACGACCGCCTGGTATGGGATGTGGGCCACCAGTGCTACCCCCACAAGATTCTCACCGGCCGCCGTGAAGCCCTGACCAGCATTCGCCAGCAGCATGGCCTGTCCGGGTTTCCCAAGCGCAGCGAATCCGAGTACGACACCTTCGGGGTGGGCCACTCGTCCACCTCCATCAGTGCCGCGCTGGGCATGGCGCTGGGCGCGGAAATGGCCGGCAGCGACCGCCGGGCGGTGGCCATTATTGGCGATGGCGCCATGACCGCAGGCCAGGCCTTTGAAGCCATGAGCCATGCGGCCCATACCCGCTCGAACCTGCTGGTGATCCTTAACGACAACAACATGTCGATCTCCCACAATGTGGGCGGGCTCTCCAACTACTTTGCCCGGATCTGGGCCAGCAAAAGTTATATCGCCCTGCGCGAAGGCGGCAAACGGGTGCTCTCGACCATGCCGGCGGCATGGGATTTCATCCGCCGCACGGAAGAAAGCATGAAGAACATGGTCAGCCCGGACATGTTGTTCGAAGCCATCGGCTTCAATTACATCGGCCCCATCGACGGCCACAACATGGATGAGCTGGTGCGTACCCTGGGCAACATGCGCGACCTGGAAGGCCCCCAGCTGCTCCACGTCTACACCACCAAGGGCAAGGGCTTTGCGCCGGCGGAACGGGACCCGGTGGGCTATCACGCCATCAACAAGATCGAGCCCAAACCCAAGGTGCAAGTGGCCGTGCCAGCCAAGCCCAAGTCGCCAAAATATCAGGATGTATTCGGCCAGTGGCTGTGCGACATGGCTGCTGAAGACCAGCGCCTGGTTGCGATTACACCGGCCATGTGTGAAGGCTCGGGGATGGTGGCGTTCAGCGAACAATACCCGGATCGCTTCCACGATGTGGCTATCTGCGAGCAGCATGCGGTGACATTGGCCGGCGGCCTCGCCTGCGAGGCACAGAAACCGGTAGTGGCGATTTACTCCACCTTCCTGCAACGCGGATACGACCAGCTGATTCATGACGTGGCTTTGCAGGATCTGGATGTCACCTTCGCCCTCGACCGTGCCGGTCTGGTGGGTGAAGACGGCGCCACCCACGGCGGGGTCTTTGATCTGGCCTACCTGCGCACCGTGCCCAACATGATCATCGCGGCGCCTTCGGATGAGAATGAATGCCGCCAGCTACTGACCAGCGCCTACCAGCACAACGGCCCTTCCGCCGTTCGCTACCCGCGCGGCACTGGCCCGGGAGTACAGATCCAACCCTCTCTGGACGCTCTTCCGGTTGGGCAAGCACGCACGCTTCAGCAGGGTAAGCAGGTCGCTATTCTGGCCTTCGGCGCCCTGACGGGAACCGCCCTTGAGGCAGGCAAGGCGCTTAACGCCACCGTTATCGACATGCGCTGGGTCAAGCCACTGGACCGGGACGCCATTCTCAACGCTGCCGGCAGCCACAGCCTGATCGTTACCGTAGAAGATCATCAGCTCATGGGGGGCGCAGGCTCCGCCGTTAATGAACTGCTGAACGAAGAAGGGATTGTCATGGATGTGATGAATCTGGCGCTGCCGGATCATTTCATTCATCACGGCAAGCGCGAAACCCTGCTGGCCGAAGCCGGACTGGATGCCACCAGCATCGAGCAGCGCATCCGTGAACGTCTGAGTCGTCAGCCCCTGGCCAAAGCGCAGGAAAGCTAGTCGTCCTTGCGAACGCCATTCTCCCGCACCAGCCGCACGGTAGGCGGCGGCTCATAAAGCCGCCAACTGTCTCGGCCACTCTGCTTGGCCTGATATAACGCCTGATCCGCCGCATCCAGCAACTTGATGGCACTGCGGTTTTCCATGGGCATGGTAACCGCGACCCCCACGCTGATGGTCACTTCCCCGGAAGGCGGATTGTGCGCATGGGTCAGCCCAAGGGCGCGCACCGTGCGGCAAAGCCGTGATGCCAGACGCGCGGCCTCCGTCTCATCCACGCCGGGATACAGCAGTACAAACTCCTCACCGCCAAAACGTGCCACCAGGTCTCCGCCACGACGGCTATAGCGACGCAGCTCATCTGCCAGGGCACGCAGACATTCGTCACCCTGCAGATGACCGTAGTGATCGTTGTAGGACTTGAACAGATCCACATCCACCAGCATTACCGTCAATGGCTGTCGCTCCCGCTGACAACGCCGCCATTCGCGATCCAGTGCCTCATCAAAGTAACGGCGATTGGCCAGCCCCGTCAGGCTGTCCTCCCGACTCAGACGATGCAGACGCTCGGCGAGACTCTGGGTGCGTTGCTGTTGACGAACCAGCTGGCGCTGATTGAAGAACAGCAGCCGACCACGAACCTCCTCGGTATAGCACAGGAACATGCCCAGCAAGCTGATGCCGGTATAGGTACGGTGGGCCACCTGCCAGTCGATGCCGCGACCAAACTGTTCGGCAATCCCCCAGCCCAGCAAGCCCCCGGCCCAGCACACCAGTGCGGCTACCGGAAAACGCAGGCCCACCATGGCATAGACGATCACCAACGCATAAATTACCGAGACATTGGCCAGCTGGATGGAGCCCGGCTCTTCAAGAAAGCCGGGAATGGCCATGGACAACATGACCGCCAGAAAGCTGCCAGCGCCCGCATAAACAGGAAAGTAACGATCAAGGGCGCGAAACTGGGCAAGGATCCCGGCCAGCATGACGATGATGCCCACCCAGATATAGGTGCCGAGCCACAAGCCGCGAACGTCTTCCGGGGCCAGCGCGTAAATGCCGGTCACCAGAAGGAGGTAGAGAACCAGAATATAAAATGCGTTGACCCGGAAGCTGTCTACCGCTTCCAGACACTGGTATTCACGATATTCAGCTTCCAGACGCCGGGGAAAACGCAGCCAGCGCACACCGGGCACAACAACACGTCTGGAGCGGGGGTCAGTCTCCGCCATGGCAATTCCCTTGCACGCCCAAAACGACTCAAGTCAGAGCCTCAGGCTAGATCGTCCACTATGGTCATGCCATTACCGATCTCCGAACGGTAGTGACAGAACGATATCATGACAAAATGCAGGGAATTGCATGGTGACGCAGTCGTCATCGACAGCCATACGATGCAGGCAACCGACGAATGGCCAGCGCCACCATCAGACCTTTCTCAAATCTCAAGCGCTCAGGTAAATGCGGCGGGCAGGAAGAAGATCAAAAGCTGCATGACCACGGCCGCATAAACACCGGCCAGGAGGTCATCCACCATGATGCCCAGCCCGCCTTCCACCCGACGATCCAACCAGCCGATCGGCCAGGGTTTGATGATGTCGAAGAACCGGAATGCCAGGAAGCCGGCCAGCGCGCCCAGCGGCGTAATCGGCACGGCAACCATGGTCACCAGCAGGCCGGCAATTTCATCCCAGACAATACCGGGGTGGTCATGCACATTCATGTCGCGGGAGGTCTTGCCGCACAGGTACGGGCCCACCAGAATCACCAGCGCCGTGGCCAGCAGATAGCCCCACAGGGGTAACTGCGCGCACAGCCACCAGATCGGCATGGCCGCCACTGTCCCGAAGGTTCCCGGCGCAATCGGCGCCAACCCGGAGCCAAAGCCAAAGGCCAGAAAGTGCACCGGGTTACTCATCTTCGGACGTTTCAGTTCCATGCGGTTCCTCTTTTCTGTTTTTTGATCTCTGGTTTTGCGTGCCGCGTGAAGCGTGTTGCTTGAAAGCGGCTCTAACCAAAATGCTGCCAGCCTCTGGCTTCCAGCTGACGGGTTTCACCCGCGCTGGTCAGCAGCCGAATCCCTGACTGTTCCTCAACTCGACCGATGGCAAAGCAAGCCTCTGGCAGCTTTACGCCCTGGGGCAAGGTAAACAGCAACAGATAGTCGTCGCCCCCCTGCAGCTGCAAGCGGCGCTGCTCGTCGTGGGGGCAGTCGCGAAGAATAGCAGCATCCAGCGGCAAACACGCTTCTTCCAGCCGGGCACCCAGCCCCCCCGACGCCATCAGCACATGATTCAGGTCCGCCAGCAGCCCATCGGATAGATCAATGCAGGCGGTCGCGACACCTCGCAGGGCAAGTCCCAGTGCCAGTTGCGGCTGCGGCCGTCGAAAATGAGCGATGGCCGGCCCCTGACGCACACCCTGCTGCCAGAGGTGAAGTCCGTGCAAGCCTGCTCCAGTCACGCCACCCAAACAGATCACATCGCCAACCCGGGCGCCACTGCGCAACAATGCCTGACCAGCAGGGACCGCACCGGTGGCCTGTATCGAAATGGCCAGCGGACCGCGGGTAATATCCCCGCCCACAAGTGCAATACCGGAGGCGTCGGCTAGCTCGAACATACCCCGGGAGAAATCGGCCAACCATGCCTCGTTCACCTCGGGGAGCGTCAACGACAGCAGAAACCACAGTGGGGTTGCGCCCATGGCCGCCAGATCAGAAAGGTTCACCGCCAGACAGCGGTACCCCACATCCGACGCGGCCATGTCATCCGGAAAATGGCGGCCCTCAAGGCTGGTGTCCTGGGTCATGACCAGCTGATGGCCTGCGGGAGGAGTGAGGAGCGCGGCATCATCACCCGGCCCCAGCACCACACTGGCATCCTGGCCCGCGAGCCGGGCGGCATGATGGAAGTACCGCCGGATCAGCGAAAACTCATCCAGCGGCTTATCGGGTGAGGAAGCGGAAGTCATACCGTCAGTCTAGCAGGGCAGGCAGACGGTTGGAGCACCCTTGCATGATGCTATTCACCCCGGGAGGGGCGTTCCGAGGCTTCTTCGTAACGCAGCTTGCGCGCCAGCTTGTCGAGCACGCCATTCACGTACTTGAAGGACTCTTCGGCACCAAACACCTTGGCCAGTTCGATGCCTTCATTGATCACCACACGATAGGGCACATCCAGACGCTCTTTGAGCTCAAAGGCGCCCATGCGCAGGATGGCTTTTTCCACCTGCGACAACTCTTCCACACGACGATCCAGAAACGGCGTCAGAAGTTCATCCAGCGCCTTTACCTGGCCGGGCACCCCATGCAACAGATCATGGAAGTACTCACGATCCGTCTTGGCAAAATCATTATTCGCCAAAAACTGGGCTTCAATATCGGTCACGCTGGCGCCAGCCAGCTGCCACTGATACAGCGCCTGAAGGGTAAAGCGGCGTGCCTTTCGACGGGCAGCGGGTGTGGCTTGGCTCATAACAATCTCTAGGTATCAAACGCGCCCGCACCAGCAACGGCGGGCGCAGCGTCAGCAGCGCGCGGTGGCGTCCGCCTGATTACAGTGACTTAAACAGGGAAACCATTTCCAGCGCACACATGGCCGCTTCGGCACCCTTGTTACCCGCCTTGGTGCCGGAGCGCTCGATGGCCTGCTCAATGGTGTCCACGGTGAGCACACCAAAGATCACCGGCACGCCCGTCGCGTTCTGCACGCCCGCCAGTCCTTTGGCCGCTTCACCGGCCACATACTCGAAGTGAGCCGTGCCACCACGGATCACCGCACCGAGGGTAATGACCGCATCATAATCGCGCTTCTCGATGACCTTCTTCACCGCCACCGGCAGTTCCCAGGCGCCCGGCACACGGATGATCTCGATGTCATCGCGGCTCACACCGTGACGCACCAGCGCATCCACGGCACCGTCCAGCAGCGCCTCAACGACGAAGCTGTTAAAACGAGCGACAACGATACCGTAACGGCCGCCGACGTTATTCAGGGAACCTTCAAGGGTCTTGATGTTTTGCATGTGTCTTGTCCTGATCGCTGGTCACATCTGGCAACCCAGATGTTTCCAGTGGTTTCGATTAGCTGCCAGATGCCGGGAGCCTGAGGCCGGACGCAGTTGGGTTGAGCGTCAGGCGTTCGGCGTCAGGCCTCCAGCGTCTTTTTAACTTCCGGCGTCAACGTACTCGGTGATTTCCAGATCAAAACCGCTGAGTGCATTGAACTTCATCGGAGAGCTGAGCAAACGCATCTTGCGCACGCCCAGCGCCTTCAGAATCTGGGAGCCGGTACCGATATTGCGGTAGGCGCGAGACTCCCCCTTCGGCTTGCGGATACCGCCGCCAAAGAAGGTATCCAGACGCTCCACGATATCCTGGGAGTCATAATCCTGACCCAGGATGATCACCACCCCGGCATCCGAATCAGACACTTCTTCCAGCACGCGATGCATGTTCCAGCCGGTTCGGCCATTCATCTTCGCGCTCATCAAATCACGCAGCGGATCCACCTGGTGCACCCGTACAGTGACTTCTTTCTCTTCACTGATTTCGCCTTTGACCAGCGCCACATGGGTCAGCCCATCCACGGTGTCACGGAACGCCACCAGACGGAAATCGCCATACCAGGTTTCCAGCACATTATCGGATACCTGCTCAATGGTCTTTTCATTCAAGGCACGATACTGAATCAGGTCGGCAATGGTGCCGATCTTCAGGTCATGCTCCTTGGCGAACAGCTCCAGATCTTCCCGGCGGGCCATGGAGCCATCTTCGTTCATGACTTCACAGATCACGCCGGCAGGCTCGCAGCCAGCCAGTTGCGCCAGATCACAGGAGGCCTCGGTGTGACCTGCGCGACGCAACACGCCACCCGGCTCGGACATCAACGGGAAAATGTGGCCCGGCTGCACGATATCGTAGGCCTTGGCATTGCGGGCAACCGCCGCTTGCACGGTGCGTGCGCGATCAGCAGCAGAAATACCCGTGGTCACCCCTTCACGGGCCTCAATGGACACCGTGAACTTGGTGCCAAAACCACTACCGTTGCTTTGTACCATCAACGGCAGTTCCAGCAGTTCGCAGCGCTCACGGGACATGGGCATACAGATCAGGCCACGGCCAAACTTGGCCATGAAGTTGATGGCTTCAGCAGTCACATGCTCCGCCGCCATCACCAGATCGCCTTCGTTTTCCCGATCCTCGTCATCCATCAGGATCACCATCTTGCCCTGACGGATATCTTCGATCAGTTCTTCAATACTGTTGAGCTGCATAAATACGCCTTCACGCTGGACGCATCACGCATCACGCCAGCTTGTTGCGTGCCAGCATGTTGCATGTTGCGTCACTTCAAAAACCCGTTTTCCGCCAGAAACGCCATGGATATCCCCTGGGATGAAGGCTCGGCGGCCTTGTCTCCCAGCAGCAGGCGCTCCAGATAGCGGGCGATTATATCAACTTCCAGGTTCACTGGCGTCCCCACCTTCCACTGGCCGATGGTGGTGATGTCCTGGGTATGGGGGATAATATTCAGGGAGAACACTGCGCCAGACACACTGTTCACCGTCAGGCTGATGCCATCCACGGTGATGGAGCCCTTGTGCGCAATGTATTTGGCCAGCGCCGAAGGTGCCTCGATATCGATCCGCACCGAGCGGGCATCCTGCTTCATCTCGACAATCTTGCCGAGCGCATCCACATGGCCGCTGACGAGGTGACCGCCCAGGCGGGAGGTCGGCGTCAGCGCCTTCTCCAGATTCACCTTGCTGCCGACCTTGATCTGCGCCAACGAAGTGAGGGACAAGGTCTCACCGGACACATCTGCTTCAAAAGCACCGCCCGGCAAGGCGGTGGCAGTGAGGCACACACCATTCACTGCAATGGAATCACCCAGCTGCACATCGGAAAAATCCAGGTCATCGCTCTTCACCAGAAGAGTCACATCCCCACCCTTGGGGGTCATGGCAGCCACAGTACCCATGGCTTCAATAATGCCGGTAAACATGGAAAACCTCGTTATGTCAGGCTACAGGAGCGGCGAGCCACCATTAAACAGGAGTCAACGTCAGGCGCAGGTCATCACCGACCATGCGCACATCCTGCCACCGCAGTGACACCTTTTCGCTCATGCTGGCCAGCTGTGGCAAACCCAGCAAAGGGCGCGCGGAAGATCCCAGTAAGGCCGGCGCCATATAGACCACCAGCTCATCAAACAGTCCTTCGCGGACAAAGGCACCGGCCAGCGTGGCGCCACATTCTACCAGCACTTCATTGCATTCGCGCCGGTTCAATTCCTTGAGTAATTGCTGCAAATCAATTCCAGAGCCCGAGGCGGGCAGATGAATAACCTCCGCCCCGGCAGACTCCAGCGCATTCTGGCGACCATCATGCCGCTCCCCTGCCACCAGCAGGCAGTGCCCCGGTGCACTGACCACCGGCACATTGGGCGGCGTGCGCAGCGTCCGGTCCAGGATCACCCGCAGTGGCTGGCGCACCCAGTCATTGCCATAGTCAGTGAGTGCCCACTGATCCGGGCGAACCGTATAAGAGGGGCGGTCGGCCAGCACCGTGCCTACGCCGGTAATCACCGCCGAGCTTCTCGCGCGCAGCCGCTGAACATCTTCCCGGGCCGCCGGGCCCGTGATCCACTGGGACTCCCCGCTGGCCATGGCGGTACGGCCATCCACGCTGGCAGCGATCTTGATACGGACAAAGGGGCGCTGGCGGGTCATTCGGGAAATAAAGCCGGGGTTGAGGGCGCGGGCCTGCTCTTCGAGCAGACCAAATGCCGTGTCGATGCCGGCATCCGTCAACCGCTTGAGTCCCTGCCCCGCCACTTGCGGATTGGGATCCTGCATGGCGGCAACGACGCGGGCCACTCCCGCCTCAAGCAGAGCATCGGCGCAGGGGCCGGTACGGCCGGTATGGGAACAGGGTTCCAGGGTGACATAAGCCGTGGCGCCGCGGGCCTTTTCTCCCGCCGCCGCCAGGGCATGACGTTCCGCATGGGGCTCGCCCGCACGGACATGAAAACCTTCACCAACGATGTCTCCTTCACGCACCAGCACACAACCCACCCTGGGGTTCGGGTCGGTGGTATAAAGAGCGCGGCGAGCCAACTCAAGGGCCCGCGCCATGATCTGTCGGTCAAAGTCACTGAACATGCGCGTATTCTACTGGATACGAGGACCCGATGTCGCAACAAAGCGACCCGCATCCTCAACAAAATCGGCCAACACGGCGCGCCCCTCTTCCTCCATGAACTGCTGAAAGGCCTGCGCAACCACCGAAAGGCGCTTGCGGGACGGTCTGACCAGATACCACTGCGTCACAATGGGCAATCCCACCACAGGCAATGGCGCCAATCCCACCCAGCCACCAAGGTTCAGGGTATGGGCCGAGAGGATGGAAATGCCCAGGCCCGCCATCACCGAATGCCGAATGGCTTCATTACTTTCCACGGTCATCTTGACGTTCAGCCCCTGCCCCTGCTGCTGAAGATACTGCTCGATGGCGTGCCGCGTCCCGGAGCCCGATTCACGCATCAAAAACGGCTCGGAGGCAATGTCCTGCAAACTCAGCGATGAGCGCCGAGCCAGAGGGTGATCCTCTGCGGCGATAGCAACCAGAGGGTTATCCAGGAAAGCGCTGGACTCCAGTGACATGCCACCAGGCACATGGCTGAACACATAGAAGTCATCCAGGCCCGCCTCCAGCCGCTCAATGATCTGCTCCCGGTTACCCACGTGAAACGATACCTCTACACCGGGGTAGCGTTCGCAGAATGGGCCCAGCAGGTGGGGCACAAAGTATTTGGCCGTCGTCACTACCGAGAGGCGCAGGGTACCCGCCTTGAGCCCGCGCAAATCTGCCAGCGTCATGTCCAAAAGCTCAAACTCTTCCATTACGCGACGGGCCGAAGCCACTGCGGCCAGCCCCGCATCCGTGAAACGAAGTTTGCGGCCATGCTGCTCGTAGAGCGCAATCCCCATGGCATCGGCCAGCTTGTGCAGCTGCATGGACACCGTGGGCTGCGTCAGGTGCAATACCTCCGCTGCCGCGGTTACCGTGCCAGAGTCATGAACCGCCAGTAGAATCTCCAGTTGTCGCAGGGTGCCCACCCGCGCGTGCAATCGACTCATAATTAGATCTTTATCTATGGTTTAGCTAGATAGTATCTATTTTTATCTAACCTTTCTGCTCTGGATAATGGCCGCCGCTTATCACTGGAGGCCCCCATGTCACTGATCACCCGCCAACGCCTGTTTATCACTCTTGTCGCGGTCCTGCTCCTGGCTCTTTCGGCAACACTCACGTTGAAGGGCCATGCCGGAGCGCCGCTGGCCGTCATCGGTGCAGCGCTTCTCCCCCTGGCCTGGCTGGCCGGTCGCAAGCCGGAGGTGAACGCCGACACCACGAAAAACGGAGACAACTATGCAGCTTGATGCGGTCGTCCTGTTTTTTGTTCTGGGCCTGGCGGCCGGGATTTTGAACGTTCGCCTCCCCTTCCCCAATGGCCTCTACCAGAGTCTGACCCTGTTCCTGTTGCTGGCCATCGGTCTCAAAGGGGGCGCCGCGCTGGCCGAACATGCCAGCGCGCGCATCCTGTGGCAGTCCCTGCTGGTGGTGGCCTTTGGCGCGTCGCTGCCGCTGCTGGCCTTCCCGCTACTGCGACAGATTGGCGGCATGGACAAGATCAACGCCGCCGCCATCGCCGCTCACTACGGCAGTGTCAGCGTGGCGACCTATGCGGTGGCCGTTGCCGTACTGGATGCCGCGTCAGTGAGCTATGAAGCCTATTTCCCCTTGTTTGTGGTCCTGCTGGAAATCCCGGCCATCATTGTCGGGCTTGTGCTCGCCAAGGGCCTGTCCGCAGGCCTTGCCAACCGGGAGCTGGCCCATGAAACCCTGCTTAGCCCCGGCATCGTGCTCATGGTAGGCGGTCTTTTGATCGGGGCTTTTTCGGGGGACAGTCTCACCAAGGTTTCGCCCTTTTTCATGGAGCTGTTTCAAGGCGTTCTGGCGCTGTTCTTGTTGAAGATGGGATTGATCACTACCGAACAGCTTGGCGCCCTGAAACAGGACGGCCCCTTCCTGGCCGCATTTGGGGTGTTCATGCCTCTGGTGGCTGGGGGACTGGGCGCCCTGCTTGGGCACGGACTCGGTCTGTCAGTGGGAGGCATTACGCTGCTCGCCGTTTTGGGAGCCAGCGCTTCCTACATTGCTGTTCCGGCCGCCATGCGCGTGGCTCTGCCCCAGGCGAACGCCACACTGTCCATGGCTTCATCCCTTGGCATTACCTTTCCGTTTAATGTGCTGGCCGGCATCCCGCTCTACCTGCTTCTTGCCCAGTGGCTTCACGGTGGCGGGATAATGCCCTGACCCGGCCCGGCTGCTATATCGGCAGGCCCAGCCTCCGCCCTTACCGGCACACAACCGTGAGGGCGGGAAATGGGGGAAAAAAGGGAGAGGCTTACTTTTCCTGATCGTCGTCCTTGCTGCCCTTGCTACGCAGACGATCCACCTCGGCCGAGAACTCAGAGATATCCTGGAAACTACGGTACACGGACGCGAAGCGCACATAGGCCACGTCATCCAGTTGCTGCAGCTCTTCCATGACGAACTCCCCCAGCTCACGGGCCGGCAGTTCACGCTCACCAGTGGCACGCAAGCGATGACAAACCCGGCTGATGGCGGCTTCCAGGTCTTCCATGCTCACCGGGCGCTTCTCCAGCGCCCGCAGCATGCCCGCCCGCAGTTTGGCCTCATCAAACGGCTGACGTGTACCGTCGGATTTCACCAACCGCGGCATCACCAGCTCAGCGGTTTCGAAGGTGGTGAAACGCTCGTTACAGCTCAAGCACTCCCGACGCCGACGCACCTGCCCGCCATCGGCAACCAGACGGGAGTCGATCACCTTGGTGTCCTGGGCCGAGCAAAACGGGCAATACATGGGAACCTCAATTAATAGTTAATAATTAATAATTAATAGTTAATAGCTAAAAACCATTAACTGCGAGTCTTGGTGGTTTTGATAATGGCGGTCAACAGCTTGATCAGCTCTTCGGCATCCGCCTGCAATGAAGCACCCGCTTCAGGGTTGAAATAACCAGAATCGCACAACAAGTCTATCCAGTAATCAGTCTCACTGGCTTCCTTTAATGCGATATGCAGCTTGTGCACGAAATCAGCACGACTTTCCGCATATTCCGCTTCACGAACCATCGCGCCAATTGCTGTACCACTCCGCAGCAACTGCTTGCTAAGCACATATTCTTTTCTTTCACCTTGCAGAAAGCGGTAGCTATTCACCACCCGCAAAGCAAAAGCGCGGGATTTCTCCCGCGCTGCATTACCTTCAGCCATCCTTGGCCTCCAGTTATTAGTTATTCATTATTAACTATTAATTTATCTCTCATACACCGGCAGGCGAGCACAGATTTCCTTCACCTTGCCTTTCACGGTTTCGATCACGGACTCATCGCCCATGTTGTCGAGGATGTCGCAGATCCAGCCGGCCAGTTCCTTGGCGTCGGCTTCAACGAAGCCACGACGGGTGATGGACGGAGAACCGATGCGCAGACCGGAGGTCACGAACGGGGAACGCGGGTCGTTGGGAACGGCGTTCTTGTTCACGGTGATGAAGGCACGGCCCAGGGCAGCGTCAGCATCTTTACCGGTGATGTCCTGCTTGATCAGGCTGAGCAGGAACAGGTGGTTCTCGGTGCCGTTGGATACCACGTCAAAACCGCGCTCGATGAACACGCTGGCCATGGCCTGGGCGTTCTTCACTACCTGCTGCTGGTAGCCTTTGAAGTCAGGCTGCATGGCTTCCTTGAAGCAAATCGCCTTGGCGGCAATCACGTGCTCCAGCGGACCACCCTGGCCACCGGGGAACACCGCAGAGTTGATCTTCTTCTGAATCTCTTCGTTGGCCTTACCCATGATCAAGCCACCACGGGGACCACCCAGGGTCTTGTGAGTAGTGGTGGTGGTGATGTCGGCAATGCCTACCGGGCTCGGATATACACCAGCCGCAACCAGACCTGCCACGTGGGCCATGTCTACCAGCAGGATCGCGCCCACTTCGTCGGCAATATCACGGAAACGCTGCCAGTCCACAACCTGGGAGTAGGCAGAGAAACCCGCCACGATCATTTTCGGCTTGTGCTCACGAGCCAGGCTTTCCACCTGCTCGTAGTCGATCAGGCCAGTCTCATTGTCCAGACCGTACTGAACGGCGTTGTAGGTCTTGCCGGAGAAGTTCGGCTTGGCACCGTGGGTCAGGTGACCACCTGCGTCCAGGCTCATGCCCAGTACGGTGTCGCCAGCTTGCAGCATGGCCATGTAAACAGCCGCGTTGGCCTGGGAACCGGAGTGCGGCTGCACGTTGGCCCAGTCGGCGCCGAACAGCTGGCAGGCACGGTCGATGGCCAGTTGCTCCACCACGTCCACGTTTTCACAACCACCGTAGTAGCGCTTGCCGGGGTAACCTTCTGCGTACTTGTTGGTCAGCACGGAGCCCTGGGCTTCCATGACCCGCGGGGAGGCATAGTTTTCAGAAGCGATCAGTTCGATGTGCTCTTCCTGACGCACTTCCTCGGCCTCGATGGCCGCCTGGATTTCCGGATCGAACTCGGCAATGGACATGGATTTCGGGAACATGGGCTAACCCTGCGCAATATTTGGTGGATTCGAGGGCGCGTATTCTAACCAAAACTGCCGGCAAAGACACATGAAGACGCCTCAAGGGAACCAGCCAGTCGTCTCATACCCTGAAACCGGGCCAAATCCGCTACGAACGGGGCCTGCGGCCTTTCACTTGAAGGCGCTTTCCGTTAGCTTAGGCGCCATTCCGCCGGGGCCCGGGCTATTCATTTTCGTGCATTGATCACGAAGAGTGCCTACCTCGCACATTCAACGACACTGCGGTCGGAGTTTATGAGCCAGTACATCTTCACCATGGACCGGGTGGGCAAGGTTGTCCCGCCCAAAAAGCACATCCTGAAAGACATTTCCCTGTCCTTCTTTCCTGGCGCCAAGATCGGCGTACTGGGTCTGAATGGTTCCGGTAAATCCACCCTGCTCAAAATCATGGCCGGGGTAGACAAGGATTTCCTTGGTGAGGCGCGGCCCCAGGCTGGCATCAAGATCGGCTACCTGCCCCAGGAGCCGGAGCTGGACCCGGAGAAGAATGTCCGCGAAATCGTGGAAGAGGCCCTGTCCGAGATTCTGGATGCCCAGAAGCGACTGGACGAGGTGTACGCCGCCTACGCGGACGAAAACGCCGACTTCGACAAGCTGGCCGCCGAACAGGCCAAGCTGGAAGCCATCATTGAAACCAGCGACGCCCATAACCTGGAGCGCAAGCTGGAAATCGCCGCCGACGCCCTGCGTCTGCCGCCCTGGGAAGCCAGCGTCAAACACCTCTCCGGGGGTGAGCGCCGCCGGGTGGCCCTGTGCCGTCTGATCATGAGCGCGCCGGACATGCTGCTGCTGGACGAACCCACCAACCACCTGGATGCGGAATCCGTGGCCTGGCTGGAGCGATTCCTGCACGAATTCCCCGGCACCGTGGTGGCGGTGACCCACGACCGTTACTTCCTCGACAACTCCTGTGAGTGGATTCTGGAACTGGACCGCGGCGAAGGCATTCCGTGGAAAGGCAACTATTCCTCCTGGCTGGAGCAGAAAGAGCAGCGCCTGGAGCAGGAAGCCAAGAGCGAATCCGCCCACCGCAAGACGGTGGAAAAGGAACTGGAGTGGGTGCGTCAGAACCCGAAAGGCCGTCGCGCCAAGAACAAGGCCCGTGTGGCCGCGTTCGAGGAACTGGCCAGCCAGGAGTTCCAAAAGCGCAACGAAACCCAGGAACTGTACATCCCACCGGGTGAGCGTCTGGGTGAGCAGGTGTTCGAGCTGAATGGCGTGGCCAAGGAATTTGACCACAAGCTGCTCTACGAAGACCTGAGCTTCACCGTACCGCGCGGTGCCATCGTCGGCATCATCGGCCCCAACGGTGCGGGTAAGACGACCTTGTTCCGCATGCTGGCCGGGCAGGAAACGCCGGACAAGGGTGAGATCACCACCGGTGAGACCGTGCACATGGCCTACGTGGACCAGAGCCGCGAAGACCTGGATGGCAAGAAGACCGTGTGGGAAGAAGTGTCCGAAGGCAACGACATCCTGCGCATCGGCAACTACGAAGTCCCCAGCCGAGCCTACCTGGGCCGGTTCAACTTCAAGGGCGGCGACCAGCAGAAGCGGGTCGGCGAGCTGTCCGGGGGTGAGCGCAACCGTCTGCATCTGGCCAAACTGCTCAAGCAGGGCGCCAACGTACTGCTCCTCGATGAGCCCACCAACGATCTGGACGTGGAAACCCTGCGAGCGCTGGAAGAAGCGCTACTGGCCTTCCCGGGCTGTGCCATCGTGATTTCTCACGATCGCTGGTTCCTTGATCGTGTGGCTACGCATATTCTTTCTTTTGAAGGAGATGCTAAAGTAGAGTGGTTCGAAGGCTCCTATACCGAGTATGAGGAGTACAAGCGCAAGCAGCTGGGCGACGAGGCCCTTCAGCCCAAGCGCATGAAGTACAAACGGATCGACGTCTGACCCGTTGCGGCCGCCCCGGCAGCCGTGCCGGGGCAGACTGCGAGCCAGCATCCGTTGGCAGCAGAAGGAAACGCCCATGAGCGAACGGCGCCGGGTCAACCGCATCGAATTTGACGGTGAGGCGACCCTGATTTTCCAGCAGGACAGTTTCAGCGTGGAACTGCAGGATCTGTCTGTTCTTGGCGCCCGGGTACACAGCGAAACGCCGCTGGCCCTGCCCGATGCCTCTCCCGTCTCACTCAACATCGTCCTCGACGATACCGATATCGCCCTGACATTGCCTGGTCGCGTGAAGCGTCAGGAGGGCCTGGATATTGGCATCATGTTCGAGAAGCCATCCGTTGACGACATGCAGCACCTGCGTCGCCTGGTCATGCTGAATGAGGGTGACGAAGGAGATGACAACCCGGCCAGTTTGTTAAGCCCGGAGCACTGATATCTTGCAGCTGGATGGACCGGATTTTATTGCACGACTGAAGCAGGGTGACCGAGCCGCCTTTGGCCAACTGGTCAAACACCATCATGGCTACCTGCTGGCCACCGCCCGCTCCCTGCTCTCCCCCGCTGATGCCGAAGAAGCGGTTCAGGACGCCTGGATCTCGGCCCATCGAGCCATCGGCAAGTTTGAGGGGCGCAGCCAGCTGCGCACCTGGCTAACCCGCATTGTCATCAATCAGGCGCGCATGATGCTCCGCAAGCAGGGGCGGGAAATCCAGTTTGACCCCACCGATGAAAACGATGCGCTGGCCCATCGCTTTCGCGAAGGCGGCCACTGGGAGCATGCCCCCCGGCAATGGGATCTGGGTGGACCGGATGCCCTGTTGACCCGGGATGAACTCCGTCACTGCATGGCCAAATGCCTGGACAACATGCCCGAGAACCAACGTCTGGTGCTGGAGCTGCGCGACATGCAAGGCATGGACTTCGACGCCATCTGTAACATGCTCGACATCAGTGCATCCAATGTTCGAGTGCTGTTACACCGGGCCCGAGCGCGGTTATTCGAGCTGGTGGATCATTTTCAGGAGACTGGCGAGTGCTGAAATGCAAAGACGTGACCGAAAAGGCTGATGCCCTTGTGGATGGCACGCCGCTGAGCTGGCGTGAGCGCACCGCCCTGCGCGTTCACCTTTTGATGTGCCATCACTGCCGACGCTATGTGCGCCAGTTACGTGCGTTGGTCTCTTCCTTGCGTATCGCTGAGCCGAGCCCTGTCAGTGATGATCACGTGGACAAGGTCCTGAATGACCTGGACAGGAAGCCCTGAATCACGCGCCCTTCACATTTGCTGACCGCTACTGACAGCCTGTGCAACTTTTCTCATCCATGTAAGCCGGCAGCCGCGCTCACATAACTAACCGGGCTCAAGTCCAGTTTACACAGACACCACCACCCAATTCCGGAGACGCCAGATGCGCGAAGACGTTCAGGACTACTACGGCAAACAGCTGCAATCCAGTAACGACCTGCAGACCAATGCCTGCTGTGATCAGGCACCGCCGGAATACCTGAAACCGCTCCTTGCCCAACTCCATGATGAAGTCATCACCCGCTATTACGGTTGCGGACTGGTGGCACCAGAACAACTGGAAGGCATGCGCATTCTCGATCTGGGCAGCGGCTCCGGTCGCGATGTTTATCTGTTATCCGCCCTGGTCGGCGAGCAGGGCGAAGTGGTCGGCGTGGACATGACCGACGAGCAGCTGGACGTCGCGCGACGCCACCAGGAATTCCACCGCCAGCAATTCGGCCATGCCCGCAGTAATGTGCGCTTCCTGAAAGGCTATATCGAGGAGCTGGACAGCCTGGACCTTCAGGACGGTTACTTTGACATCATCATTTCCAACTGCGTCATCAACCTGAGCACCGATAAAGCGAAGGTACTCAAGGATGTGAAGCGGCTGCTCAAGCCCGGTGGCGAATTCTATTTTTCCGATGTCTATGCAGATCGTCGAGTGCCCGCCCCCCTCGTCAACGACCCGGTACTTTACGGAGAGTGTTTGTCAGGTGCCCTGTACTGGAATGACTTTATCAACCTGGGCAAACGCAGCGGTTTTGCCGATCCGCGCCTGGTGGAATCACGCCGGCTGACCATTGAAAATCCGGTCATTGAAAAGAAGCTCGGCAACATCCGCTTCTACTCCGCCACCTACCGACTGTTCAACATTGAACATCTGGAGCCCGCCTGTGAGGACTATGGCCAGGCAGTGATCTACAAGGGCACCCTGAAAAACTGCCCGCATGCCTTCAAGCTCGATGATCACCACATTATCGAAACCGGCAAGGTATTCCCTGTTTGCGGCAACACCTGGTTGATGCTGGAGAAAAGTCGTTTTGCCGAGCATTTTGATTTCATCGGCAGCTTTGATATGCACTACGGCATCTTCGAAGGTTGTGGCTTGAATGTGCCATTTGAAGACAACGAGCAAAGCGGCGCGGCCAGCTGCTGCTGAAGCCGCAGGAGCCTGCCTGCAGGCGATAATCACTGTTGCGAGAAGCGAGTAACGAGTTTCGAAAGGCAAACCCCTGAAGCGGGCCACGCTTTTGATCTTCGTAACTCGCAACTCGTACCTCGCCACTCAAACGTCCGGCGAGCATGAGCTCCGACCAAAACCCTCTGGC
Organism: Alcanivorax sediminis; assembly: GCF_009601165.1. Classification (NCBI taxonomy): domain Bacteria; kingdom Pseudomonadati; phylum Pseudomonadota; class Gammaproteobacteria; order Oceanospirillales; family Alcanivoracaceae; genus Alcanivorax; species Alcanivorax sediminis. Next base: position 1,427,739 of record NZ_WIRE01000001.1, on the reverse strand, counting down.
ACTGTTACACGGACCAAGGAAGCCTAATGAACATCAAGAAAGCGCTGTTGTTTATCATCATCGCCGCGCTCATAGCCAGCTACTTCATTTTCGATCTGGGTCAGTTCTTCAGCCTCGCTTATCTCAAAGAGCAGCAGAGTGCTTTTGATGGTCTGTATGCTGACAAGCCGGCCATCGTGCTGGGCGCTTTCTTCATCCTCTATATCGCCGTGACGGCATTGAGCCTGCCCGGTGCCGCCATCATGACGCTCGCTGCCGGCGCCCTGTTTGGCTTCTGGATTGCCCTGGTACTGGTCTCCTTCGCCTCTAGCATCGGCGCCACCCTGGCCTTTCTCGCTTCCCGGTTTCTATTCCATGATACCGTTCAGGAGCGCTTCGGTGAGCGCCTGAAAAAAATCAATCAGGGCATTGAAAAGGAAGGTGCATTTTACCTGTTCACCCTGCGACTGGTCCCGGCCTTCCCCTTCTTCGTTATCAACCTGGTGATGGGCCTGACTCCCCTCAAGACCCGTACCTTCTACTGGGTCAGCCAGATCGGCATGCTGGCCGGCACCGCCGTGTATGTGAATGCCGGCACCCAGCTGGGACAGATTGAATCCCTTGGTGGCCTGCTCTCCCCACAACTGCTCGGCGCCTTTGTTTTGCTCGGCTTTTTCCCCTGGATCGCCAAAGGCATCATGAACCGTTTGCAGGCCCGAAAAGTCTATAAGGGCTGGAAAAAACCGAAGCACTTCGACCGCAACCTGGTGGTGATTGGCGCCGGCGCCGCCGGTCTGGTCAGCGCTTACATCGCCGCCACAGTGAAAGCCAAGGTCACCCTGATCGAAAAACACAAGATGGGCGGTGACTGCCTCAATACCGGCTGTGTTCCGTCCAAGGCGCTGATCAAAAGTGCCCATCTGGCCTACCAGGAGAAGCAGGCAGAAAAGTACGGGTTCGACAGCATTAAAACGGATTTTCGTTTCACAAAATTAATGTCTCGGGTCCAGCAAGTCATTGCTGACATCGAACCCCATGACTCGGTGGAACGCTATACAGGCCTGGGGGTGGACTGCCGTCAGGGTGAGGCGACCATCGTCTCGCCGTGGGCAGTGGAAATCCGCAATGGTGACAAGGTAGAAACGCTCACCACCCGCAGCATCATCATTGCTTCCGGCGCCCGCCCTTTTGTACCCCCCATCTCCGGCATCGAAGAGATGGACATCCTCACCTCCGACAACCTTTGGGAGCAGGAAGAGCTACCCAAACGACTGCTGGTTCTGGGCGGGGGCCCCATCGGCTGCGAACTGGCCCAGACCTTTGCCCGACTCGGCAGCCAGGTGACTCAGGTAGAGATGCTGCCACGCATCATGATCCGTGAAGATGAAGAAGCCAGCGAGATTGTCACCCGCTCGCTGCAGGAAAGCGGCGTGCAGGTACTGACAAACCACAAGGCAATACGCTTCGCCCGGGAAAATGGCGAGAAAGTGCTGTACGCCGAGCATGATGGCAAGGAGATTACCCTGCCCTTCGATCAGGTACTGGTCGCCGTGGGGCGCAAGGCCAATACCGACGGACTGGGACTCGAAGCACTCAACCTGCCTACCGCAGCCAACGGCACCATCCAGACCAACGATCTGCTGCAAAGCCGTTACCCGAATATCTATGCCTGTGGCGACGTGGCCGGCCCCTACCAGTTCACTCATACCGCCTCCCACCAGGCCTGGTATGCTGCCGTGAATGCCCTGTTCGGGTTCCTGAAATCATTCAAAGTGGATTACCGGGTAATCCCCTGGTGCACGTTTACCGACCCGGAAGTGGCTCGAGTCGGCCTGAACGAACTGGAGGCCATCGAGCAGGGCATAGAGCACGAGGTCACCCGCTACGGCATTGATGATCTCGACCGCGCCATCGCCGACAGCGCCGCTGAGGGCTTCGTGAAAGTCATCACCGCCAAGGGCAGCGACAAGATTCTCGGTGTCACCATCGTTGGCCAGCATGCCGGTGACCTGATCGCCGAGTATGTACTGGCGATGAAGCATGGCCTGGGGTTGAACAAGATCCTTGGCACCATCCACATCTACCCCACCATGGCGGAAGCCAACAAATTCGCCGCCGGCGAGTGGAAAAAAGCCCGCAAACCCGAAGGACTGCTGCGCTGGGTGGAAAAACTGCATGCCTGGCGCAGGTGACGAACCTCAGTCATATTGACAATCATTCTCATTAAGAATACCGTGCACGGCCGAATACATCCCATACTCACATCCCGGGAGAATTGCCGTGCACCGCTTTCGCCATCTTGGCTTGCCTGTATCCCTGCTGACCCTTGCTCTCTCACCGATCGTCTTCGCTGAAGCGGAGAACCATGAACTGGAAGCGGTGACCGTGTCCGCGACTCGCTCCAACAGTGAGGTAGGCAAGACACCGCAAAAGATCACGGTGATCAGCAAGCAGGAGATTGAACAACAGCTGCGCATGACCTCGGATCAATCTCAAGTGCTGAGCAACCTGATTCCGTCCTACACGCCCAGCCGCCAGAAGCTGACGAATGCTGGTGAAACGTTCCGTGGCCGAGCCCCGCTTTTCCTGATCGATGGCATCCCACAATCAAACCCGCTTCGTGATGGCTCCCGTGATGGCTACACCATCGACCTGTCCATGGTCGAGCGGATCGAAGTAATCCACGGCGCCAGCGCCGAGCATGGTCTGGGCGCCACCGGCGGCATCATCAACTTCGTCACCCGCCGCCCTGAAGCCGGCACCGTGAACCAGCACCTGGGTGTACAAGCCACCGCGCCAACCAATGACATCAAATCCGACAGCCTGAGCTACAAGGTGGACTATCGGGTGGATGGCATCGCCGGCAATCTGGATTACCTGTTCGGCGCCAGTTATGTGGAGCGTGGCATGTTCTACGATGCCCAAGGCGACTACATCGGCGTGGATGGCACCCAGGGTGACATCATGGACTCACAGAGCGGTGATGTGTTCTTCAAGCTGGGGTACTGGCTCTCTGACGAGCAGAACATCGAACTGTCCGTGAATCACTTCCGGCTGGAAGGTAACCATGACTACGTGGCCGTGAATGGCGACTGGGCCAATGGCATTCCCACCACCGCAGAGGAGGGCGACCCGGATGGCGACGCCCCCATGAACAAAGTGACCACCGCCGGGCTGACCTACACCCACAGCAATCTGGGCGGCAATCACTTCACTGCCCAGCTCTACAGCCAGACCTTCAAGGGCCGCTATGGCGGCGGCATCTTCGGAACCTTTCAGGATCCGGCCTATGGCCCGGACCTCTATGACCAGTCCCAGAACGAATCCGACAAGATTGGCAGCAAGCTGACCCTGACCCGCGATGGTCTGCTGGACAACCGCCTCAAGCTGACCACCGGCCTGGATGTGCTGCAGGACGAAACCACCCAGGTCCTCGCCCAGACTGGCCGTGAATGGGTACCTAAAACCCGGTTCCGCAATCTCGCCCCGTTCCTGCAAGCGGAAGCCTCCCCCATCGACCAGCTGATCCTGCAAGCCGGTGTTCGCTACGAATACGCCGAACTAAACGTGGACGACTTCACCACCCTGGCTTCCTACGGCAGCCAGCAGGTGAAAGGCGGCAACCCGGACTTTGAGGAAACCCTGTTCAACTACGGCCTGGTATTCCAGGCCACCGAGAACACTCAGCTGTTTGCCAATTACTCCGAGGGGTTCGGCATGCCGGATGTGGGCCGGGTTCTTCGCGGCATCAATGTGCCCAACCAGAACGTGGAGGACTTCCTTGACCTGCAACCGATCCTCACTGACAACACCGAGATCGGTATCCGCATCAATGGAGAGCGCAGCCATTTCCAGATCAGCCACTTCAGCTCCGATTCCGATCTCGGCCAGCGCCTCGAGAACAACGGCGGCATCTTCGAGGTGAAACGTGAGCGCACCGAGATCCAGGGCATCGAAGCCGAAGCCGGCTGGCAGATCAGCAGCGCCCACGACCTGAACGCCAGCTATGCACACACCAGCGGCAAGTACGACAGCGACGAAGACAACAAGGTAGACACCCGCCTGGATGGCAACAACATTGCCCCTGACAGCTTCCGGCTGCGCTGGCTGGCACAGTGGACCAGCAAGCTGAACACCCAGCTGCAGGGTACCCACTATTTCAACAAGGATTTTGAAGGCGACACCAACGACTTCGTAGCCTACCAACTGGTAGACCTGAGCCTGGGCTATGACCTGCCCAAAGGCGAGCTGACCGCTGGCGTGGAGAACCTCTTTAACGAGGACTACTTCACCTACTACGCACAGACCGCCACCACTCTCGATGAGCGCAATTTCAAGGGCCGTGGCCGCACCTTCACCCTGGGCTACAACCTGGACTTCTGAGCCAGAACGATGATTTGACGGGCAGCTTTGGCTGCCCCGTCTTTTCTCTGACGAAACCTGAATCATGCGTACTCTGCTGTTTTTTCTGCACAAGTACACCGGCCTGACGCTGGGGCTGTTGCTTGTCATCAGTGGCCTCACCGGCAGCCTGCTGGTGTTCCATGACACCCTGGATGAGCAGCTCACTCCCGGCTTGATCACGCATGGAGAAAACCTGGCGCCACTCAGCACCGTTATCTCCAACGCTGAGGCCGCCACCGGTAAAACCGCCCAACGCATCGATCTGTCACGCCAACCAGGCAGCCCCCACACTCTGCGTTTTGCCAATGATGCAGATGCCCCCGGGCCATTGCAGGTCAGCGTGTCGCCCTATTCAGGCAACGTCCTCGCGGTGCGCGACTGGGGCCTCTACCCAATGACATGGGTCTACCGACTTCACTACACGTTGCTGGCGGGCAGTAATGGCAAGATCGTGGTCGGCATCCTTGGCTTGTGTCTGCTGGGCTTCTGCCTGACCGGGCTGGTGCTGTGGTGGCCCACCGGCAAACGAAAAGGAAAATGGCAGCGTAACCTGACTATCAAGCGAGGAGCGGGTCGCTACCGCCTGCACTTTGATCTTCATCAGGTCACCGGCATTTATCTTTTGCCGGTCTTGATAGTGATTGCATTCTCCGGAGTCAGCCTGGTGTTTGGAAAACAGGTCAGCGTCCTCGTCGGCAGCGCCCTGACCATGCAAGAGCGCCCCTCGCCCTTCTCAAACCCCACTGACAGCGCTCCACTGACCGCCGACGAGGCTTTCGCACTGGCGCAATCCCGCTTTCCTGAAGCGACGATCCAGCGTCTGTACCTGCCCAAAGCCCCCACCGACACTTACCGCGCAGCCTTCTCCTTGCCGGAAGATGCCTGGCAGGATTATGGCGCCAACAATCTTTGGCTGGATCAATACAGCGGCGAAACATTGGCGCTCTGGCAGATCAGCCAGCTCCCTGAAGGTAATCAGTTCATGACCTGGCAATTCCCTCTCCACAACGGGGACGCACTGGGCCTGCCCGGAAGACTGATTGTCCTGTTCAGTGGCTTTGCACCACTGCTGTTTTTTATTACTGGCAGCTACCTCTGGTGGACCAAGCGCCAGCTGAAGCGCAAGGCGATACAACGTCGCAAGCCTCGCACCTGATCCGCCCGACGCCCAGCATTGACAAAGCTGGACAACCTCCTCCGTGATACGCTGACAAAATCCGCCACCGACGTCAGCATTGGGTACAGGACAGAGCCCGCAGCAACCCCGTACCATCACGTGATCACAACCGGAAAATTTGCAAACTCCAATAACAACAACGGGAGCCCCCATGAAACACTTGCTGATCCCCCTGCTGCTCCTTTGCGGTTATGCCCAAGCCTTTGATCACGGCAGCTGGAATACGTTGCTCAATGAGCATGTGAAACATTTAAGAGACGGCGTGGCTACGGCCGTGGACTATAACGGCATGGCTGAGGACCGGGCTGGCCTGCAGAGCTACCTCAATGCTCTCTCAGCAGTCACCACCGCAGAATTTCAGCAATGGTCCCGTGATGAGCAATTGGCCTTCCTGATTAATGCCTACAATGCGTTTACTGTGGAACTCATTCTCCTCGAAGGGCAGCCCGATTCCATTCGCGATATTGGCAGCTTTTTCTCCGGCCCGTGGGACAAGGAGTTCTTTTCCCTGCTGGGTAAACCGCGCACGCTGGACGAAGTGGAACACGAGATGATTCGCGGCAATCCTGCACTGATGGACCCTCGCATTCACTTCGCCGTGAATTGCGCCTCCATCGGTTGCCCGGCGTTGCGCCCGGAAGCTTACACAGCGGACAAGCTGGATGGCCAACTGGAAGAGAGCACACGAAAGTTTCTTAGCGACAAACAGCGTAATCGCTTCAACGCAGACGACAACGTTTTGGAAGTCTCGAAGATTTTTGACTGGTATGAGGATGATTTTGAAAAAGCAGCGGGAAGCGTAGCAAACTATCTGCTGCCCTATGCGAAGGAACTCGGCGTCCCGCAAGTGAAGCAGACATCGATGAAAAGCGATGACCTGACCATTCGCCACCTGGACTACAACTGGAAGCTGAACAAACAGTAGCTGGACGCCAGGAATAAAACCGCAGGGCGGAAATGGGCGAATGTCCGTCTCCGCCATTTTCAGTAAATCTCACGCCCCGCCACATCAACAAAAACCCGGGGCAAGATTGCCGCCCCTTTCGCTCAACAAGTTGAGCCTCCCACAAAACCTCCTCACCTGCAGAGGTCACTTGAATCCATCCAGGTCCAGGTGTTGGGTTTTGGGTTTTGGGTTTTAGCTATTAATTATTCACTATTAACTATTAATTGCCTTTAAAGATATTCCAGCGCCTGCGCCACATTACTGACGCCGATCACTTCAACACCATCAGGTAGATTCCTTGGCAGGTTGGCCTTTGGCACGATGGCTTTCTTGAAGCCGTGTTTTACCGCCTCATAAAGGCGTTCCTGCCCCTGCGGTACCGGACGAATTTCACCAGACAAGCCCACCTCACCAAACACCACCAACTCTCGCTCCAGCGCCCGGTCGCGGAAGCTGGAAACAATCGCCAGCACCTGGGCCAGATCCGCCGCCGTCTCGGTGACTTTGACGCCACCCACCACGTTCATGAACACGTCCTGGTCACCCACCTGAATGCCACCATGGCGATGCAGCACGGCCAGCAACATGGCCAGACGATTGCCCTCAAGGCCAACACACACCCGGCGCGGATTGCCAAAGTGGGACGCATCCACCAACGCCTGCAGCTCCACCAACAACGGACGGGTCCCTTCCCACACCACGGTTACCAGGGAGCCAGACGCAATTTCGTCGGCACGGTTAAGGAAAATCGCGGAAGGATTCTTCACTTCCTTGAGCCCTTCGCCGGTCATGGCGAAAACGCCCAGCTCGTTGACGGCGCCAAAGCGATTCTTCAAACCACGCAGGGTGCGGAAACGGGAATCGGTTGAGCCCTCCAGCATCAGCGAGCAATCAATCATGTGCTCCAGCACCTTCGGGCCCGCCAGGGTGCCATCCTTGGTGACATGCCCCACCAGCATCAGCACTGTGCCGGTCTGCTTGGCGAAACGAGTGAGCGCGGCCGCACACTCGCGCACCTGCGCCACACTACCGGGCGCCGACTGCAGCGCGGCGAGATACATCACCTGAATGGAGTCCACCACCAGGATGCGCGGCTGCTCCTTGCGGGCCAGCTCGAGAATCTGCTCCACATCGGTTTCCGCCGCCAGGCGCAGCTTGTCCTTGGGCAGTTTCAACCGGTCGGCGCGCATGGCTACCTGGGAAAGGGATTCCTCGCCGGTGATATACAGTGACTTCTGGGAATCGGCCAGCTTGCACAGGGTCTGCAGCAACAGGGTGGATTTACCTGCCCCCGGATGACCTCCGATCAGAATGGCCGAGCCGGGCACCAGCCCACCGCCCAGCACCCGGTCCAGTTCGCCCATACCTGAACTGATGCGCGGCGTTTCCTCCAGCACGATGTCGTTGAGGTTCTGCACTTCGGACAACTGCCCGGCAAAGCCACCTCGACTTCCTGCACCTTTGGACATGGGCGTCGCGGGATCGTGGACAAATTCCTGCAGCGTATTCCAGGCACCACAGGACGAGCACTGCCCCTGCCACTTGGGTGTATCAGCCCCGCAATCGGTGCAGACAAAGGCGATTTTTTTCTTGGCCACAACAAATCCTTCTTGTGCAGGCTAATCTACGGAACCGCTGCAGGGGCGTAGCGAATAACACCGCTTGAAGTGCGAACAAACCAGTTTCGAGTTGCGAGTTTCGAAAATCAAAAACACCAGTCGCGGCGGGTTTTGATTTTCGAAACTCGTTACTCGTTACTCGCTAACGCTCGGATTCGCGCCTCAAATGGCGCTCCTACAGTAGTACTGAATCAAACGATAATGCGTTCAGGACGGCTGGTGATCTGGCAGAACAATTCATAGCTGATGGTACCGCAGGCTTGCGCCACCGCGTCCACGTCCACCACATCCCCCCACAGCTCCACCTCATCCCCCACATGGGCTTCAATGCCATTGAGGTCGATGGTGAGCATATCCATGGAGACTCTCCCCACCAGCGCCGTGGGCTCGCCGTTAATGGCTGCTGGTGTACCGCTGGGAGCATGACGGGGATAGCCATCGCCATAGCCCACAGCAACTACCCCGACCCTGCCCACCTCGGCCGCAGTCCAGGTAGCGCCATAGCCTACCGACTCACCGGGCTGGATGTCATTGATGGCGATCAGCCGGGCACTGAAACGGTGACTGACTTGCAGCCCCAGCTCCGCTGCACTTTTCCAGGTAAACGGGGAGGAGCCGTACAGCATGATGCCAGGGCGGACCCGCCGGCCATGGGATGCCGGGTAGCGAATCAGGGCGGCAGAATTGGCCGCAGACAACGGCAAGCCCAGCGCATCTGCGACTTCCTGGGCCAGCATCAGCTGCCGGCTGGTCCGACTATCCTGCTCGTCATCAGCACAGGCGAAGTGCGTCATCACGCCCACCGGCTTCATCCCTGCCGCAGCCAGCTGCTCGGCGGCCTGCAAGGCGATGGCCGGGCGCAGACCGAGACGATTCATGCCAGTGTTGAGCTTCAGCCAGATGCGAACCGGGCCGGGATTATCCAGCAACAGGGCCACCTGCCAGGGCGAGTGGACCACCACATCCAGCGATAGCTGACGGGCCTCCTGCAGCTCTGCCAGATCAAAGAAACCCTCCGCTACCAGAATTGACGCGCCGATACCCGCATCACGCAACTGACGCGCCTCTTCCAGCAAGGCCACGCCAAAGCCGTCTACCTGCGCTGACATGGCCATGGCAGCATTCAGCAGCCCATGGCCGTAACCATTGGCCTTGACCATAGCAAACACTTCAGCGCCCGCCGCCAACAGCCTGGCCCGCCCGGCATTATGCGCCAGCGCCGCATTACGAATTTCAACCCGGGTACCGCGCATGATTACATCCGCCAGAAGCCAGAGGCCCAACGCCCGACGCTACGCAGGGTTTTCACGTCAGGCGTCAGGCATCCAGCGTCAGGCATCTTATTCATCCATTGCCGCCAGCTGGGCATAGTATTCCGGCGCCAGATCGTCAAAACGCGAGAACTGCCCCTGGAAAGCCAGACGCACGGTACCGATCGGCCCGTTACGCTGTTTGCCGATGATCACCTCGGCAACGCCCTTTTCATTGGTGTCCTTGTTATACACCTCGTCCCGATACAGGAAGGTGATCAAATCGGCGTCCTGCTCGATGGCCCCGGATTCCCGCAGGTCTGACATCACCGGGCGCTTGTTGGGCCGCTGTTCCAGGGACCGGTTGAGCTGGGAAAGTGCCAGCACAGGGCAATTCAGCTCCTTGGCGATCCCTTTAAGAGAGCGGGAAATTTCGGAGATTTCATTCACCCGGTTATCCACCCCCGGCACCTGCATCAGCTGCAGGTAATCCACCATGATCGCGCCGATCTCGCCACCACACTCCCGAGCCACACGCCGGGCGCGGGCCCGCATCTCCAGCGGGCTCAATGCCGGGGTGTCATCAATGTAGAATTTCTGCTCGCTGAGCATATGGATGGCAGAAGTGATACGCGGCCAATCATCCTTTTCCAGGTTACCGGAGCGCACCGAGGTCTGGTTGATGCGCCCGAGGGACGCCAGCATCCGCATGACGATGGACTCTGCGGGCATTTCCATGGAGAACACCAGCACCGGCTTGCCCGCCTTGATGGCCACGTTCTCACACAGGTTCATGGCAAAGGTGGTCTTACCCATGGAAGGACGACCAGCGATAACCACCATATCCGACGGTTGCAAACCGCCGGTCATCTTGTCCAGTTCGTCAAAGCCGGTGGTCACCCCGGTGATGGCGCTCTTGTTCTTGTAGAGCTCATCAATCCGGTCCACCGCTTTCTTCAATACAGACTTGATATCCTGGGGGCCGGAGCCTTTCTTCTGCTGCTCGGCAATTTCGAAAATGGCCGACTCAGCCTTGTCCAGAATTTCCAGCGACTTGCGCCCTTCCGGATTGAAGGCACTGGCGGCCACATCATGGGACACATTGATCAGCTGACGCAGGATACTGCGCTCACGGACGATCTCAGCATAGGCGGTAATGTTAGCCGCACTGGGCGTATTGCGCGCCAGCTCGGAGAGATAGGTCATCCCCCCGATATCCTCCAACTGCCCCAGCTGGTTGAGCGCCTGGGAGACCGTCACCAGATCGCAGGGATTCTCCTCTTCTACCAGCTGGGCAATCACCTCAAAGATTTGCCGGTGAGCCTTGCGATAAAAGTCCCTGGACCCGACTCGCTCGGCCACATCATCCCAGGCACTATTGTTCAACAGCAGGCCACCCAGAATCGCCTGTTCCGCTTCCACAGAGTTAGGCGGAACCTTCAGGTTTTCAGGAAGATGTTTATCCAGTGACATGGGTTCATTCATTGGGGTTTCCACAAGACCAGAAAATCAGTAACGAGTTTCGAGAAGCGAGTACCGAAAAGCACCGCAACCCGGCCTTTCGTAACTCGTAACTCGCTTCTCGAAACTCAAAATCACTTCAACGAAAAAGGGCACTGCCCTCGCGGACAATGCCCTGATTCTGTCACCGCACCCCGTCAGGGGCAAACCGGTTGTCAGTTATCTGTCGATTACTCGGCAGGAACCACAGCCAGCTTGATGGTAACGGTTACTTCAGCGTGCAACGCCAGGTCGATTTCGAACTCGCCAGTGTTGCGCAGCGCACCGTTAGGCAGCTTCACATCCGCTTTCTCTACGGCCACACCAGTGGCAGCAGAAACCGCTTCGGCGATGTCGCGGGTACCCACAGAACCGAACAGCTTGCCTTCGTCACCGGCTTTCGCAGCGATGGTCACGGTAGCGTCGTTCAGCTTCTCGGCGCGCTCCTGAGCGGCAGCCAGCTGCTCGGCAGCATGCTTTTCCAGCTCGGCACGACGGGCATCAACTTCAGCCAGATTGGCCTTGGTTGCCGGCAGCGCCTTGCCCTGAGGAATCAGGAAGTTACGGCCGTAGCCGGAACGCACGTCAACCACAGTACCCAGGTCGCCCAGGTTCTTGATAGTTTCCAGCAGGATCACTTGCATGATAGTAGTCCCCTCGGCTTAGCTGTCGTGGCTGTCGGTGTACGGCAGCAGCGCCAGGAAGCGGGCCTGCTTGATAGCAGAAGCCAGCTGACGCTGATAGCGTGCCTTGGTGCCGGTGATACGGCTGGGCACGATTTTGCCAGTTTCGGTGATGTAGGCTTTCAGGGTGTCGAGATCTTTGTAATCGATGTACTCAACACCTTCCGCGGTGAAGCGGCAGAACTTGCGGCGGCGATAAAAACGGGCCATTGGATATCTCCTGTTTAATCCTGATTGAGAGGTTCCAGCGTTTGGGCAAGCAGCTGTAAACGATCCCGGGCGTCTCCCTTGTAACCGGCACGACTAAGGCATCCGGTTACCTTGATTCGCTGACCCTCTTTCAGGCTTTGGGCCTGTCGGGTCATCCCACCTGCCAGAATCACGGCAATGCGGGCCTGGACTTCACGGGGGTGGCCGTCTTCCAGTTGGCGGGAGCGATGCTCAAGCCACAACCGTTGGCGGGGTACCCCTGCCGGTGTCAGTGCGACCTTTTCCAAGGTGGCGATTACACCGGTGAGTTCACAGTAATTGCTTTCCAAAATTAGCTGGCAGCCCCCTCCTTCTCTTCGTTCTTCGCCAGTGCAGACGGCTCGGTAACAGCGTTGTCGCGACGAATCACGAGGTGACGGATTACGGCATCGTTAAAGCGGAAAGTGTTTTCCAGCTCGGCCAGGGTTTCGCCGTCACATTCGATGTTCAACATCACATAGTGAGCTTTGTGGATCTTGTTGATGGAGTAGGCCAGCTGGCGACGACCCCAGTCTTCAAGACGGTGGATGGTGCCCTTGCCATCAGTCACGATCGCGCTGTAACGCTCGATCATGGCAGGCACCTGCTCGCTCTGATCCGGATGGACCAGGAACACAACTTCGTAATGACGCATGAATTGCTCCTTACGGTTGAGACACCTCACGGTGTCAGATCAGCTTCCCGTTCGTCCCAATGGCGACACGGTGAAGCAAGGAGACCCAAACCCCAGCCTGTATCTACAGGCGGGGCGCAGGAAGCGCGCGATTCTATCCCATACACCCTGCCGGGCTCAAGGCATATCCATTGCCAATTGCATCCTGTCGTCGTATCCTGAACCGAAACATAACGCTACAAACGCTTACAAAAAGCGTCGTTTACCCTAAACCCCTGATAAAAAAGGGGAAAACAACAACAATTGGGATACGACCATGCACCTCAGAGCCCTGGCCGCTGGCCTGTGCAGCTTTTGCTTGCTGTCCCCGCTTCACGCCGAAGAAACCCTTCCGCCGTGCGGCAACCCTGTATCTGTGCCCAGCAAACCGGATCTGGAAGATTACCCGGACTACACCGACTTTCTTGTGAAAATCATGGTTTATAAGAAAGCCAAAAAGAGTCAGGTTATCCACCGGGAGGCTTGCCCGGAAGACTATCAGCCACAGCCTGTTGTCTCGAAAGATCCAACCATCATTCTGGAACCGGAAACACTGGACGGCGCCCTGGACAGGGCTGAGCAGATTCCCAAACTGGACTACGCAAGCAACGCGACATGGCATGACCGCTCGACATCTCAGAGCTTCTCCCTGGCCGCACTGCCCGGTTCAGCGCTGGCCAGCGAGAACATTCGCACGATTCTCGCCAATGCCAATAACGATAGTCCACTGGTGCTCCCCATGACGATTGTGGGCATGCAACTTGACGGGCTGAATGACGGCGCCAATGCAGAACATCTGGCACAGGACAGCGCATATCAGACCCTCCTTTACACTGAAGGCTCCGTTATCGAGATTCTTTTTTCGTCAGCTAATGGCATTACGGCCATGAGCAATTCAGGCAATCTGACGTTCTTCCATAACGACAGTAACGACATTGTGTTAACCAACGGCCTGATCGAAGTCGAGAGCTGCCTGAGTAGCGGCTGTCCGGACCTGTAACCCCCTTGAGGCCAGCAAGGAGTCGAGATAGTTATGATCTGGGGTAAAGCCATACTGAACCTGACTCTGGTTTGCTGGGTGCTGGCGCCCGGCAGCACCCTTGCCGGCCCGGATCTTTCTCCCAAACAGCAATCCGCACTTGAGCATGTCCTCGGCCCTCGCCCCGAGATCCGCAACTACAGCCAGCAAGACCAATTCGTTACTGACCTGCTGGCCTGGAAAGCCCGGCGCGAGTCGCTCACAGAGAAACTTCGTGCGGGCGAAGACATCCTGCCACCCCAGCCCGAGAAACCGGATGACTGGCACCATGTCACCGGGCCGGAAGATCTGGACACCGCCCTGCAAAATGCCGAAGGCTATCAGCAGCCCAGATACAAGGAGGCGCGCCGCTACGACCGCACCACGCACATTAGCTTTCCACTACCTCCGCTGGGCAAACAACAACTGGCCAAGGAGCGACTGGAGCCAGTAAGACCACCGCTTAGGGCCATCACCAACGAAACCGTACCCGCTCCACTGCTGGACGAAACCAGCCAACTTCAGCGGGAAATGGCCGCCCGACAGGCTGACCTGCCGCTACCTTCACTGGAAACGCAACGCATTGTGAGCCACTCGGAATTACGTTAAAGAGACACTGCGGGCGTGACGCTTGACGTCACAGCTCAAGCAAACAAAAAGGCCGCGCCCAGAAGATGGGCGCGGCCTTTTTGTTTCAAGACAGCCATCACACTGCTCGCGCAGCGATTTAGTGTTAAGCGCTTTTCTGAGCGCGCACCGCGAACAGCACCACCCCGGTGGCCACAGACACATTCAGGCTCTGCACCTCACCGGCCATGGGAATTTCCAGCAGCTGATCACACTTGTCCCTGGTCAGCCGCTTCAACCCGGCACCTTCCGCACCCATCACCACGGCGAGAGAATCCGGGGCCTGATAATCAAACAGGGAAGCACTGCGCTCTTCCAGCGCGGTACCGACCACCTGCACACCTCGCTCCTTGATCTGGTCCAGCAGGGTCGCCAGATTGCCCACCTCGTAATAGGCAAGGCTCTCCGCTGCCCCCACTGCCGTACGGCAGGCCACAGGCGTCAGGCCGGCAGCACCACGACGCGGAACGATGACGGCATTGACGCCCGCCGCATCGGCACTTCGCAGACAGGCACCCAGATTATGGGGATCGGTGACATTTTCCAGAATCAGCAGAAAGGGGCTGGCCGGCTTGCCGTCGAGCCATTTGAGCAGGGCGTTTTCATCCGCGGCGCGACGAGGACGTGCCCGCGCCACAATTCCCTGGTGCTGGGGACCGGCATGCTTTTCCAGAACATCGCGTCGCGCCCGCTGCACCGCGATACCGAAATCCCTGGCCACCTGAATCATAGCCTCAAGCCGAGGCTCCTCCCGCTCGGCACGGGTATCCTGTACAAACAGCTCCAGCACCGCTTCCGGGCGATGCCGCAACAGGGCTTCCACCGCATGGAAGCCGGAATACATGAGGGGTTTCTGGGGTTTGCTCATTGTGACGCCTGCACGCTACATGCTCTACGCAATAGAGGTAGAGCCAGAATCATAACGCAGAAGCGGCGCCTGAACCGCAAACCCTCAACAGAGAGTTCACGACTCAAGCGCCGCTCCTGCAGGTAAATCGACGTCAGCTTTTCTTGCTGCGCCGAGCCGCCTTTTTGCCGCGAGGCGGCCCCTTACGCTTGGCCTTGGGCTTGGGAATGTCGCCCTTGGCCAGTTTTTCACGCTCGGATGTGCCTTTCGCCGCTGCCGGTTTGCCGCCTTCTTTGCCGGTCCTGCCCTTACCCGCCTGCTTGCTGCCCGCCTTGGGCCGCCCCTTGCGGGATGGGGTTGAGGATTCCAGCTGAAGATCAATCTTGCGATCCTCGGTATGAACGGCGGCCACCCTGACCGTCACAGAGTCACCCAGGCTGAAGGTGCGGCCACTACTTTCACCCTTGAGGCTCAGATTCACCTCATCAAAGTGGTAATAGTCGCTATCCAGGTTGGCCACATGCACCAGCCCATCGATATGCAACTCGTTGAGCTGAACAAACAGGCCAAAGTTGGCGACACCGCTAATCACCCCTTCAAACACTTCGCCGATACGTGATTCCATGAACTGGCACTTGAGCCAGGAGATCACATCGCGGGTTGCGTCGTCTGCACGGCGTTCGGTCATGGAGCATTGCTCACCAATCGCCACCATGTCGCCCTGATTGTAAGGCACAATTTTTTCCTGCGGGATGACCGGCAGCTTGCCCGGGTTATCCACGTGAGCAGGCATGGCCTCGCTGCGAATCAGGTAACGAATCGCCCGATGCACCAGTAGATCGGGGTAACGACGAATTGGCGAGGTAAAGTGGGTGTAGGCCTTGTAGGAAAGCCCGAAGTGCCCCTTGTTCTCGGCCTCGTATTTAGCCTGGGTCATGGAACGCAGCATCATGGTCTGAATCACGTGGCGATCCGGTCGATCCAGAATCTGCTCGCGCAACTGCTGGAATACGGCAGGCTTCGGCGCCCCTTCAGACCAGGCAATACTCAGCCCAAGCCCACCGAGGAATTGCTGCAGTTTGCTCAGGCGCTCTTCCTTGGGCGGCTCATGGTTGCGATACAAAGCGGGGATCTTTGCCTTTTCCAGCAGCTTGGCAGCACAGATATTGGCGGCCAGCATGGCCTCCTCAATCATGATATGCGCCACATTGCGCACCACCGGGACCATCCCTTCGATCTTGTGGTTTTCGTCGTAGATAATGCGGGTTTCTTCGCTATCGAAGTCGATGGCACCTCGCTCTACACGGCGCTTGCGCAGTGCCAGGAACATTTCGTGATAGGCCCACAACATATCCAGGGACTCATCATCCAGGCTAGCCACCGTCTCCAGCGCCAGTTCTGATTCCGGCTCCTCAATCATGGCGCCCACCTTGGTGTAGGTAAGGCGATGACGGGAGCGCATAACCCCTTCACGGAACACAAAGCCCGAGAGGCGGCCATTGGCAGAAATGGTCATGTCGCAGTAAAGACACAGCCGATCCACATGGGGATTGAGGGAGCACAGCCCGTTGGACAAGGCCTCCGGCAACATCGGAATAACCCGGTTCGGGAAGTACACCGAGTTACCGCGCTTGGCAGCTTCACGATCCAGCGCCGAACCCGGATACACATAATGGCTGACATCTGCGATGGCCACGATCAGGCGCCAACCGCCACGGGCACGACGCTCCACATAGACGGCATCGTCAAAGTCCCGGGCGTCTTCGCCATCAATGGTCACCAACGGCAGATCCCGGAGATCCACCCGGTTGGCCTTGGCCTGATGAGGTACGGCATCGCCAAAGGCATTGGCCTGCTCTTCGACGCCTTCCGGCCAGACATAAGGAATCTCGAAACGGCGCAGAGCCACTTCAATTTCCATACCGGCCTGATCCGGGGTAGCAATGACTTCTTCCAGGCGCACCAGCACATGGTGCTCGCGGCTGGGATATTGGGTAATCGTGGCGCGGACATGGTCACCGGGATTCGGCTTGATGCCGTTCTTGTCCTCGACCAGCACTTCCTTGGTAATACGACGGTTTTCCGGCTCGATAAAGCTGATGCCGGCTTCCCGGTAATAGCGGCCAACCAGTTCCGTCGTCGCTCGCTCAGTGATTTCCACGATGCGGGCTTCTTTCTTGCCGAAGCGGTTTACCCCCGCATCGCTGACCAGCACCCGGTCACCATCCATGACCTTTTCCATCTGGCGCGGGCCGATGAACAGGTCACCCATGGTCTTGTCGTCGGGGATCAGGAAACCAAAGCCATCCTTGTGGCCCTGGATCTTTCCTGCAATGAGGTCCATGCGGGAGACCACACCGACCTTGCCATTACGGTTCTGGACCAGCTGGGCATCGCGCAGCATGGCCCGTACACGGCGGTCGAGACCGACTTCGCCGTCCTCGCCCACCTCCAGCAGCGCGGCCAACTCATCGAAGGACAGGGGCTTACCCTGATCATTGAGTACGTCCAGGATCAGCTCTCGGCTGGGCACCGGATTCTCGTACTTTTCCGCCTCTCGGTCGGCATGGGGATCGCTATAGTGTTTTTTTGGGGGCATTGAAGAATTTTTCGAAAAGGGGTTTGACATCCCGCCATCATATACTAGAATGCACGCGCTTTCGCGATGAACCTGACGTGAAACAGTAAAAACTTTGCTTTCGGGCAAAGAGTCAGGTTCATAACGGAAATGCCGAGGTGGTGAAATTGGTAGACACGCTAGCTTCAGGTGCTAGTGGGGGCAACCCCGTGGAGGTTCAAGTCCTCTCCTCGGCACCAAACATGACTCTTACGGAGTCCGACAAAGCCCTGTAACCGTCTGGTTCAGGGCTTTTTTCGTTTATACTCGCTCTAATCCCATCCGATGGAATCCAACCAGATACCAGCATTTCTGTTGGTACTTATGTTGGCACTGCCCTGCTGGCCTCTTTCAGATACCAACAACGCCCAAGGAACAGGAAATGAGCAAGAATGCGATGGAAAAGCTGTCGGCCCTTGAGATCAAAAAGGCCAAACCGAAAGACAAAACCTACAAGCTTGCTGACGGTGGCGGGCTCTACTTACAGATCTCTCCTGATGGAGGAATGTACTGGCGCTATCAGTACCGCTTCCTAGGTAAGCAGAAATCCTTGGCACTTGGGGTGTATCCCGAAATCTCCCTCAAGGCCGCCCGAAAAGCTCACAAAGACGCGCGGCTCAAACTTGCCGACAACATTGACCCTAGCGAAGCTCGCCGCCAGGAGAAACTGGCTCGCACCGAAGCCCAGGCCAACAGTTTCGAGGCTGTTGCCCAGGAATGGCTGGTGCGCCAGCAGGTAGCCCCCGAAACAGACAAGAAAAATCGCTGGCTCATGGAAACCTTCGCCTTTCCTTATATAGGACACAGGCCTATTGCCGACATATCCCCCCGAGAACTGCTGGATGTCCTCCGCCGAGTCGAGTCAACCGGCAAGCTGGAAACAGCTCAACGCCTGAAGACAAAGTGCGGCCAGGTCTTCCGCCATGCAATCATTGAGGGAAAAGCCGAAATCGATCCCACGGCAAGCTTGCGAGGAGCGCTCAAGTCACCCAAGGTAAAACACCGCGCCGCCATCACCGACCCTTCCCGGTTGGGAAAGCTGCTACGGGACATGCAAGCGTCCACAGCAGGCCCAGTGGTGAAAACCGCCCTGCTTCTGACCCCCATCTTATTCCAGCGCCCAGGCGAAATCCGGCAAATGGAATGGTCCGAGATCAACTGGGAAGAGCAGCGCTGGGAGATCCCTGCCGACAAGATGAAAATGCGCCATCCCCACATAGTACCACTACCGCAGCAAGCCATGGCGTTACTACAGGATATCCACCTGTTTACCGGACGCGGCAAATACGTTTTTCCGTCGCAACGAGGGGCAAGCCGCTGTCTATCCGAGAATGGCGTCCGAGTGGCCCTTCGGGATATGGGCTACGGCAACGATGACGTAACCCCCCATGGCTTCCGAGCAACAGCCCGGACAATCTTGGACGAAGTACTGGGCTATAGGATTGAGTGGATCGAGCACCAACTGGCTCATGCCGTCAAAGACCCCAATGGTACCGCCTATAATAGAACCAGCTTCCTGAGTCAGCGCACCAAAATGATGCAGGAGTGGGCCAACTACCTAGACGCCCTTCGAGATGGGAAACAATTTGAACGGGCGGGAACAACCCCAGAAACTCAATACAGCCTTAGCTGCGAATCGACTGAAAAAGAGAATGGCAATCTAAAGAAGGATGGCAAGAAAAGCTTTACAGCTTTATTTAGCAATTATGCATCCCAGGAAAAACCCACATCTGATTAGTCGCCACTCCGATCTTTACCAAACACCCGTAGCTCGAAATCACCGGGTGCAAGTAACAACACAGACTTTCAGCCGAAAAATCGCAAAAAAATGGAACCCTAACCCTTCGTGGGCGGCAGCATAACGCAGGCCTGCAAAGCAAGTCATTGAGCATAGTCCCCAGGCATCCAAAAGCGTCCTAGCCCGTCTAAGATACCGCCCTATTTGGTCAACATCCCGATCAGAAGCGCAGCCAGCCCATCCCTTGCATGTAACGGCTCAATCGTTGCGGTACAGGGTCACTACACAGGCCCCCCCCAGACCAAGGTTGTGCTGCAAGGCTACCCGAGCTCCCTCGACCTGTCGCTTTTCTGCTTGGCCACGCAACTGCCACACCAGTTCGGCACATTGCGCCAGACCTGTAGCCCCCAGCGGGTGCCCCTTGGACAGCAAGCCACCGGACGGATTGGTCACGAACTTGCCTCCATAAGTGTTGTCGCCATCCCAGATAAATTTCTCCGCGCCGCCTTCCCGGCACAGACCCAGACCTTCATAGGTGAGCAGCTCATTGGCGGTAAAGCAGTCGTGCAACTCGACCACATTGATGTCTTGCGGGCCGATACCGGCCTGCTCGTACACGCTGTCGGCGGCGGAACGGGTCATGTCGTAACCGACCATCTTGATCATGGATTTTTCATCAAAGCTGCTGGCGAAATCCGTGGTCATCGCCTGGGCGGCGATATACACCGGGTTAGCAATGCCATGCTTCTTGGCGAACTCGTCCGAACACAGAATCGCGGCGCCGGCACCACAGGTGGGCGGGCAGCATTGGAAACGGGTGAGCGGATCAAACACCTCGTCTGACGCCATGATCTCTTCCAGCGACAGCACCTGATTGAACAGTGCGTAAGGATTGTTGGCGGCATGCTGACGCGCCTTCTCGGCAATCTTGCCGAAGGTTTCCCGTTTGGTGCCGTACTTCCAGCGGTATTCACGCCCTGCGCCACCGAACATCTGTGCCGCCGGCGGCGCCTGATTGAAGCCCTGCGTATCCATCATCACCTGCGCATGCTGGCTCATGGGGTTCTCGCGATCATTGAACTTAGCACCAAGCGCGCCGCGCTCCATTTTTTCAAAACCCAGGGCGATGACACATTCAGCCAAACCGCCTTCGATGGCCTGGCGCGCCAGGAACAGGGCCGACGAACCGGTGGAACAATTGTTGTTCACATTGACCACGGGAATGCCGGTCAAGCCCAGTTCATACACGGCACGCTGACCACAGGTGGAATCGCCGTAGACATAACCACAGAACGCCTGCTCAACATCGCTGTACTGGATGCCGGCATCCTTCATTGCGGCGAGGCCAGCCGCTTTTGCCATCACATGGTAATCATCGCTGGCACCGGGCTTGGCAAACTTGGTCATCCCGACACCGATCACATTCACTCTACGTTTCATTCTCTGTTCTCCGAATTATGGCGTTACAGGATTTGTTCAAGTTTGCGCACCAGCGCCAGGTCACCGTCGACGCGCATGTCGCCCTTCTGGTACAAGGTGCTCAAGGCCACCTTGCCGGCAATCAGGTCGGCAAGCTTGCTGTCGTCCAGCGTGATCAACGCCGCCGCGTCCTTCTCGCCGCTGACGATGCCGGGCGACGAGGCGGATAGATCGATAAACCAGGCACTGTCTGGGCTCTGCACCTTGATCTGCAACACACCACCCTGTCCACCAATGGCCGACAGTTTTTCCGCCAGCTCCGGCAGCACTTTCTCCGCCTGCGGTGCTTTCTGCTTTTTCGGTTGTGCGGTAGCGCTATCCGGCTGGCCGGAGGCCAATCGCTTGTCGCGTGCCTGCTCCACCAGCTTAGGGTCCATGTCCTGCAACACGGTGAGCTTGTTGGAGGCCATCACGTTACCTCCGATCTTCAGATCGCCACCAAAAAACAGTTTCTGTACCGCAGCCAGATCACCGCCAAACAGGGTCGGGGCATGTTTGCTGTCCAACTCCAGCGTCACATCCGCCTTGTCCAGCTGGCCCGCCCCGGCGGTACCCGGTGCGTTTTTCAGATCAATATAGAAATCCTGATCCGGGTTGCTGAACGCAAACTGGAAGCTGGTAGCGGCCTTCTCGATCAGATCCGGGTTGTCAGCGATGAAGTGGCCGATGGCACTGAACACATCCGCCATGATCGGCTCCTGCGATTCGACCGGTACTGCGACAGCTTGTGAACCACCACCGTCAGCCACGCGCTTGTCACGCGCCTGCTCGGCCAGTTTCGGGTCCATGTCCTGCAACACGGTCAACTTGTTGGACGCCATCACGTTGCCGGAAATTTTCAGCTCGCCACCGAAGAACAGTTTCTGCACCGCCGCAAGATCGCCACCAAACACGGTCGCCAGATGCTCGCTGTCCAGCGCCAGAGTCACGTCCGGTTTGTCGATCGTGCCAGGCCCTGCCGCGCCTGGTGCATTTTTCAGATCAATAAAGAACTGCTGATCCGGATTGCTGAACTCGAACTGGAAGCTGGTACCGGTCTGATCAACCAGTTCCGGTTTCTGCTTGATGTAGGTCGCCACCGCCGCGAACACATCGTCAGGCGTCACCGCCTGCTCCACCTGCGGCGCAGACACTTCCTCGGCGGACACCTGTTCCGGCACCGGCGCTTCTGCCGGAATCTCCGAGAACAACTCGATGGCGGCATTCTTCAGCACCACCTCGTTACGCTCTTTCACCCAGGTTTCGAAGACGATACGGTTATCGGATTCCTTCCACATGCGGGTTTCCAGGGTTTCACCCGGGAAGACCGTCTTGGCAAAGCGCACCTTGATGCTCTTGAAATAACGGCCATCGTTATTGCTGAACGCCTTGATGACATGGCGTCCGGCATAACCGAAGGTACACAGCCCATGCAGGATCGGCTTGTCATAACCGAACGCCCTGGCAAACGCCGGGTCGGCGTGCAGCGGATTCCAGTCACCGCACAGGCGATACAGCAGCGTCTGGTTGGCGTCGGTTTTCTCTTCGATCACCGCATCCGGTTCACGTGCGGGCGGCACATTGATCTCGCCGGAATCGCCCCGCTCACCGCCCCAGCCGCCGGCGTCTTTCACGAACGAGGTCATCTCGTTATAGGCCACCTCGTTACCGTTTTCGTCGGTGGAGGTAATAGCAAAGGTAACTACCGCATTCGGATCCTTGTCCAATGCCTTCTTGAATTTGAAGGTGTGCTTCAGCTTGGCGTGCGGCGGCAGCGGCCGTTTGATTTCGGTGTATTGCTCGCCATGCAGCAACCGGTCGAAGCCAAAGTTCATCCCTGGCAGAGCCAGCGCGCCTTCTTTTGCTGCCTTTAGCATCGCGCCGATCTGTGGCATGACGCCATAGGTGGGCAACGCCTGGAAATTGCCACCCAGCTCGTAGACGAACTTCAGTTCATCCTTGTCGAGCGGATCACGTGCGGCGCCCACACTTAGGGCATACAACGACAGGTCATTTTCATCATAGGACGATTCCAGCTCGAGGCTTTCCTTGCTGGCCACATCCAGATCGATGAATTCGTTGCCGCCCAGTGACGGGTTGTTGATGTTGTCGAGAATCGGCGAGAAGGATTCGTTGACATTGGATGGATGCTCCGCATCGGTAAAGTCGGTGATCTTGTCCCAACGACGCGCTACATCATCAACACTGAAGGCCTTGCCAAGGGGGAAGCTATTTCCCTGGCTACGTTCCCAGCGCAACTTGCTGATGAAGCCGGCACCCACTTCGAAGATACCCTTGGTTTCTTCGCACTTTTCATGGCACAACCAGGCCACCAGCGGACTGACCGCTTCTGGCTTGAGGTTTTCCAGCAAATTCGGCGGCATGATGGTTTCAGTCAGCCGCGAGGCCGCAATCGGCGCAATGGTATTCACATGAATGTTTTTGCTGCGACCTTCCTCCGCCAGACAGTTGGCCAGCCCGGCCAGACCCAACTTGGCAGCACAGTAGTTGGCCTGACCAAAGTTACCGTAGAGGCCGGCTGCCGAGGTCGTCATGATGATGCGGCCATAGCCCTTCTCACGCATGATCGGCCAAGCCGCATGGGTGACGCTCATGGAACCTTCCAGATGGACTTTCAACACCAAGTCCCAGTCCTGCTTCGACATCTTGGCAAAACTGACGTCACGCAGGATGCCGGCATTGTTGACCACGATGTCCACAGTGCCGAAGCTATCCAACGCGGTTTGTACTATCGACTCGCCGTTTTCCACCGAGTCATAGTTGGCAACCGCCTCCCCTCCCATGGCCCGGATCTCATCCACCACCTTGTCTGCGGCAGACGACGACTTGCCATCACCGTGGGCGCTGCCACCCAGGTCGTTAACCACCACCTTGCAGCCACGCGCGGCCAGGGTCAGGGCATGCTGCCGGCCCAGCCCGCCCCCGGCACCGGTGACAATGGCTACACGATCATCAAAACGAAGTTCTGCCATGATACTTTCCTCTTTTCAATACAGGGCACACATGCCGTGCAGGGTCGAGAATCCTCAGATAGAGCGTGAAATAAGTTCTTTCATGATTTCGTTGGTGCCGCCGTAGATGCGGTTGGCACGGGTGTCGATGTAGGCTCGGGCGATCGGATACTCGAGCATGTAGCCATAGCCACCATGCAGTTGCACACAGCGGTCAACCACCTTGCTGAGCAAATCGGATACCCAGTACTTGGCCGCACAGGCAGCCTCGGGCGACAGGGAATTCTTCACCACCAGCTCCATACAGCGATCAACATAAACCCGTGCAATCTGGATTTCAGAACGCATCTCGGCCAATTCAAAGCGGGTGTTCTGGAATGCCGCCACCGGCTTGCCAAACGCCTGGCGCTGTTTCACATATTCCACGGTGGTTGCCAGCGCATGCTCGGCAGCCGACGAACAGATGATGGCGATCATCATCCGCTCCCAGGCCAGCTCCTTCATCAAGGCAATGAAACCCATGCCCTCGGCACCCAGCAGGTTTTCCTTGGGCACCTTGACGTTGTCGAAGAACAACTCGCAGGTGTCCTGCCCGCGCATGCCGACTTTCTTCAGCGGCTTGCCCTTGGAGAAGCCCTCGCGATCCGCCTCAATAATCATCAGGGACACACTTTGTGCACCCAGCTCAGCCGGCCCGGTACGCACCGCCACCACCGCCATGTCACAGAGGTAACCGTTGGTGATAAAGATTTTCGAGCCATTTACCACGTAGTGATCGCCCTCAAGGGTGGCCGTGGTCTTGATACGTTGAAGATCGGAACCGGTACCCGGCTCGGTCATGGCCACGGCAGTGACCGCTTCACCGGTGGCCATTTTGGGCAGCCACTGGCTTTTCTGTTCATGGGAACCAAAGTTGTTGATGTAGTTGGCAACAATGTCCGAGTGCAGGGCAAAGCCGCTGGCCGAATCCCCCACCCTCGCCTGCTCCTCCATCAGTATCATCGAATAGAGACGGTCAACGCCGCAGCCGCCGTACTCTTCAGGCATCGTTGGACACAGCAGCCCCAGCTCCCCCGCCTTGTTCCACAGTTCACGATCAATATGTTGCTGCTCCTCCCACTTCTCGTGGTAAGGGGCGATTTCAGTCTCGAAGAAACGCCTTGCTGTGGCGCGGAACGCCTCATGGTCTTCATTGAAGAGAGTACGGGGGATCATCGGCGATACAGCCGCCGGTACATGCACATCACTCATTACAGGCTTCCAACGTTGATTCAGGAACAATGGCAAGACTTTATAACTTACAATACGTACGTTCAACTTGTTTATTGGCGAGCTACGCTACAATCCATTTATCATTTAGAATCAGGCCTCTGCATCCCAGTGACCATGCTCAGTAATAGACAGAGAACGCGATGAATGCTCAACGACGCACCCAGGAACAACGTAGCGACGCCATGCGGGAACGCATCATTCAGGCAGTGCTCACCTGTCTAGAGAAGGATGGATTCGCTGGCACCACCGTCAGTCGCATTATCAACATCGCTGGCGTATCTAGGGGCGCCCCACTACACCATTTCTCTAGTAAAGCAGACATGATCGCTGCGGCAGCTGAGCATTTAATTCGCCAGCACTATATTCAGCTGGGTAAAGCCATCGCCAAACTCCATGGATCTGAAGATCGACTAGAAGCCCTTATCTTTGGTGCATGGAAGAATGTTTTCGATCAGCCGGAATTTATCCCGTTGATGCAACTATTGACAGCCAGCCAACATGACCCTGAGCTTGCATCCATTTTGCAACGTGTCTGGACTTCCAATTACTTCATCGTCGGTAACGCGGCAGACCATTATCTGGAGGCCATTAGTGAAGACACCGATGTGCGCTCGATGATGATGTTGACGCAATGGCTGTTGCGCGGCATGGCGCAGGATTTGCACATCGTTGCCGACAAAACGCTCTTTGACCGCTATCTCAAAGTCTGGTGCAACATGCTCGCCGTTCATCTGCGAGCCCGTGCAGATGTAAACGACCCACCGCCTTACCCGCCCAAGTGGGAACTACCGCTGAGCGATGCTTGACCTCCCCACTTGGGCTTGCGGCATCTCTACACATAGCTACGTTGTCGTAAACACCCAACGAATAAAGCTGTATATCGACCATGTCCACGCCACTTGATTGCTCAGATCGACCTTCGGTACCGGATACGGTTTCCGTTGACACAAGTCGTCATCGAGACTATTGGAGATAGCAATTCTTGCAGTGCTTCAGATTAAAGACTTCAGTTCGATATTCGGATTAGACAATACTTCAGCGCTGACACTCTTGCGCAGTTTAACCAACTGTTTACCTACCATGAATGCAACTGGAAAATTGACTGCATCAACAGCAATAACATGACCAAGACATAGATAGAAAACTGCGAATTCCTTGTCAAGGATACTGCCACGCAGTACACGCTGGTCATGATTTTGGGACAATCCTACCATCTGCAAACGAACATCATACTGGTTCGACCAGAACCAGGGAGGGCTATCGTAGGGCTTTTCTTCACTCATAAGTGTAGCTGCCGCCGTACGAGCTTGCTCAACAGCGTTAGCGACTGATTCAAGACGCTGCCTTTTGTCGAAGAAGAGATTATGATGGCGGGTACAATCTCCTATCGCCAGAATGTCTGGGTCATCGGTGCGGGTAAATTCATCGACGACAACGCCATCATCGCAAAGCAGGCCAGCATTTTCAGCCAAGGCCGTTTCTGGTATGACACCAATCGAAACGAGAACGATGTCCGCTGACACCTTACCCCCATCGGCCAAGGTCACACCATTCACGCACCCTTGATCATCTGATTCAAAACCAATTACGGCCGCCCCCAGACGAACATCGACTCCTGCACTCGTGTGTTTGGCGTAGAGAAATTCAGATATCTCTGGCCCAGTAACACGCTGCATTAAGCGCTCGGCAGCTTCCAAGACAGTAACTTTAACACCTTGCTTAGTCGCACTGGCAGCCACTTCAAGTCCGATATACCCGCCCCCCACGATAACCAGGCGTTTGCCGGGTACTAGCTCACGACGCAGGGCATCTGTGTCCTCGATACCATGCAAATAATGAATACCTTTCAAGTCTGAACCCCGCACGTTAAGACGGCGGACATGTGAGCCAGTGGCCAAGACCAGTTGGTCGTACTTTAAAGTGCTTTGATCTGACAGAATGAGGCTTTTGTCGTCTCTGTTAATCTGTTCTACGCGCACGCCGAGCTGTAATTGCTGCCCCGCATTCTCGTAGATTGAAGGCGGTTTAAGGTATAAAGACGCCTTATCAACCTCCCCCGCGAGATAATTCTTGGACAAGGGCGGTCGCTGATAGGGAGGGTGCTGCTCTTCGCTAACCATAACCACTTTGTGAGGGTATTTTTTTTGCAGCAAGGCGGTCAAAAGTGTTCCTGCTGCGTGTCCACCACCAATAATGACGGTGACCTCTTTATTTTTGTTAATCATAACCTGTCTCTTTCTATGCATACTGAAACCGAGTTACCCACAAAAACTTCATGAATAACTATAACTTGCAACATCAGCCGAGCTAAACACATGATGCCTAAACTCCAGCCACCGCGGCGTCCTCAAGTATCATGTCTGCCCCTTTCTCTCCAATCATGGTCGCCGGCTGATTGGTATTCCCGCCAACCAGGGTTGGCATGATAGACGCATCAACTACCCGCAACGACTGCAAGCCACGCACACGGAGACGAGGGTCGACCACTGCCATATGATCAATCCCCATCTTACAAGTGCCGACCGGGTGGTATGCGGACTCGCCATTACGGCGCACCCACTCGGTGAGACTCGCGTCATCCTGTATTTCCAGCCCTGGTGAAATTTCTACATCCTGATGAAGATAAAGTGCACGCTGGGACAAAATATTACGAACAAGCCGAACACCACGAATGAGTTGTTCGACATCGGCAGGGTCAGCCATGTAATTGGGGTCAATCAATGGTGCAGCGAGCGGATCAGCACTGTGTAAACCAATGCGGCCCCGGGACAAGGGCCTGAGCCCATAGATCATTACAATGTAGCCATAGCCACTCATTGCAATCTTCATGTCACGCCCATGATCAGCGTACAGCATTGGTCCGAAGTGCAATTGCAGATCAGGTATCGGTAGCTCTGCTTGAGAGCAAATGAATCCGCCTGCCTCAGCGCCATTGCTAGACAGCACACCTCGGCGACCGCTCAGGTATTGCATTAAGGCCCACACCCCCTTCAACCAATAGCTCGGATGCATCGAGATTCCCTGCCGGCTTCGCGATCTGACCCGCACAAAAACGTCAACATGATCTTGAAGATTACGCCCCACACCCTCCAGCGAACGACGCAGCTCAATGCCATGTCGAGCAAGCTCCTCGCGGGGGCCGACACCTGACAGCATAAGCAGTTGTGGCGAGTTGAATGCACCGCCGCATAGGATAACCTCCCGCCTAGCATGAGCTCTAACCAAACTTTTTGCGTGGCGATACTCGACACCAATAGCGCGAGTCCCATCAAACAGCACGCGTGTAACATGTGCATCGCTGCGAATGGTCAAGTTAGATCGACCCTCAGCAGGCTCAAGATAAGCACGCGCATTACTGCAACGGGAACCATCCTTCTGATAGGTGTAGTAATAGCCGACGCCTTCCTGATCAGGGCCGTTGAAGTCCCGATTGCGTCGATACCCCGCCTGTACTGATGCCTCGACAAACGCCGTACTCAACGGGTTTGTATAACGCCGCTCCGCCACATTGAGAGGCCCATCCTGACCATGGAAGCCTGCGGTACCCGGCACCATCTCAGGCTCGTAATGTTCTGACTTACGAAAATACGGCAGCACCTCGGCGTATGACCAACCGTGACACCCCTGCCGTGCCCACTCGTCGTAATCCCTGGCGTGACCACGGATATAGACCTGGGCGTTAATCCCGCTCGAACCGCCAAGCATCTTGCCCCGCGGCTGGAACAACGAACGACCGTACATGTGACGCTGTGGCTCGGTATAGAACTGCCAGTTGAAACGGCGACTGAACATCAACTGCAAAAATCCCAGCGGCGTGTTGACGAAAGGGTTGCGGCGACTCTCCGGCCCGGCTTCGAGTAGCAACACCGAATAGAGGCCACTCTCGGACAAACGATTGGCTACCGCGCACCCTGCCGAGCCAGCGCCCACAACGATATAGTCGAATTCTTCAGTCGCCAGCCCGGTCAAACTTTTCATTAATTTTTTGCCGTCAGTTTGACCATCAACTTCGAATAACCGCGCACGAAGTTGGACTGTACACGCTCCGGCTCGCCAACCACTTCGATATTTTCGAAGCGCTTGAGCAGTTCTTCCCACAAAATGCGCAATTGCAGTTCGGCCAGGCGGTTACCCATACAACGATGAATACCGTAGCCAAAAGAAATATGGTTGCGTGCATCCTTGCGATCAATAATGAGTTGATCGGGGTTGTCAAACTTGCGTTCGTCTCGATTACCTGAGGCATACCACATTAACACCCGGTCCCCTTTCTTGATGGTCTGGCCACGAAGTTCTACATCCTGTGTCGCCACCCTACGCATGTTGGCCAGTGGAGTTTGCCAACGAATGATTTCCGACACCATGTTCGGAATCAGATCCGGTTTCGCCTTCAGCTTGGAGAATTCCTCGGGGAATTGATTCAAGGCCAAAACACCACCACTCATGGAATTCCTTGTGGTGTCATTGCCGCCAACGATAAGCAGAGCCAGATTCCCGATAAACTCCATCGGTCGATTGATAAGGTCTTTTGTATCGTCGTTGCTCTGCAGCATACTGATCAAATCGAAACCGGGTTCTTCGCCGGAAGCACGTCGCGCCTCCTTGTCTCGCCACAGCCTGGAGAACGCCCTCGCCATATCTGCCGCGTCATCAAACATGACATCTTCGTCGGTAAATTCTCCACCCGTGGCGGATGCCGCGCCAGACAAACGATCAGACCATTCAACGAGTTTGTGACGATCCTCATAAGGGAAATCCAGCAACGTAGCGAGCATACGGCCAGTCAGTTCTTTGGACACCGCCGGCACCCAATCGAAAGGTTTATCCAGAGGCAAGCTGTCTAGCACTTCCGCCGCACGAGAACGAATCAGCCCTTCCATTTCTTTAAGGTTTTTCGGAGCAACGACGCCCTGCACCGCTCGGCGCTGTACATCATGTTTGGGCGGATCCATGGCGATAAACATTTCCACCGATAGTCCGTCCGGTGGATCACCCAGAATAATTTGCGGCTCAGAGGAAAACAGTTCATGGTTCTTGTCGACGAACAAAATATCTTCATAGCGCGTTATTGACCAGAAAGGCCCGAATGGACTGTTCTTCTGGTAATGTACCGGAGCTTCATCTCGTAACCGCTTAAAATAGGCGCGCCACTGATCTTGTCGATACAGAAAAGGGTTGCTGGTGTCGATATCTTCCAGTGCCAAGGTGCTAACATCAGGCAGGGGAGTTTCGACAAACTCCATTTGTGTGGAGCGAGAACCCACGGCCTTTCTCTTTGCCTTCATCAACATTTTCATGGTTTTAATCTGAAAATGCATTGGCACCACTTTCGACGAAACGTTGAAAACCTTGGTCTGCAAACTATTGCTTGAGCTTGTTTTTGTTGACATAGCTTTATCCCTGATTACATCTGGAATTCGGGCAAATGCACGGTCATACCGTCCATCGCCTCAGTAATTTCTACCTGGCAGCCCAGACGCGAGGTTCTCGCCCGCTCCGGGGTCATGGACAGCATCTGTTCTTCCGCGTCACCAACCGTTCCGGTATTGCCGAACCACTCATCGGCAACAATCATGTGGCAGGTACCACAGGCGCACTCGCCGCCACAATCACCATCGATACCTGGCACGGCGTTATCAACCGCAACTTGCATAAGCGTAGAACCCGCCCTGAATTCCGTCACATGCTCGGTATCGTCATGTTCAATAAAGATAATTTTTCCCACAGCGCGTCTCCTAGTATTTATGTCTAACCTGAAGATTGGCTATATAGCGGCATGCCAGCGAGGACATTTCTTGACAGGACGGGGACATTTAAAGACAGTAATGACTTTCCGAGGAGAGGCTAATGGCAATAACTACGCAGAGTGATAGCTTGCAAAGCGTGGATGCTGATATCCCATCGAACTACTCACGCCTTATCGCCCGTGAACTTGGTCTGAGTGCACGAGGGCTGCCCCGACTCCTGCGCAACACAGATGTGGATGTTACGCAATTACTCAAAGATGAGAGTCGACTCACCGCAACCCAACAGATCCAGATCTTGCGTAATGCTTTGGATCTATCCGGTAAACCAGAGTTCGGCTTGCGGTTGGGCAGGCGCCTCACCCCGGCAACCCATGGGGTGATGGGCTTTGCTGCTAACAGCAGCCCCGAACTTTATACCGCGCTGCAAGCCGTTCACACTTTCCTGCCTACGCGAGCAAGCTTTATTCAGGTGAACTTGCAAAACACTGAGGATTATCTGGAATGTGTTGTGAGCTTTCAGGTAGCAATGGACAACGACGTGGAGCGCTGCTTGGCAGATACTGTGATCAAGGCTTTTTTTGAAATTGGCGAGTTCATCGTAGGTCGCCCATTGTATGAATCAGAGGTTCATTTCCCCCATCCAGCCCCCGTCTACCAGGACATGTACCGGGAGTATTTACCAGGCAAAGTTTACTTCGACTGCGATCACTTCAAACTAAGATTAGCAATGGAGTTATGTCGAAAGCCGAACGCATCAGCCAATCATGAAAGCTATCATCTGGCCTTTCAGCAGTGCGAATCCATGCTTGCGCGCCTTGAGAACCCTGAACCGGACTATCGGACTCGGCTACAGAAAATGATGTTTTCCCGACCACCCGGGACACTGAGTGAAGATGAAGCCGCCGCCTCCCTCTTCATGAGCAAACGCACCCTTGCACGGAAGCTCAAGAAAGAAAACAGCAGCTTCAGAAAGATTCGCGATGAAGTGCTATCCAGGCAAGCAGCAAACTATTTGTGCGAGAGTCAGCTCTCGGTCGAAGCAACCGCTACACTGTTGAATTATCATGACACTGCCAGCTTCAGACGGGCGTTTAAACGCTGGTTTGGTCAGACTCCTGATCAGTACAGACAAAGGACGGGCACATAAGCCGTGCCGACAGTCAGCAATCAGCGCTGGTCATGACTTCTCATTCAATAGATCGTCTAGCGCTTGAGCACACCGTCTTTAATTACCACCCACACAAAGTCACCGATATCTTTTACGGTATACCGCCCGCCCTCGTTAAACCATGTTGCGACCCAATTTAACGCTCCCAAGCCGATAAGGCGCAAAAGGTCACGATCTACATCCGCACGAATCAGGTTTTGAGAGGACAAGGATTGGATCATAGCAGACCAAAGAAGTTCGTATCTGTCTCGTAGATCAATCATTTCCTTGCGTGACTGGCCCTGCAAGGAGCGCCATTCAAAAAGGAGCACATAGACCATATCCGAACCGCCGACCAGTAACTCAAGGTGAGCATTAATGCCCTGACGCAACTGCTCTAGTGGTTCACTCTCCCCCCGAATAGCCTCAGACAAAGCTGTGGAGGCTTGCTCAAGCGCAAGACGCATCAGGTCTACCAGGATGCTTTCCTTGGAGGGATAACGGTAATGCAGGCTGCCAGGCAACATGTCACAAGCTTCGGCAATTTCTTTAACGGTGGTTTTATCGAACCCCTTTTGACGAAATAGACGTGCCGCAGCACCGAGCACAAACTCTCGATCCGCTTGCGCTACCGGTGTTACCTGATTTTTCTTTCTTCCCACAAGCCACTCCCATACTATAAGCCTTTGATTCTAGCATTCCTTTTAAAGTCGGCCCAGCCTTCCTGGCCGATGGCACTATTCGATCTATACAGATAAAAACACGCTGTCTACCTTATAATCTTGAATTTGGTTGGTTATACAAATAAAGTCCAATGAATGCACTTTACTTGGGAGCGATCCAATGGCTCTGGCAAACCGCAAGATTGGTTACGACGAGGTTGTAACCCGTGACATTCACTTTCCCATGAACATCGAAAACGTGGCTCGCCACTGGTTTCGCAACGACCCGTGGTCCACTCACTGGATGAATGCCATTCTCGCCGCCGTCCCCGACGGTGAACGCTGGGTGATGAATTCTGCAAGACGGCAGCTTGGCAAGCTTGACGATCCAGAAGTGCTGAACGCAGCTAAAGAATTCATTCGTCAGGAGCGCATTCATGCTCGTGAGCACGATGAAATGAACGCCATCGGCGTGCAACACGGGGTTCCCATCGACAAGGTTGAAGGCGTGTTCAAGCTGATCCGTAAGCAACTCCAACACCGCCTCAGTGACGATATGCAGAGCTCCATCGCAGCGGCGTTTGAACATTTCACGGCCATTATTTCCTCGGTACTGCTTGAGCACCCGGAGCTGTTTGACGAAACCCACCCGGATTTGCGTGCCATGCTCTACTGGCACTTTGTCGAAGAAACCGAGCACAAGAGCGTCAGTTATGACGTCTTCGTCGATGCCAGTGGTGGTGGCTACCGCAGTTACCGACTACGTATCAGTGGCATGCTACTGGCCATTGCCCTGGGCTTCCCCATTATGATCGGCAACCAGACCTATCTGCTCTACAAGGATCGTCAAATTCTGAATTTGTGGTCCGCCGCCAAAATGACCAAAGTCCTGTTCTGGCGTCCCGGCATTCTTTCCAAGGTACTCGCTGGCGTGCCCCCCTATTTCTCCCCCACTTTCCACCCGTGGGATGACGATAACCGTGATGTAATCCGGATCTGGAAACGCGCCTACGAAAGAACTGGCGACCCTCATAAGGCCTATCAAGCGCTCAGAGACCACCGAGCCAACAATGTACACGGTACATTCGAAACGCCACAACCTGAACCCGCATGGGGGCAGGCATGAAAAAGAAACCCTTGCACCCGTCAACTCAGGCGGCAGCTGTCATCACCGGGGCGGGTAGCGGCATCGGTCGTAGCTTTGCTTACGAAGTTGCCCGTCGAGGCGGTTCGGTACTGTGTGTCGATATCAATGAAGAGCGCGCCGAACAGGTGGCGATCAGCCTGCGAGCACTCGGTACTCACGCGGTAGCCCTGGGGTGTGATGTCGGCGATGAAAAACAGATGGCATACCTGGCGGAAAATGCCGAGCCTTTGCTCGGCAGGCCGGTAACCCTGGTAATCAACAACGCCGGCGTCGGCCTCGGTGGCCCAATCGGCGAGGTGTCACTTGAAGATTGGCACTGGTGCATGAACGTCAATCTATGGGGAGTTATTCACGGCTGCCATTATTTTGCCCCTCAGCTTCGCGATCTGGGCTATGGAGGCATCATCAATGTGGCCTCTGCTGCCGCATTCGGGTCCGCCCCGGAAATGGCCGCCTACAACGTCACCAAGGCAGGGGTACTGGCCCTGTCCGAAACGCTGTCTTCTGAACTGACCGGAACCGGCGTAAAAATCACGGCCCTGTGCCCAACCGTGGTCCCGACCAATATCGTCGAGAATGGGCGCCTGCCTGAACGTCGCCGTGACTTTGCCCGTTCAGCGATGACCCGCTATGCCCTCACCAACGCCGACCAGGTGGCCCGACAGACCCTCAGTGCCCTTGATCGAGGTGAGCTTTACATGCTGCCACAAATTGACGGCCGGCTTGCCTGGCGGTTGAAACGCCTGACGCCACGACTATACGCCCGCGCGATTGGCGAAGCTTACAGAATGCTGGCTGATTAAATCGCATTTGAGGAAACGGAACACGCAAGGAATTCAATATGGCCTCCATTCCTACAACAATTTTGAAGCTACTTTTTCGCGCCGGCATGAAGCGTGATATACGCGACCCGGACAAACTGGTAAGACATCTTCGCAGGGTGATGAACGCGCCTTTGGCCCCCTCTCTGCTGCCACGCGGAGTGCGACTCAAGCGAGGCAAGGTTGCAGGAATAGCTGGCCACTGGCTAGGCACCGCAGACCCACAAATCACCATACTCTACCTGCATGGTGGCGCCTTCATCGGCGGGCGGCTTGATACCTATCACCACTTTTGTGGCCGTTTGGCTCACGCCCTGAATGCGCGGGTCTTTCTTCCGGATTACCGACTAGCCCCTGAGCACCCCTTCCCGGCAGCAACGGATGACGCCTTTAATGTGTATCGTGAACTGATCGCAGACCCTCGCCCTGTGGTCATTGCGGGAGACTCTGCGGGAGGCAACCTGACGTTAGTCACATTGCTGCGTGCCCGTGATCAGCTGCTGAAAATGCCGGCTTGCGCCCTCGCCATTTCGCCGGCATCGGATGCGCGAGGCACCCTGATGTCCAGACAGGCGAATAGCGACAGCGATACCATGCTTTCCCATGGCATGATTGAGGTGGCAACGGATATCTATCTGGCCGGCGCGGACCCCGCTCACCCGTATGCCTCACCAATCACCGCGGATTTCACCGGCTTGCCCCCTCTACTTTTCACTGTCAGTAGCGAAGAGTGTCTGCGCGACGATACCCATGCAGCAGCACAATGCGCGCGAGATGCGGGGGTGCCCGTGCAGGTTCTGGAGCGCGATGATATGCCGCACGTGTGGCCCGTATTCACCTTTTTGCTACCAGAGGCAAAGCAGGACTTCCCTACCATCGTCCGAATTCTGGGAAAGTATCTGACCAGCAATAACGTCGGCAAAGCCCCATCCCAAACGGTCAATGCTAGCGATAGCGCCATAGTTGAGGTTGCATCATGAATATGGCTGCTGTTGCAATCCATAACCCTCGTCCCAGCGTTACTCCTGATCATGAAGTCATTATCATCGGCGCGGGAATTTCTGGAATTGGTGCGGCAATCCAGCTGCGTGCCGATGGCATCAAAGATATCTTGATCCTTGAGCGAAGCAAGGATGTGGGAGGAACCTGGCGCGACAACCGTTATCCGGGAATCGCTGTCGACATTACCTCGTTTACCTATTCATTTTCCTTCGAACAAAACGCAAATTGGTCTCGCGTTTTTGCGCCGGGAAACGAGCTTTACCAGTATACAAGACAGGTAACAAGCAAGTATGGCATCTACCCACTGATTCGCTTTGGTGTCGAAGTCGCTAGCGCCCGTTTTGATCTCGACAGCCATGTCTGGTTGATCGATCTTACGGATGGCAGGCGACTTAGTGCACGCCATATTGTCTCGGCCTGTGGCGGTTTGATATCACCCAAGATGCCAGATATTGAAGGGCTTGATACGTTCCAGGGCAATGTCATTCACACTGCACGCTGGCCAGATGACCTTGATCTTAGTGACAAGCGAGTAGCGGTAATAGGCACTGGCGCCACTGCAGTGCAACTGATTCCGAAAATTGCCCGCCAGGCTCGTCAACTTGACGTCTACCAGCGCACCCCCATCTGGGTGCTGAAGAAGCCGGATCAGACTCTGCCTGGCTGGCTCAAGGTATTGTTCCGAACCGTACCGGGCTTGCAACGCAGCCTTCGCGGCGCTACCGACACCGTCAGCGAAACCCTGATGGTGCTTTCCGCAATATATTACCGGCAGGCCCCTTGGCTGGTTCGCATGTGTGAAAAGGCGGGCATAAACAACCTGCGCGAACAGCTGCCCAACCGCCAGGACCTGTGGCAAGCACTGACACCGAAATACGGCTTCGGGTGCAAAAGGCCAACGTTTTCCAACGACTATTTCCGAACCTTTGCCCGAAACAACGTTGAGCTTGTCACGACCCCGATCAAGCGTATTACGTCCCGCGGCATCACCACCCAGGACGGCCGCTCACGGCGTATCGATACCTTGATCCTCGCCACCGGTTACAAAACCTTCGAGAAAGGAAATATTCCCTCGTTCGACGTCATCGGCAGCAACAACATCAATTTGGGCGATTTCTGGCATGACTACCGTTACCAGGCCTATGAAGGGTTGACCATTCCGGGCTACCCGAACTTTTACATCATGCTCGGTCCCTATGCCCTTATCGGCACCTCTTACTTCAAGATGGTCGAAGGGAATGCCATCCACCTCTCTCGCTGTATTCGCGAAGCCAACCGACGTGGAGCCAGCCAAGTGGAAATACGTCAGTCCGTCCATGACGCGTATTTCCGCAATATCCAGAAACGCCAGCAAAACACCGTGTTCCTTAACCACAACTGCGCGCTGTCGAACAGTTATTACTTCGACCATCATGGTGACGCGCCAATGCTGCGGCCCTCTACCTCTCTGGAAATGCTGTGGCGAGCCAAGCATTTACCGATGGATCACTACCGGTTCAGTGTACTGGCCGGGCACACTCCCAGCAGACACGACGGCGGGAGACAAGCCTGTGAGCCACATCCCCAGCTGCCAGAGAAGGGCATTCCGGCAAAACAAACAGATAACAATTCTCAGTGACTGTGCCAGAGAAAGTGTGGAGCCTGCTTGTACATGTCACGCCAGCAGAGCTCTCCAGATCCAGTTGACCGTGCGCTTTAGCGCTGCCCAGGAGGCGTTACACCACTCGATAACCCATGCCTGGTCAGCAACAGAACACGGCATCTCGTCATAGACGACGACTGGGCGTCACGCATTAATGTGTGACATTACCGGAGCGCCAGAGCACAACGTCATTACAGTCATGGACACAGACAGCTAAGCCTGAGACCAATATTGGTTGTTTAACCAAACAAACAGAAAATCAGAACAACTCACCATCTATAACCAGAACAGCCCCCTTTAGGAGCCTGAAATGTCTGCAAAAAAAACAAAACGGTTACCTCTCCTTTTCTTCACGTGCACTACAGCATTGCTCTCACCCGGCTTGGCCATTGGCGGTGCTGGCGACGGAGCGAGCACTTATGGGCTAGGCCCAATGAATGCCGGCACTGCCTTGGCATTCAGTCCTTTTGCATCCAACAGCTGGTCGGTGTACTACAACCCGGCCGCCATGGCCCGCTCCCCGGAGGGCGAACTGGGAGTCATTGTGCAGTATGGCGACCAGGAATTACGTGCCAAATCACTGGGAGGAACAGACCCTTTGGAGCGAGAGAATGATATCCTCTCTGATACCAGTTCCGAACTACTATTAATTGGCTTGAAAAGCCGCATCGCCGGCATTTCCAGCATCGACAAGCCCATTTACTTTGGGCTGAACGTGGGTGTAGACCAATACTCGTCCAACCTATTGCCCTATCAGGCCAATACCAGCGAGGAAGGGCAGTTTCTACGCTATGAGTCTCAGCCACTTTATCTCGCCTTTGGTGGCGCTATCAGCAACGTCCTGAGGGGCGTTGACGTCGGCGCATCAGCACGTCTTACCCTCCAGGCCAAAGCCAACCTGGAAGCAGTTTCAGACCTTGGCGGCAACACAGACTCTGAAAAACTTTCCCTGGAAGCCTCTCCATCCCTATCACCGGCACTAGGTATCAATATCCGCTCTGGAGAAATGTTCTGCGGTACAAGCGAGTGCATGCCTTTTGGAATGGATAAGATGGAGCTGGCTCTTTTCTGGCGGGGGGAAAGTAGCTATGAGGTATCCGTGGATGCCAATGTGGTTGTGCCGGGAGTTATCCCTGAACCAGGCCTGAGCCTAGCGCTTAGTACAATTGATACCTATCAACCTGAAGTTCTCGGCGCAGCCATTTTGCTTCCCGTTGGCAAATTCGAATTGACGGCAGGCATTGAGCAGCACAATTGGTCTGCGCTTGAAAGCGAGTTTGCCGGCGATACTATTCGCGATCAGGCTAATCTAGCGTTTGACGACATCACCATTCCCCGAATTGGCGTTAGCTATCAGTGGTCAGAGTCAATGAAACTCTTTGCAGGCGCAGCCCTGGAGGACTCACCTTTAAAATCCAGCCGTTCCCAGGACGTTAACTATCTTGACACCGATAAAAAGGTTTTGGGTGTGGGTGCCAGCTACCGTCTGGCCAGCGCACCAATAATTGAAATGCCATTAGAACTCGCCTTCGCTTACCAATATCAAATGCTGGATGAAGCTGATTTTGAATTGACCTCCATCAACTCTCCCACCGATCCAGATTCTTATGAAACGGTAAGGGCTGATGGTGAGATAAACGTATTTTCTGCCTCTCTGTCGCTAAAGTTTTAACAACAGACATGCGATTAATACCAGGAGAAGAGCAATGAATAATAATTCCAGC
This sequence comes from Alcanivorax sediminis, assembly GCF_009601165.1. Classification (NCBI taxonomy): domain Bacteria; kingdom Pseudomonadati; phylum Pseudomonadota; class Gammaproteobacteria; order Oceanospirillales; family Alcanivoracaceae; genus Alcanivorax; species Alcanivorax sediminis. The sequence goes on along the minus strand of NZ_WIRE01000001.1, from coordinate 1,388,839 downwards.
ACAATCCATCAGTTTTTTACTATTCTGGCGATCGCCATAGCAGCCCTTCTGACCGGATGCGGTGGCGACAAGGGCGATGTAAACAATCCCTGGAGCACACCAGAGACACTAATTTTTTCATACCCTTATCCCGGCCAGACAGAAGTGCCAGTTACCGCGCCAGTGATCCTGCGATTTTCCTCTGCACTTGAGCAAGAGGTTATTGATGACATTGACTCACGCCTACAGCTGGCCAGTGATACTGATGGGAATACCGTCATGGTTGACTATCAAGTGGTAGACAATGGCAGAGGCCTGGCCCTGTATCCTCAATCGCAGCTGGCTCCGGCTGAAGGGTACCATCTGGTTGTCAACGATGGTGGCTTAGGAGCCATTGATGACGACTCCGTGAACCGCGTTGGCTTTCGGACTGCAGGCAGTCAAGACGGCGCATCGCAAAGCATGGGAAGCGGCTCTTTCACTCTGCTTTCAGCCACTCCTTTAGACCAACCGTCATTGCTAGAGTCAATTGATGATGCCAGGCGTCCCAACGACATGAGCACCCTCAGGATGTCGTTTAACCAGACGGTTGACCCAGTCAGCACAGCATATGGCGAAACCGGATCGGTTCAACTTCGTGACAACCTGGGCAAGCTGGTTCCCGCCTCCCTCTTCTTGCGGGGCCGTTACCTGACACTAGATCCTGAGCAAGATCTACAACCTGTTGAACACACACTGACGATTGCTGGGCTGCGCGCCCAGACTACCGGTGAACAGTTACCGGTGTACAATCGTACTTTTGTACCGAAAACGACACTTCCCCGTGCTACATCCATTCTCAAAGTTGGCAGCCTTGGAGCTGAGCAACCTGAACTAGCGTCAATTTTAACCGGCAACCCGATCAATCAGGTACCAGTACAATCCTTTGTATTGGGAGATGACTCATTTACCGTATTGAGCGGGAATCTAGCAGCAGATCTGGCTTTTGCTCCCAACTTTCCTGATGCCGTTCCTCTGCGAGTCCCCGCTGGTTCCGTACTGCGAGGCACCGACGTCGACGTCAATATACTGGGCGAAGTACCGTCCGGGCTAGAAACCGGTGAAGTCACCATCACGATACTCAGCGACGCTAATGGGTATCTGATCCCGAATCCATTCAGTGATTCCCCATCGGTCCCCCGCTATGCCCTTCTTAATATGGATGCAGCAATGACAGCTGAGGGTACAGAACCCAATGCGGCTCTCAGCCAGAATCTGCTAAATGTGCAGGTGGCGGGTTTAGCCATTGTAAAAGATGGTGTGCTGGTACTGGATGCGGTCAGTGTGGTTGAACTTGAAGTGCTGGGCTTAGAGAGGGCATCTGGCCTGCTCTCATTTCGCATGGAGGCCTATCAAAACCAGCGCCAAGCGCCTACCCCAAGCCCAGATACACGGCCCTTGCAGCTCCAGTCTTGGGCACCGGGGGAAACGTTCCAACCCAATGCAAGACCTGGTGACCCCGTTATCCTGAACTTCAACAAACCATTAGACCCAGCTTCGGTTTTCATTGACGGTGCTGTACAGGTTTCTGTGGATGGTGTAGTAACGAAGTACCCAATGCGACACGATGGCGCCACGATTGTCATCGGGGGAGATATCCTTCAACACGGAAAAGACGTCCAGCTCGCCCTCACCAGCCTGCTCCGAGATACGCAGGGGAACCCGCTCAACCAGGACCAGACACTCAATATCCGTCTGCCGGACTTCGTGCTTCCCAATGGCAGCACCAATGAGTTACGTGCACCACTTGTCGCGGCTGTTTTTCCCGGTTACCCCTGTGCATTAACCGGTGTCCGTCTTACTGGCGAAAGAGAGACTTGGCGCAATGGCCGATGTGTAGGAGGTAAAAATAGCGACCCGCTCTATCCTGTACCGAATATGTTCAAGGATTTTAGTATTCGAGTCATCTTTAGCCGCAGTATCGACGGCGACACGGTTAATGATCAGACTTTTGTTGTTGAACACTTCGATACCAACAATAACGCATGGGACCCCATCAATGGTCGTCTCAAGGTGCTTGCCCAGCGAATAGAGTTTCTCCCGAACAACCCGTGGCAGATTGGCGAGCTTTATCGCTACACCCTGCACTCCGAGCAAAACTCGCCTGTTTGTGGCACCAATGCCATATGTTCAACCGATGGTGCACCGCTACAAACACGTCAAATCTCTCAGTCCAGTTCCTCAGCCCCAGAGCTTAGAGAAGGAGGTCCAGACCTAACCAATCACTTCGTTGTAACAGGGGAAGAAGACCGGATCACCCGTGTGTCGTTACGCTCTCTGCCGGTTGCGGATGTTAACGCTAATCTTAGTATCGATGACAACGAGCAAGGTGCGGTACCCGATGGTAACGGCGGTGCCATTGCCGATGCCAACTACCTACAGCTTAGGCTAAAAAGCAAATCGGGAGTAATAACCCATGCCAACATTGGCTGTGGTATAGGCGACGATTGCCCGGAAAAGAAATTTTCCTTTGTCGCGTCAGGCGCCTTGCAAGCCGGGGTAAGCCAGTATGAGCCGGATGTCACCATCAACCGACGCCTCATCGACAGCGACCCAATGACATCAAATGAAGTCACCGGCGCCGTCATTGCCAAAGTCTTCCCCACTGTTCTCCCAACGACGAGTGTGTTTCTGGAAGCCCGTGCACTGGGATTAATCACAATACCGTTAGACACCGGCCCCCTGGTGCTTCGCTTGGCATATGAAAACAATCAGCCCATTACTGGCTATATCACCCGAACCCCTGATGGCCCCTGGTTTAGCACCACGTTTGATCTCATGGTGGATGCACCAGAACTGGAACCACGACTAATCATTGAACTTGGGCATGACATCCGCAGTAAAAAAATAACCGGAGTCACCTTGGAAGGGCCGTTACGTTTTGTTGACGATGGTCGCCTGATTCTAAAAGTTCGCAACCCTGACTCTCTCGTCATACCAGCCAACATTGATCTGCTTGGCATAGGTTTGGCCGGTGTCGAATTGGAGGTACCGCCCCTCGGCGTAGACCTTACTTTTACCTTCTTGCCGGTAAAAGATTTTTAATATATTCCCCTTGTGCTAACGCACTTTCATGCCCCCTTTATGGGGGCTTTTTTCTGTCCTCACCGTATGCCACACCGCTGAATGATCATCAATATCGTCAAATAGGACTTTTCTTTGTGTAGAAGAAACGCTAATATTTGGTTGTTTGGCCAAATAAATAAATGCCTATAATGATGCATCCTCACGACAGCCTCGCAAGCCTTGCCTATAGCGATTCAAAGCACTCACCGGAATCTGGCAGGGATATACAGTTCCCGGGAAACGGCGGGTTGGTTCTTAGTGCAACCCAGTTCGGGGACCCGAAGTCACCGCAGGTGCTTTTGCTGCATGGCGGCGGACAGACCCGTCATGCCTGGGCGCACACGGCAACAGCTCTGGCCAGATCCGGGTACTGCGCTACCTGCATTGATGCCCGCGGTCATGGTCAAAGCCAGTGGTGCCCTGAAGGGGATTACAGCGGCACCGCGCTGGTATCAGACCTCCGCGCCATCATCCAATCACTTCCCACATCACCTTATATCGTGGGAGCGTCAATGGGCGGACTGACGGCCATGCTTACCCTTGGGGAGGAGCCCCCCTTGCCCTGTCGAGGTCTGGTACTGGTGGATGTGGCCCCACGGCTTGAGACCAAAGGCGTTCGCCGGGTGATTGAGTTCATGCGCCGCCACCCTGACGGTTTCGACTCTCTGGATCAGGTTCAGGATGCCGTGGCTGCCTATAACCCAACACGAAAAGCACAATCAAGCTCACAGGGCTTGCGAAAAAACCTCCGCCAGGACGCTAATGGCCGTCTCCATTGGCACTGGGATCCTGCGTTTCTTGATCATGCGGTAATCCCTGAAGCAAATGAAGGCATGTTCGGCCGAGCGCGACTCAATCTTGCAGCAAGCAAACTCAAATTACCGATATTACTCATCCGCGGCCATCACAGTGATGTACTCAGCGAAGCAGGAGCCCAGGAATTATTAGCCCTCGTGCCACATGCCAAGTACCGAGTAATCCATCAAGCAGGTCATATGGTAGCGGGTGACCGCAACAGTATTTTTACCGGAGCAGTGCTGGACTTTCTTCAGCACCTTGACCCGCAAGGAAATCACATACGCTCCACCGATCGGAGACTTACACCATGAAACATAAACACCTCGACGTGCTGATCATTGGCGCGGGCCTTTCCGGCGTCGGTGCGGCTTGTCACCTAAGCCGCAAGTGCCCAGATCTACGCTATGGCATCCTTGAGCGACGCAAGCGCGTTGGTGGCACCTGGGATTTATTTCGCTATCCCGGCATCCGTTCGGACTCCGATATGTTCACACTCGGCTATAACTTTCGGCCTTGGACAGACACCAAGATGCTTGCCGATGGCCCCTCTATTCGCAATTACATCGAAGAAACCGCTGAGCATCATCAGGTCCACAAGAAAATTCATTTTGGCCTGAAAGTCACTGCCGAGGACTGGAGCAGCGAATTCAATCGCTGGACGGTTACCGCGTTGAACGAGGAAACCGGTGAAGAAGAAGTTTTCACCGCTGGGTTTGTCCTCAACTGTACCGGTTATTATAACTATGACGCCGGCTACACACCGAAAATTCCTGGAATCAATCGCTTTGGCGGCGAGGTAATTCACCCGCAGCACTGGCCAGCTGACTACGACTATACGGGTAAGCGAGTTGTCGTGATCGGCAGCGGCGCCACCGCCGTAACACTGGTGCCCGCGATGACCGACCGCGCTGCGCATGTCACCATGTTACAGCGCTCCCCTACTTATGTTGCCTCCGTCCCTGAGCAAGATCTCATCTCGAAAAACCTGCGCCGAGTACTGCCAGAAATGCTTGTTTACCGCATGGCGCGCACACGCAATATCCTGCTGCAGAGAACCGTATTTAACCTATCGATTCGTAAGCCCAAAGCGATCCGCAGATTACTGCTGGCCGCTGCTCGCAAACAACTGGGGCCGGATATCGACATGAAGCATTTTCAACCTCACTACAACCCATGGGAGGAACGAATGTGCGCAGTTCCCAAGGGGGATCTGTTCAAGGTGCTTCGTGAAGGCAAGGCTTCCGTGGTGACGGATCATATAAAAAATGTCACCAAAACCGGTATAAAACTGGAATCTGGGGATTGGATACCTGCCGATATTATCGTCACAGCTACCGGTCTGGATTTGCAAATGTTGGGCGGCGCAGAGCTACGTGTTGATGGTAAGCACGTCAATCTCTCAAACACCATGATGTACAAAGGCTTAATGCTGGAAAAAGTGCCTAATATGGCACTGGTCTTTGGCTATACCAACGCGTCCTGGACCCTCAAGGCAGATATTGCCTCCGAATTTGTTTGTCGGCTTCTCAAGCATATGCGCAAGACAGGCGCAGAAAAGGTGACCCCTATCGACGAGGAAGGGTGTGGCTCTGATGTCAACTTTCTCAACCTTCGCTCTGGCTACATTCAACGTGCTGATGACCGCCTGCCACGCCAAGGCAACAAAGATCCTTGGCAAAACCTCAACGATTATCTTCACGACCTGCCGGCGCTTCGTTATGGAAAAATGAATGATGGCCACCTTAAATTCGAAACGACAAACCTACATAAAACGAAACGCAATCTCGTCCAAAAACTTCTGAGCAACACACTCAATATAGAGGCGCAACGATGAAATCATTTTCAGGAAAAGTCGCGGCGATCACTGGCGCCGGGTCGGGCATCGGGCAAGCCACGGCGATTGCTCTAGCAAAAGAAGGCTGCCACTTAGCGATCTCTGATATCAGCGAAGAAAGCCTAGAGAAGACGGTCGAATTACTGGCAGGCTACGCCGTCAACATCAGCACTCATGTTGTTGATGTCAGCAACAAAAATGCGGTTTATCAATACGCGGAAGATACCGTCTCAACACACGGAAAAGTAAATCTCATCATGAACAATGCCGGTGTGGGACTGGGTGAGACCGTCGAGAACATGAGCTATGAAAACTTTGAATGGCTGATGAATATCAATTTCTGGGGTGTCGTATACGGTACAAAGGCATTTCTTCCCCATCTCCAGAAAATAGGTGAAGGCCATATCGTCAACATCTCCAGCGTTTTCGGCATTATCGGTGTTCCAACCCAGTCAGCCTACAACGCCGCAAAATTTGCTGTTCGCGGATTTACAGAATCATTACGTGAAGAGCTGGATATCGCGGGCGGCCTTGTCAGCGCGACTTGCGTTCATCCAGGTGGAGTAAAGACCAACATCGCGCGTAATAGTCGCATGGGAGACATGGGCAGCATGAACATGGGCGACAAAGAAGAGATTGCCAGCATGTTCGAAAAAATTGCCATGACCACACCCGAAGCTGCCGCTAGAACCATCCTGAAAGGCGTGCGAAAAAACCGGCGAAGAGTTTTGGTAGGCGGTGACGCGGTCATGCTGGACACCACACAGAGACTGATACCCACAGGCTACCAACGCTTGCTTGAAATTATGTTTAAAAAACAGCAAAGCAGCAAAAATAAAAAAACGCACCAGGGCATGGCCTGACATTTTTCTCTTTAACTATCACATTATTGATTGGAGGCGATATGCGCTCGTCTAATACGGTAAAAAGCATTAAGAAACTCAGCGGCGCGCTGGTGGGCATTCCACCGCGTCATATCAATTTTCAATTTCCAGATTCCATTCCAAAGTATTTTTATGCTGGAAATGCCACAGCAACGACTTTCTTTGCCATGCTCTCCGGGTTTTTCCCACCTGGTGAACGCTATTTCATGGAGTCTGTTAGACACTTTCGTGGTCAGGTTAAGGACGAATCTCTACGGGCGGCCATATCGGGCTTCATGGGACAGGAGGCCATTCACGGACGAGAGCATGACAGGCTGAACCAGATTCTCGCCGAGTACGGCTATGACATGCAGTCGCCAGATCGGTTTGTCAAAATTGGCTTGGCCATACTAGAGAAGTTGCCGCCGAGCACTCGGCTAGCCGCCACCACGTTTATGGAGCACTTTACTGCGCTTCTCGCCGAGCAGCTGCTTGAAGACGAGAATTTTGTACGCCAGGCAGACCCTGAAATGCTCAAAATATGGCAGTGGCATGCGCTCGAAGAGCTGGAACACAAATCTGTTGCCTACGACGTATATGAGCTTATTGGTAACAGCCGTACAGAGCGCGTGGCTGCAGCCCTCGCCTCGATGGTCGTCTTGCTGCCGATGCTGGGCATCACCTGGAGCTGGATGCTTGTCAAAGACGGCCAGCTCGGCAACATCAGCGATAATGTTAAAGGTCTGAATATTTTGCTAGGTCGTAACGGGTTTATATCGCAAATCCTTTCGCGCCTTCCTGAGTTCATTCAGCCGGATTTCCACCCAGATCAACATGACACCAAAGGGCTGGAAAAACTGTGGCGTGAGAAGTTGTTCGCTGAAGGTGGCCAACTGCATGAGCTGTATAGCAATCCGGCGGCATAATAATGCTCAAGGGGGTTTAGGGAACCTCTGAATAGTTGACGACTCTGTCACCACCGTTTGCTAAAAGACACACAAAAAAATGCCGGAATTGCTTCCATGCAACTCCGGCATTACACCTTTTATCATAGCTTTTCTCTAGCCGATCTTTATTGCGCATCCTCTAGAATGAATTGTGCCGCTCGCTCGCCAATCATCATACATGGCGCGTTCGTATTACCACTGATCAACAATGGCATGACCGAGGCATCCGCGACACGCAACCCCTTCACACCGTTTACCCGCAGACGGACATCCACCACCGCTTTTTCATCACTACCCATTCGGCAAGTGCCGACGGGATGGTAGATTGTTTCAGCGCGCTGGCGAATATCCGCATCAATCTGGTCATCACTCTCCACGCTGGAAGCCGGTTCGTCATCACCGCCAAAAGCAGAGCTGAAAGAATGACTGTGAAACACTTTTCTGGCTAGTTTCACGCCTTCACGGAGCACAAGAATATCGTCAGGATGAGAAAGATAGTTTGGGTCTATCAAAGGCGCAGTAAATGGATCGCTATTGGCCAATCGAATCTGTCCTCGACTCTTAGGCCTGAGTTGGCACACATGAATCGTACAACCAAACCCTGGCGTCAACTGACGTCCATGATCTCGAAGATAAGCCGGTAAAAAGTGTAGCTGAGCATCCGGACGATCCGGCTCGCTGAGCAGGCTGACAAAAGCCCCTGCTTCCGCCGCGTTACTGGCAAGAAAGCCGCGCCGATGACGAAAATACTGGTAGAAGGCACTAATCAGCCGAGGTATAAAAAACGGTGACATGCCGATTGATTGACGGCTTTTGTCCCTGATCATGACGGTCATATCAAGGTGATCTTGAAGGTTCTCCCCAACTTCCGGCGAGTCTTGCAAACAGGTGATGCCGATTTTCGATAGGTGCTCTCGCTCTCCAATACCCGACAACATCAGCAACTGAGGGGTATTGATCGCCCCACCGGACAGGATGACTTCTTTGTTCGTACCAATGACCGATTGAGCACCATCACTATCACAAATTTCGACGCCAATCGCCCTGCCGCAATCCAGTAACACCTTGGTTACCTGCACATCCGTCATGATGTGCAGGTTATCGCGGCCACGTGCAGGATCCAGGAAAGCACGCGCGGCACTCCATCGGCGCCCTTCTTTTTGTGTTACCTGAAACCGGCCAAAGCCTTTCTGTTCCGGCCCGTTAAAATCATCGTTTCGGGTATAACCCAGCTCTTCACCGGACTTAATAAACAGCGGGGTTAACGGGTTAACATCCCTGACTCGGGTAACATTCAGTGGCCCACCCACACCATGCCAATTGTCAGCGGAGTATTGTTCATTGTTTTCATGTGCATTGAATACCGGCTGCACATCTTTCCACGCCCACCCTGTTGCGCCTTGCGCTGCCCAGTCATCATAGTCTTGTTGTTGGCCTCGAATGTAGACCATGGCATTGATTGAGCTGCTGCCCCCCAGTGTTTTTCCTCGCGGCCAGTAGAGGCGTCTTTTATTAAGGTGACTCTGTGGCGCGGTGTCGTAGCCCCAGTTTCGCTTTCCTTGTTTAATTAGACCGATGAGACCAAACGGAATATTAATAAAACCGCTATTATCGTGGGGGCCGGCCTCAATAAGACAAACGGAATACTTGCCGCACTCGCTTAACCGGTTGGCAAGAACACAGCCCGAAGAGCCCGCCCCCACGACGATAAAATCAAACGACTTCATTTTGGTTCTCCCCCGCCTGAATAAACCGTGACATGTGGTGCTCTCGGTCGCCATGACTCAATGACGCATGTGTCACCAGACGGAAGTAATGGCCAATGTTCAGCTCTTCCGTAACACCAACGCCACCATGGATCTGGATACCTTGCTGAGTGATACCAACGGCCTGGTTTGCGTAGTAAGCCTTTGCCGCCGCTGTCGCGCGCCCGCGCTCACAGACGTTTGCGCTCTCTCCTTTTACTGACACCATCAAGAGCATGGATTCCAGCTGCTGGAGATCAATAAACGCATCAACAAGGTAGTGCTGGATTACCTGAAAACTGCCAATCGTTGTACCAAACTGTTTACGCGTTCGAGCGTATTCCAGAGTGGCCTGATACACCTCTCGGCAGGCGCCGTACATACGTGCGCAGTCCAATGCGCACAGATAATCGAACCAGGCAGAAACCGCCTGCTTTGCCGCATCACCACGACACAAAACCATTTCGTCTGTGATGAGCACATCATCAAGCGTCAAACTGGCAGCACGGCTTCCATCGAGCAGTCGATATCTTTCAACGCCACAGGCGTCGAAAGGTAGCGCGACAATGACCAACTCATCACCAGACATAGCGGAGACGAGCACGGTGTCTGCAACGCCACCATCAGACACAACGTGCTTCTGCCCGGAAAGTCGTTCTCCGTTTAGCCTCAAGGAAGGGTTCAGCACGTGATAACCGGCATGCCGGTCATAAAGGCCGCAAGCCACACGTGCCTCACCAGCAATAATGCGATCAAGCAACGCCAAGGATGTTGGCGTATTGGCGCACTCCAATAACTTGCCGGGGGAAACAATTAAATCGACAAAAGGGTCAAGACAAAGCGCGGCTCCTAACTCCTGAACAATGGCGCACACGTCAAGCAATGAGCCGCCATACCCTCCAACAGATTCAGCAAACGGAAGGCCAAACCAACCCAAATCATTCATGGCCTGCCAGCGATTCGCTTCAAGGTGATTACTCTCATTCAACTGTGCAATGTAGGTGTCAAATGAATAGTTATCTTTAAGATAACGGCGCGCGGTATCCGCAATCATGGTGGTATTTTCGGGTAACTTGAAATCCATTTTTCACCTCACAATCCGAGCAACATCTTCGCCAACACGTTTTTCTGGATCTCGTTAGATCCACCATAGATGGTGCACGCACGCAGGAAGTTATAGCGGCGACTGGCCTGATTAAAAATTTGCTCCCCAATGGGCTCCTCGTTATCCCATGGCAAAGACATCAAACCTCCGATTTCCACCATCGCCTGGGAAACCCTTTGCTGTAGTTCCGTGCCTTTGATTTTCAGTCCTGACGATTCTGGGCCGAACGGCTTGCCTTCATCTGTGGCAGCAACGGTGCGAAAGTTGGTGTATTCCAGCGCCATAAGATCGACTTCCAATCCAGCCAACCGACGCACCGCCAACTGCTTATCTGTTTCCGTTGGTAGCGCATCGATAGCACTTTTAAGGCGATTGATTTCGTAGTGAATATCCGCCACACCGGCAATGGTGGTGCGTTCGTGGGTAAGAAGAAACTTGGCAATGGTCCACCCCATTCCTTCTTGACCCACCAAATTTTCCACAGGCACTTTCACGTCGGTAAAATAGACTTCGTTAAGGTGATGATGCCCATCAATTGAATAAATCGGCCGTACTTCAAGCCCGGGGGTTTTCATATCGATCAGCAGGAATGAAATGCCCTGCTGCTGTTTCACGGTGCTATCCGTTCGCACCAAGCAAAACATCATGTCCGCCCAATGGGCCTGTGTCGTCCAGATTTTTTGACCATTAACCAAATAATGGTCGCCATTACGCGTGGCTCGCGTTTTTAACGAGGCCAGATCTGAGCCCGCATTGGGCTCAGAATAACCCTGGCACCATAGCGTTTCGCCACGCTGAATGCCGGGCAACCACCGTTCCTTCTGTGCTTCAGAACCGAAGGTATATAGCACCGGCCCAACCATAGCCACACCAAAAGGGCTTGTTGGCGGTGCCCCTGCCGAGGCGCGCTCCTGATCGAAAATATACCGCTGGGTTGCGCTCCACCCCGGGCCTCCAAATTGTTCTGGCCAAGTAGACGTGAGCCAACCTTGACTGCCCAGCAAACGCTCCCATCGTTGCTGCATATTCTTATCTAACATCGCTCCTCGGGCAGTACAGCGCCGAATATCATCAGGCACATTTTCCTTCATCCACTGCCGGATACTCTTACGAAATTCTTTTTCTTCATTACTGAAATCCAGATTCATGGAAGCCTCCAAGCCAATAAATTTCGCAATACAAGGTTATCGATTACTCAATTAACCTGTTTACCGTTGTTCTCCCAAAAGGGGGCTCGCAGTTCGTTTTTCAGCACCTTGCCTGCCCCACTCACCGGCAACGACTCGGCCTTAAACTCAACGCTACGAGGCACTTTGTAACCTGCAATTCTTTCACGGCAATGTTCGATAATCTCTGCCTCATTAGCGCGCTCTCCTTCACGCAGCACCACGATTGCATGCACAGCTTCACCCCAGCGCTCATCAGGAATACCGATTACCGCGCACTCCTGTACCGCAGGATGGCCATAAATGGCACCCTCAACTTCAACAGAAAAAATATTTTCTCCACCGCTAATTACCATGTCCTTGGCTCGATCAACGATGAAGACAAAGCCATCCTCGTCCATGTAGCCAAGGTCGCCGGTATGTAGCCAACCATTGCGCAAGGTATCAGCGGTTGTTGATTCCATTCCCCAGTAACCCAACATGACGTTTGGTCCCCGCGCACATATTTCGCCAACCGTACCTTGAGATACCACCTGATCATTTTCATCAAGCACCAACACCTCCACACCCAGTGCTGCGCGACCGGCGCTACGTAATTTTTCTCCGCCGGGAATGTGATGTTCTGGCCCGAGTGAGGTAATGATTGGGGAGGCTTCGGTCTGACCATAGCCCTGAGCAAATGACACTGTCGGCATTTGTTCCATAGCACTAATCAATACCGCCTCTGGCATTGGCGAGGCGCCATACAGCATGCGTTTTATGCTGCTGACATCGTAATTGGCGATGCGACCAGATGAGGCTAGAAGATTGACCATGGTCGGCACCAGCAGGGTGTTCGTGACTTTCTCCTGCTCAATGAAAGCCAGCACTTCATCAACATCAAAGCGAGGAACAATGCCATGTGTCCCCGCAGCCAGTGTCACGGCGAACGTGCTGGCCATATCAGCCAAGTGGAACATGGGCCCGGCATGCATATATATGGTGTCACTGTCATAGCCCATCTCGGCAACCACGTTCAGGGCATTGAATACCAGGTTGTCATGACTCAGCATCACGCCTTTTGACCGCCCAGTGGTACCACCGGTATAAAACAGCCCCGCCAGATCGTCACCGCCAGCATTGGCGTCACGGATTCGATCGGCGTTGGCGACAAGGGATTCATAATCAATACACCCTTGTGGACACTCACCCTCGCCCATGAAGACAACATGCTTGATAGACTCAAGCTGTGGCTGTAGGGATGGCAGCAATGCTGCAAAGGTGTCATCAACGAAAAGCACTTTAGAACCTGAGTCATTCAAGGTATAGGCGATTTCAGGTGGTGCGAGCCGAATATTGACGGGATTCACTGCCGCACCGGCCCACGGCACTGCATAGAAATACTCCAGGTAGCGATCGCTGTTTAACGCCAGTATGGCAACCCTGTCACCCGCATTGACGCCCAGACTTAGCAACCCGTTAGCAAGGCATGCGATACGGTCTTCAAACTCTCGCCAAGTTTGCCGCCGGCCAGCAAAAACGGTAGCCGTACCTTGGCCGTTTAATTGAACCGCACGGCGCAAAGTCTGTGAAATATACATAACAGAACTCCTCTATTGAGGCAGAAAAGGAAGGGGGGAGGGTTGTTTATAGATTGGACTAGCTGGAAGTGAAGGCTCTCTTATAAATGAAGCGACCTCGGGAAACCTGGGCGCCATCAAGAAACACATCCACAACAACCACAAGGAAGCGCTTTCCTTCACGAATAATGCTCGGCTTCGCTACCAACGTACCCGCAAAGGCCGGACGCAAATAATCCAGAGTCATACTGGAACATACTGGCTTATTTTGTTCAGTCTGATTTGCTGTTAAGTGCGCGCCCGCAACAAGCTCCGCGAAGCTTGCGATAATACCGCCATGAAAAGTCTTGATCAGAGGGTTGCCAATGTGCTGCTCGCGAAACGGCATTTTATAGGTTGCTTCGCCGTTATCGTCCGAGGCCGTCATACCAAGAAATTTTTCGTATGGTGATGCTTCGACAACCACAGTAGAGAGAGCGGTTACCCTTTCTGTTTCGAAGCTGATGATTCCTTCATCATCGATTGTGTTTTTCTTGGAGGCGGCTCTCTTATTGCTAGCATTCACAGATTGATCAAAGGACGGGCCTGCGGTTCCTATCGCAAAACTGCCTGATACCGACGCCAGCAAATTGCCGCCATCACGCCCAAATGCCTCTCCACGGACATAGGCAATATTTTCTTCAACTGCAAAACAGGTGACATTACATGCCACCCCTTCGCCAGCCTCGGGTTTAGCGATGAAATCAACGCGCAAGTCAATTGTCGCAATTGGGCGCATGTCGCCGAGGCGCACAAAAATCGCCAAACCACATGCCGTATCAAGCAAGGTAGCGATGGCGCCTTGATGAACCGCACCCTGTTGATCACAAACCTCTGCCACACAGGGCATACTCATTACGGCGCCATCGTTAGTAATGTCATCCATTGCAATACCAAAAGCATTAAACAACGGATGTCCAGAACCAAAAAAAGCCTTTGCAGCAAGCAGTTCTCTCGGGAGTGATTTTTCAGCTGTCATAGTTAGGAACTTTTATATAACAATGTTAAAGCGGCATCCGCATATCGGGTTTCTGCAGCACGTACAGATTCAATGGCGTCCGTTATTGCTTCTTCAGGGAATGTTTCACTTTCGGATCCCTTTCGCAGACAATCAGCCAGAGCGGACCATGCCGCAGCACTCGTGCGCATCAACTCGACCAAGCCTGCCTCATGTATTTCAGGAACAATTTCACTCGCCTCATCGAGAAATTCTGAATACATCACTCTAAAACCGCCGCCCCCCGTTCCACGCTTCTCGATCACTTGATAGGCAAAACGGAGCAACCATTGCCATTTATCCACTGCCTTCCAGCGAGGAAGTTCCTGGATCCAAGTTGTTAGCGCTTGAATACCGTGATTCCTGCTTCCTTGCAGGAGATTATCTGCATTCCTCACAATCGCACTGCGCACTTTCTCGGCAGACACCTGAACCGAAACACTTTCGGGTGCGAACAATGAACCATGATGGATAAAGGGTGGCGACAAGGAGAATCTGGCTTCAACCAGCTTGTCACGAGGCACCTCTAAAAGCCCTGGGCGCTCGGTATCGCTAACAAGCATCGTCTCGCCCTTCTCGGCTCGCTGCCAGGCGACGATGGCGTGACCGGGGAAATGTGTACTGCTCTTGAAATAAGGAAGGTAAAAAATATCAGTTAAGAGAAGCGCAGGCCGCCCCGCATCAAGATGGGCATCCAGCGCATCGGCGGCAGCACATTTATCTTGCCAAGTTTCCCAGCGAAACGGCACGCCCAGTGTAGAGAACACCGTTTCCTCAAATCCCATTGAACGGACATGGACAATAAACGGGGTGTCCGTGCCTGGTATTTCTACATAAGTAATACCAAGCCCGGCACCCAGCCCGAAGCAGAAAGCTTCCGTCAAATTAAGCCCATGAAACTCCAGCAGGTCTCTGATAGCTGAACTGCCACAGTGACGCCCAGGCCGATGTGTATGAGGAACATCGACGGTACTGGGGATATCCTGCTTGCCTCCATGCATCAGGCTGCCTCACTCACTGGAGCCGGACCGTAAATGGTTTCCGACGCCCGCATCGGATCTCCATGAGTCTCATACTCCGCCAACCACGCGGCAACCTTCTCTGGCATACCGGTATCCCAAGGGTGGAACCCAGGGCGGAACCAAGCGAGGAAATCAGGCAGCATGCCTGTGAGAATACCTTTTCGCCCATAAAGCTTGTTCAGGCCCCGCAGAATCACGCCAGGCTGGCGCGTTACGCCATCAAGCTTGAGCATATTCCAAAATACTGGAGCCACGACAAGGTGAACCATCAGGGTCGCAACCACCAACGCAGACGCGCGCGTCAAGTAGCCTCCACCTGCTGCGCCCTGATAAAGATCATAGGCCACGGCCTTGTGCTCTACTTCTTCGACCCCGTGCCACAGAAATAGCGCTCTCATGACGGGGTCAGCCTCGCTAAACATCTCGCTCTTCTCGCTGACCATGGTTTCGCCCAAGGTTGCCGTAAAGTGCTCAAACGCCGCCGTCATGGCGAGCTGATACTTCTTCGGCAGGTACTTTTGTGTGGTGCGAATAAACGTCCTTAGATTCGCAGTGACCTTATCCACATCCACGCCCTGGCTGGCCATCACATCGTTGAAACGATCATGGACAATCCCGTGCTGACCTTCCTGGCGAATAAAGTGTCGAATATCCTCGCTCAGCTGATCATCTGTCACTTGATCCTTGAAGTTACGCACTGACTGGATAAAGAAGCGCTCTCCCTCTGGGAAATGCACTGAGAGGGCATCAAAGAAGCGGGTCAGCACGGGATCACCGCCATTCCAATGCCTTGGCACTGATGAGACATCAAAGGCGACTTTGCGCGGCTGAATAGGGATAGATTTCATGGCTCCTCCAAATAGACAGGGCTCTTCAGGATGGTCAAGCCGCAAAAAAAGCGGCACTTTCGAATATCTTATTTGGTCATACAACCAAATGTCAATGCCAGAGGAATAATTCAAACCACCAACAGCATATGAACGAACCCGGGCGATCATCCAACCCCTTACAACACAGCCATCCACACCAAGATCAAATAACTGGCTACTTTACCGTCTAGTTGGTACATTAAGTAGACCATGTAGTTCGTACTAGGAACCGCCATGAACACCGCCTCTACTCGTGACATGATCTTGGATGCTGCTCAGCGCATAGCCGTAGAGCACGGATCCGGGCGCATTACCCTTGACAAAGTTGCCCGTGAAAGCGGCTTCAGCAAAGGCGGACTTCTCTACCACTTTGCCACTAAAGAAGCTCTACTCCAGGCAATGCTCGAACGCCTAATCGCCCGCACCAGAACAGTTCGCGAGACGCATGAGCAAACGTTGTCGGGCCAGCCCTGGAGCGTCCTGCGCGCCATGCTTGCAGCACGGATGGATCCTGATGTGCTCGACCCCAGGGTCACCATGGCCATACTGACCTCCGCCGCTGAGCAGCCGGCCCTGCTCGACCCGCTGCGTCAATACATTCAGCAAACCCGCAAACGTATCCTCGAAGAAGAACGGGAATCTCCCACAGCATGGCTGCTGTGGGCAGCCGCCGACGGCCTGTTGTTCCAGGAATTACTTAATATCTCACCGGTACCCAGCGACCAGCGCAGTCAGGTTTACCAACAACTGCAACGACTGGCCAAGGACCTGCTCAAATGAGACAACATCCAGCATCCTTTTCCGGCATGCATTCACACGCCAAAAGCGTGTCACCAATACCGCTACGCAATGACTGCATTACTCTTGCTATCTTGCTCTACGCTACCCTGTTGCTGTCATCCTGTGGCGGCAATGACAAAGCAGCAATGGAGCCCCGTGCGGTCCGCCTCTACCAAGTCAGCAGTAATAATAACTTTCAAGCAGCTCGCCACTTCGTCGGTCGCGTCGACGCAGTCAACACAGTGGACCTGTCTTTTCAGGTGAGTGGCCGCATCATCGATATGCCGGTCCATCAGGGCAAGTTTGTTGCTAAGGGGACACTAATCGCTGCGCTTGATTCATCTGATTATCAACTCGCGGTGCGCGAAGCTGAACTGCAACTCGAACAGGCCTCCCGCGATCTTGAGAGAACCCGTACCTTGTTAGAGCGCGGCACACTGCCGCAAGCAAACTTCGATCAGGCCGAAACCGCACACAAACTGCGCAAAGTTGCTCTTGTTACAGCACAACGAAACCTTGCCTACACACGCATCCTCGCGCCGTTCGATGCACTGGTAACACGACGACTGGTCGATCCGTTCACCAACGTACCCGCTGGCGCACAAATCGTGCGAGTACAAAACGTGGAGGAATTCCGTGTGCACATCAACGTCCCGGAAAACTTGATGGCGACTCTTGAATCACCGGGACGACTGATGGCCGAGGCAATTTTCGGTAACGACTCGGAGCATCCGTTGCCGCTCAAATATCACGAACATGAAACCGAGCCGAATTCCGTAGCACAATCCTATCGCGTCACCTTCAGCTTGGCGCGCCAGCACGGAAAGACAATTCTACCGGGCATGACCGTCACGGTGCGTGTAAGTGAAGCCAGCAACCGCCCGGATGCCATGATTGACATTCCCCAGTCCGCACTTGACAGCGATGCCGAAGGCAATTTTCGTGTGTGGGTTTACCAACCGAAAAAATCTGTAGTGACTGCACAGCCGGTCAAGGTACATGGCGTCACCAAGCAGGGCCACGCTCTGGTCGCCGGTCTCTCAGGTAACGAACAGGTTGTTAGTGCTGGCGTGCAGCTATTGCACGATAACATGCCCGTCACCCCATTCAACGGATTCTGAGAGGGCGCCTCATGGATATCGCACGCGCCTCCATCAAGCGCCCTGTCAACAGTTGGCTGATTATACTTGCATGCCTGCTCGGCGGCTTGTGGGGAATGAACAATATTGGCCGCCTCGAAGACCCTGCCTTCACCATCAAGATGGCGCTGGTGGTCACGCCCTACCCTGGCGCCACCGCAGTAGAAGTAGAAAAGGAAATCACCGAGCCGCTGGAATCCGCCATCCAGCAATTACCACAGCTGAAACGACTGACCTCGCGCTCGCGCCCCGGTGAGTCTATTATCAAGGTCGAGATAAAGAACCAGTATGACGGCGACACAATGCCGCAAGTTTGGGATGAACTGCGACGCAAGGTCGGTGACGCACAAAGCTTCCTGCCAATTGGGGCTTTAAATTCCACTGTCCATGATGACTATGGCGATGTGTTCGGAATTTTCTTTGCGGTCGTCGCACCAGACCTAACTGATTCCGAGGTACGCGAGCTCTCGCGCTTCCTACGCCGCGAGTTATTGAATGTGCCAAATGTGTCGAAAGTCACCACCGCAGGCGAGCCGTCAGAAGTCATTTATGTGGATATCTCCCAAGAAAGCCTGGTCAGCCTCGGCATTCCGCTGGAAGTAGTGCTCAACGCTCTACAATCGGAAAACCGCATGCAATCCGGCGGTTCTTTTAAAATCGATGGACGCCGCATTCGCATTAGCGGCGAACCCGGTTTTGATTCAGTCGCAGCCATTGAGGCGTTACGCATCGGTCGACCCGGTTCCACGGAGCAATTCAGCCTGAGCGATGTGGCGTCCGTATACCGCGCTACCGACGATATCCCCAGGGAACTTATCAATTATGATGGCGAAAGGGCGTTCACCCTCGCTATCGCCGGCCTGCAAAATGCCAACATTGTCGAGGTAGGGCACGCGGTCAACGAGCACCTTGATAAAATTCGCCACCATATTCCGTTAGGTGTGCATATTAAGCCGATTTACCAGCAGCACCTTGTGGTTGACAAAGCGATTGATGACTTCCTTGCCAGTCTTGCATTGTCAGTGGCTATTGTAATCTGTGTCCTTTGTCTGGCCATGGGCTGGCGCGTCGGAGTTGCCGTCGGCAGCACCCTTTTACTTACCGTGCTTGGCACAGTGTTTTTTATGGCAATTTTTGCCATCGAAATGGAGCGCATTTCTCTCGGCGCCTTGATTATCGCCATGGGGATGCTAGTTGATAATGCCATCGTCATTGCCGAAGGTATGCTAATCGGTATCCAGCGCGGCAAAAGTGCCGAGAATGCCGCAAGCGAAGCCTGTCGTCGCACCCAAATCCCGCTGCTTGGCGCCACTGTTATCGGCATCATGGCATTTTCCGGGATCGGCCTGTCGCAAGACGTGACCGGCGAATTCCTGTTCTCGCTGTTCGCAGTTATTTCCATTTCACTGTTGTTAAGTTGGCTGCTGGCGATCACTGTTACGCCACTTATGGGCCACTATTTGTTTGATGGCCACCAGTATGAAGAAGGCGAAGATCCCTACGCGCATGCAAGCTACGGCAAGTACCGCATGATCCTTCTGCTTGCACTAAAAAACCGAGGCATCACCGTTACCGCACTAGTTATGATTACCGTAATTTCGATAGTCGGCTTCGGTTTTGTTCGACATGCTTTCTTCCCGCCATCGAACATGCCAATGTTCTACCTTAATGTGTGGCTACGTCAGGGTGCCGATATACAAGAAACCGCGCGGCAGATAAGCGAAATAGAAAGTCTGATTCTCGCTCACGATGAAGTAGAAGCAGTCACCACCTTTGTTGGCCAGGGCGCCAGCCGCTTCATGCTGACTTATGAACCGGAGCTACCAAATCCATCCTATGGTCAGCTGATCGTGCGCGTAACTAATCGTCAGTTGATTAACGGCCTGATTGATGAATTAAGAGTAGTTCTAGCAAACCAATATCCGTCCCTCGAGGTGTACCCACAAACGATGATGTTCGGCCCTGGTGGCGGGGCCAAGATTGAGGCACGCTTTAAGGGCAACGATCCTGCTGTGCTTCGTCAACTTGGTGAGCAAGCACAACAAATTTTCCAAGAGAGTAATGTTGTGCAAGATATCAGAATCGATTGGCGTACGCGGGAGGTTGTCGTGGTACCGCATTTCGATGAAGAACGAGCACGTATCGCCGGCGTTGGCCGTGCAGAAGTGAAAACGTCATCACTATTTGCCACTACCGGTATCCAAGCCGGCACCTACCGCGAATATGACTCGCAAATACCAATTGTGGTACGTCCTCCCAGCGAGGAACGTGGCAGCGTCAGCAAACTCGGCAACCGTGTTATGTGGAGCAGCGCCGAACAGACCTACGTTCCTGTTAGCCAGGTGCTAAGCGGACTAGAAATTGCCACCGAAGAATCCCTTATTCATCGGCGCAACCGTATACGCGCGCTCAAAGTTCAGGCCGAACCGATTGGCGACCTGACTGCCGACCAAGCATTGCGACAATTACATAACGCGGTGGAAACGCTACCGCTGCCAAAAGGTTATGCTCTGGAATGGGGCGGCGAATATGAGAAAGCCAGCGAAGCGCAAGCGTCCCTGGCGAAACAGGTACCGCTGGGGATCCTTGTGATGCTGGTAATTTCAGTATTATTGTTCGGAAAGGTCCGTCAGCCGCTGATAATCTGGCTGATCGTACCAATGTCGATCTGTGGCGTGAGCATCGGCCTGTTACTAACTGGTCAGCCATTCACTTTCATGGCAATGCTCGGCTTCCTCAGCCTTTCCGGAATGCTGATGAAAAATGCCATCGTGTTAATTGACGAAGTCGACGCACAGGTCAAGGACGGTAAGCTAATGAGAGATGCACTAGTCGATGGCAGCGTCAGCCGCCTGCGCCCCGTGATCCTCGCGGCCTTCACCACCATTCTCGGCATGATACCTCTGATGTGGGACGCCTTCTTTTCGAGCATGGCGATTACTATCATGGGGGGGCTTGCCTTCGCCACTCTGCTTACCATGGTGGCAATACCTGTGCTTTATTCACTTTTCTTCCGCGTGCGGTTCTAGGCGGGCTCTTGAAAACTCCGCACACTAACATAGCTTAGCATGAGCCCTCGCACTCTTCTTGGATTATATGATCCAGCCGATAGTGCATGCATCTATCCAAACAACATTTATCACAACTTCTCTTGCGACATAGAGCGCACTTCCATTTGGGCGAACATTACCCCCAACTGAATAGCGAATTTTGCTATTCATATTCTCGTCTTTCACGATCGCAATTCAACACATGTGATTTACAAAAGTCTACGGACTACAGGCAGCACAAAGAGACATAAAACTCTGACAACCTATCAAAGCGCCTCTATCTCCTTGGCTTTCACATAAACAGCTCTAATCTAATTATTTTCAAACACATATCACCTCCATGAAGCCGGGAAGGAATGTCCTTCCTGACCCCATCTCATGGAGGTTTCATGATCATTCAATGTCCGTCCTGCCGCTCCATCCGAATCGTCGCCCTGCAAAATGGCCGCAAGGTTGGCGGGACTGTTGGCACGGCTGCCGGCGCTGCCAGTGGGTTTGCCATGGCGACCAGTGGTGCTCGGGTTGGCGCTACTGTCGGCTTGGCGTTTGGCCCTGCCGGGTCCGCCATCGGCGGTATCGCAGGTGCCGTGCTCGGCGGTCTAGCTGGTGGCGTTGCCGGAGGTGAAGCCGGTGCCGCGCTGGGAGCCAAGCTCGACGAGACCTATCTCGACAACCTGGAATGCCTGGACTGCGGACACAGCTTCCGCCTCGATTCTGAGTAACCCCCTCTTCCCTTTGCCCACCACTCCGAAGCCCGCCTTGTGCGGGCTTCTTTATGCCCCTTTGGAGGCCTGAATGGATATTCCCACTTTCGTAAAGAACGAGCAGGGCCTGTACCACGTACAGGGCTGCGTTAAACCCGAGGAGATCGTCAGTACGGCGGCCACCATCCTGCTGGATGAGCTTACCGACCGGGAGGCCCTGACCGCGCCTACCGATGTCGCCCAGTTCCTGCAACTGGCTCTGGCACAGGAGAAAAACGAAGTCTTCTCGGCCATCTTCCTCAACAACAAGCACAAGGTGCTCAGTTTCGAGACCTTGTTCAACGGCACCATTGATAGCTCCGCTGTTTACCCCCGCGTGGTAGTGCAACGCGCTCTGGACTGCAATGCCGCAGCCATCATCTTCGCCCATAACCACCCTTCCGGTTGCAGTGAGCCCTCCACTGCCGACCGGCAAATCACCAAACGCCTCAAGGACGCCCTCGCACTGATCGATGTGCGGGTGTTGGACCACTTTGTGGTGTCCCGTTCCAGCTACGTGAGCCTCGCCGAGCGCGGCTGGCTCTAACCCTGCCCTTTGGGCATTCCCTCTTTAACAGGAGATTCACCATGGCACATCTTGTCGAAAACATGGCCTATGTAGGCCGTACCCCCTGGCACGGGCTGGGCAACCAGCTGGCCAGCCAACAGCCGCTGGAAGTCTGGATGCGCGAAGCGGGCATGGATTGGGAGATCCGTGAGACCCCGGTGCGCTTTATCAGCAGCGAAGCCGGCGCGCTCGGCCAGATCTCATCGTTCCCGGATCAGAAGGTGCTGTTCCGTTCTGACAATCAAGAGCCCCTGTCGGTAGTGAGCAACCGCTTTAAGGTGGTTCAGCCCCGTGAGGTGCTGGAGTTCTACCGGGATCTCACCGAGCAATCCGGCTTCGAGCTGGAGACCGCTGGCGTATTGAAAGGGGGCCGCAAGCTTTGGGCGCTTGCGCGTACCGGGCAGTCCGGCACGTTGGCTGGGAATGACCAAACCAACGGCTATGTGCTGCTGGCCACGGCTTGTGACGGCACCCTGGCTACCACGGCGCAGTTCACCAGTATCCGGGTCGTCTGCAATAACACCCTTGCGGTGGCACTGAATGGCAATACCCATGCGGTGAAGGTACGCCACAACACCACCTTTGATCCGCAGTCGGTGAAGAAGCAGCTAGGCATCTCTGTCTCTGCCTGGGATGACTTCATGTATCGCCTGAAGGCCCTCAGCGAGCGCCGCATTACCCGCAAGACCGCCAAGAAGGTCATGCAGACCATCTTCACCGACACCGGCTATCAGCCACCGGGCATGCCGGTGAAGGCCAACGAACAGGCCATGAAGAAAGCCATGGCTCTGTATGAGGGTGCCGGTCGCGGGTCGGATCTGACGTCCGCCAAGAACACAGCCTACGGCCTGCTCAATGCGGTCACCGAGTTCGTGGACCATGAGCGACGAGCCCGCAGCACCGACAACCGGCTGGACTCGGCCTGGTTCGGCAAGGGTGCCCAGATCAAGCAACGTGCTCTGGAGCAAACTTCCCTGCTGGTCGCCTGATACCGGTCGGATCTTTTCTTCCCCTCTCTATTCCCGCATTAAAAAAACCTGGAGAACACCATGGATCTGAAATGGCTCTACCGCCTGTTGGCGGTATGGGACTGCCGCCCTATGCCTGCTGAATTGGCAGCGGTGTGGGGCGCGTTCCTGCATGAAGGCTTGATGTGCCACCCCGGCGATCCGGGGCGCAGTCGCCGCATCCTGGAGACCTGGGACAGTGGCTGCATCGAGCTGATCATCGCCTCCTGTGAATACCTGGACCCACTGTGGCAAACCGTCTCCCACATCTGGTTCGAACCCCGTGGACGCCCCGGCATCTTCGAGTACGAAGTGGTCAGCGAGCTGGGCGAATGGCTGGGTGAGCAACTGCTTACTACCGGCCACCTCCCCAGCGACAAGCAAGCCGAACGCTATATCGAAGCGCTGGTGAATGACTTCTTCGAGATAGGTGATGAGCCACCCTCGTCGTCAGGCCGCGCCGCATGATGCCATTTAGGCATCACTCACTCTCCATCCCCTTCCCTTACTTCTAGCCCCGGCCATTGTGCCGGGGCTTTTCTTTGTCAGGAGAACACTCATGGCACAACCGAAAAGCACAACTCCTACCCAGCGCCCGGCACTGCGCCTTGTCTCTACCAAGCAGATGAGCCGGGAGGACTGGCTGAAGATCCGCAAGCAGGGCATTGGCGCCAGTGATGCGGCTGCCGCCGTCGGCATCAGCCCGTACCAGTCACCGCTGGAGCTGTGGATGATCAAGACCGGGCGCGATGGTCTGTTACCCGCGCCTGATCCCGATGACATCCAATCGCCGCTCTACTGGGGCACCCTGCTGGAGCCCAAGGTGGCCGAGGCTTACGCCAAGATCACCGGCAACAAGGTTCGGCGGGTGAATTCCGTTCTGCAGCACCCGGATGAAGACAAGCCCTGGATGCTCGCCAATCTGGATTACGCCGTGGTGGGTAACGATGACGTACAGATCCTCGAGTGCAAGACCACCGGCCAGTACGGCGCCAAGCTCTGGGCCGATGGGGTTCCCGAGTACATCCAATGCCAAGTGCAGCATCAGCTAGCGGTCACCGGAAAGCAGGCTGCCGATGTGGCCGTGTTGATCTGCGGACAGGAGTTGCAGATTCATCGCATCGAACGGGATGAGGCGTTGATCGCTCACCTGTACGAGCTGGAGCGGGAGTTCTGGCAGCTGGTGGAGGCGGATACGCCACCGGACCCGGATGGCTCCGACTCTGCCGGGAACGCCCTTCAAGCCCTCTACCCCCAAGACAAAGGGGAAACCGTGGATCTCACGGATAACCCGGCCATGGCAGGCGACTTCAATGAATTGCTGGATCTGCGGGACACCTTGGGCCGATTGAACGACCGGGAATCCACCCTCAAGCAACGCATCCAGCAGACCATGGGGTTGGCCAGCAAGGCCACCTTCACCGAGGGCTCTGTGACCTGGAAGCGCAGCAAGGACTCCACCAGCCTGGACACGAAAGCCCTGCTTCAGGATCAGCCTGACCTGCTCAAGCAGTACCCCAAGCACAAGGCCGGGAGCCGTCGCTTCCTGGTTCGCCCCAACGCCTAACTCTCATGACTCACGGCATAACAGCCGGGCCAGGCCCGGCTGCGTCTATGCCTGTTATCTATCAGGAGAATCCCATGATCAAAGGACTCGCCATTACCCCACCCGTGATCGGTCGCATCAGCATCGGTCGCGTGGTGGAGAAGAACGGCAAGCGTCTGCCCGAGAAAGACGATCAGTTCACCATCACCACCCAGATCCAGACCAAGGAAGGCTGGCTGCCCCACCCGCTGGATGAGGCCCTGCGCCAGGACACCAAGGGCAACAAACTCCGCAGCATCCCGATCACCGTGCCCTTCAATGACCCTGATCTGAACTTGCGAGCGGAGTACACCTTCTTTGACCGCAAGAGCGGCAGGCCGCTGTGTGCAGGCAATGGGGAGACATGCCGGCGGCATACCGAGAATGGACTGGAATCACTGCCCTGCCCCTCACCGGATCTGTGCGACTACGGCAGCCACGGGCTGTGCAAGCCCTATGGCCGTCTCTATGTCCGCATCGGGAATGACGATGAGCTGGGCTGTTTCGTGTTCCGGACCACCGGCTACAACAGCATCCGCACCCTGGCAGCCCGGCTACGCTACTTCCATGCCATCAGTGGCGGCAACCTGGCTACCCTGCCACTGGAGCTCAAGCTGCGCGGCAAGAGCACCGCCCAGAGCCACCGGGCACCGATCTACTACGTGGACCTAACCTTACGGGCAGAGAAATCCATGATGGAGGCCGTCACCCATGCCAAGGAAGAGGGGAAGGCTCGCAAGGATGCGGGGATCAATCAAACCGAGCTGGACAGAGTCGCTCAGGCTGGGCTGATGAATGCTTGGTTCGAGTATGGGGAGGATGAGGGTCTTCAAGTAGTCGAGGAATTCAGCTCAGACAAAAGAGATCCCCCCTCTTCTAAAACTGTAGACCCTACCAACCTTAGAGCCAAATTAGCCAATCAATAACATGGGATGTAGGCATCGTGCATTCTATCGAGCAGCTTGGTAAATCCGCTCAGCAGCGAGCCACAAGTCCGACGGCATGCAGTTTAGGGCTTTGGCAAGTTTCCAGACAGAAGCTGTGGAAGCATTTGATTCACCGCGCTCTACGCCAGACACGAAGGAACGAGCCAATGTAGAGGCATCGGCCAATTCTTCCTGACTCAAATCTAACTCTGTACGGCGAAGTTTTACCGCCCGTCCAAACGCCACCTGAATATCCACTCGCATGCACCTCCGATATACATCGGAGAGAGTGGCCATTCGGGGGTTGACCATCCACGCACCATACAAGACACTTTGACCTTTATACAGGTTATATTGATTCAATCAGCATCATTATGACCAATACAAGCCAGATAACCTCAAATCGGAAACCCACCTGGGAAGACCGATATTGAGAGTCCCGGCTGATCTGACGACATAAAAACAAGACTAAAGAGAGCACCCTGCCTCACCAAAGGCCAACAGGGCCGATTTTCCAATATTCACACCAACAAGGAGATACCGATGGGCACTTTATGCCTTCGCGTAGTTGCAGGCCTTTATACGGCCATATCACTATCCGGCTGCCTTCAGGGCAACGACATTGAAATCGTCAAAGAGGGGCGCTTTGACGATTATCCCGAGTTCAAGATAGGCGAAACCTTCGATCACCGCTCTCTCTGTGAAAGCACTTCCTGGGACCTCGTCAAGGATGACCGAGGGAGGGACTTGGTGGAGTACCGCTGCGAGATCAATGGCATCCATGCCTACTACACGGAAAAGCTAGCCCAGCAGGCAGACCAGTGCGAGGCCGCCTTGACAACTACGTACCTGGACTCGCATTTACGACGCTTTACCGCCCAAAGAGAGAAAGAGCTGGAGAAAGCCGAAAGGCTGAAGATCTTGCTGGAAGACGATAGCTATGATGCGTCCGTTCGCGCCGAACACGAACCTCAGATGGCTAAGATCAAGGCCACTTTGGATGTGGTCCGCACCAAAACCATCGACCAAATGATTCCTCTGATCGATAGGCTGTACTTCCCTGTCCGAGGCAGTGATGTACTGAACTACATCTCTGATATCGAGACGATTGCCGAGAACCGTAACGACACCTCAAAAACTGCCCAGCAGTATAACTACTACGCCCGCAAGAACTTCGACGAAGTCAAACCAGCAGTCATTGCCTCACTCGAAAAATCCTACAGTTATCACGAAAAGGAGATGAACGGC
Source organism: Alcanivorax sediminis (assembly GCF_009601165.1). Lineage (NCBI taxonomy): Bacteria > Pseudomonadati > Pseudomonadota > Gammaproteobacteria > Oceanospirillales > Alcanivoracaceae > Alcanivorax > Alcanivorax sediminis. The sequence continues at coordinate 1,361,765 of NZ_WIRE01000001.1, read as the reverse complement.
AGCATCAGGGCGCACCGCGCCAACTTTGAAGGCTCAATCCAAGCCGCTGAAGAAGAAGCTGCACGGCTTACCACACTGATAGAGGGCATAGCTCGAGATGAGGAAAAAGCCGACGAAACTGCGCAAGCAAATCTCGCCAAGATCAACCAGATTTTGAGCACCTTCAACGTCGCATCCGCCTATGAGTTCCTGCAATGGTCAGTCGCTGAAGACAACACATTTGTGCTGATAGGAGGAGGTCTCGCGCTACGCAAACCACAGGATGAAACCCACCAACGTGCTCCCTATCTGGATGCGCGCCTCAGGCAGGCCATTGGAGATGCGTACTCCAATAGCAGCGGCCTCTTCAATTACATCACTCAACGGACCCAAACCGGGCTTGATTGCCAATAGCCTGCACCCTTCAACCAAAAGGAAACGATCATGAAAGGACACCTTCTGATACTCATTGCTCTCACCGCCCTGCTAACCGGTTGTGGAGAGAAATTCGACGCCTCCACGGACAACCTGATCCGGGCATCCTACAACGGCATCCTCAAATCACTGGGTGGCGAAGAGAAAGAAGAGTTCGTGCGCCAGTACCAGCTCTATACCGCCCCCTATGAGCTCCCGATTGACCCGAATGATCCCGGTATAGATATTGCCCAGAACGATATCGAGTCGCTTCACGGACTGTCCTACGGCCAGGTGATCGACCGCGTGGCTAAGCATGAGGAGTTCCTCGAGACACTCCAGCGCGACAAGGATATCCAGACACTCACGGAACTACACAAGGTCTTCCTGGATAGCCGGGCTAACATCAAGCAATCCATGAAAGAGCTGCCTGTCACCCTTGCACCTTTGGGAGGCGACTATATGGGCGTCGTGGCCGTTAAAGTGGAGCTGGACAACAATGCTAGCTTCGCCATTGAGCAATTCGTTCTCAACGTCAGCATTACCCAACGCAGCACAGGAGAAGAGCTCTTTTCTGACACCAAGACCGCCGACCTGAGCACTGATCCACTTCAACCAGGCTATACCTATGCTACGTCCTTCGGGGACCAGCAAATCCAGGAGGCCTTCCTGAACAAGAACCTGTCTGTCCAAGGGTACATCTACGATGTAACGACTTCAGATGGTCGTCGCGTACTCAGCATCATGCAGGATGCCGACTATATCCAGTATGCCTCGTTGCAAAAGACATACCCGGAGGAGTTCATGGAGATTAAGGAAGAGCTGGGCGAGCCGGTTATCTAGTTTGAATTGTTCAAGGTGACGCCAATATCAATAATTCAAGCAAGTAATTCATCACAAGCATGCTAGGCCCATTCGGGCCTAACGTGCTTAGCCAGCCATTTAAAGTATCCTGACAATTTTATATTTAATAATCCGCAACCAGAGACCATAGCAGGAGACATTAAATAAAGTCGGCCACAGCTTAGTCACTGTCGGCTTATATAGCTACCCTACTGCAAGAAGGGAGCCCGCACCTATTGCTATTAATGTAAAGCCAACCAAACATGCCGAGACAGCAGTTATTCCAAAGCACCAAGCGACCACACGCAACCACCTAGGTGAATTAGCAACTCCCTCCTCGCCCTTAGTGGTTTTTCCTTCAAGTTCTGTTAGCGTAAGTGCTCCTGAAATTACCAAAAAAAATTTTAACAGGACAGCACTGGCCAAACTTAATGCGAGCAAAACCCAAGCAGAACGAATCACACTGGCCGCCCATGGGTCTAACAAAGGGGGATTAGAAGTGAGGAAAGCCCCAATTGTAATACTCATAATACCACCCGAAATAAGGATGACGGAGTGATTCATCGACTCTACGCGCGACATCCAATGGGCGGTGTATTCATTAAATATTTCCGAATTATTCATAGTTTCCTGATAGTCTTACAACTTAATGCTAGGAGCGACGAAAACTAGCTCGAATAACGTGCATGATTATGACCTGTTTGCCTCTGATTGCTATGTGCTAGCCAACCTCAATTCATTAATCGCCTCGTTCAAATTCCCCAAAATCTTATTGTATGTTTCTTCAGTAAGATTTGCTGTTCCATTAATCGATGCGTCAAGCCTTGACCTTATGGTTCTCATATTCACCATATAGTGGTGAAAAAAATTAACAGTCTCTTTTACTGAGTCAACACTTCCGAAGCAATCAATGTTGCTCGTCACAAGATCGTACAAAAAATCGCCAACAGCCACTTCAGAGTATTGTGTTTCGCTGAATTTGGCGTTCCCGTTATGTATCTCGACGTGCCCCTGAAGGTCTTCTTGTATTTTCTTTAGGTGCTCGCAGCAAAGAGCCGCAATACGCTTCCGTTTTATCGTCGTCTTCCAAAACGTGACTATCTCTCGAATTAACAGGGCCAGTGCTGCACCAATAAAGCCGACGAATAATTTTTCAGCCATAACATACACAACCATTTGTCAGATAACGCCCGTATTTGCGGCTGATCTGGAACGTAGCGAAAAACTAGTTCGTCGTCATGCCGTTTATTAGACCCAGATGGTTTAGCGTCTTTATGAGGTCGCCATCACATCCGGTGCCTCCGGTAGTACTCTTGTAGTCGCCGGTAATGGATATCCTGTCCAAACTGTGGCGCAGTTTCCACAATCTCGTCCAAGCACTGGCCCAATTCCCGGGGAGCCCACTGTTGATCGGAAATAACGGCATTTAGTAGAAGTAACGCCTCAGCAGGGAAGTGTCTGCACAAACCGGATTCGTGTAGCAAGTGTATGACATAGTCTGGGTGCTCAAGCGGTTGCAGCCAATCCTGCACTGCGACCAAGGCCGCTGGGAATTCACCTCTGGCGGCAATCACCACACGAGCCAAAGACTCGGCTATGCGCGGCGTGGCCAGGTCCCGGGACTTTGGCCATATCTGTTGCCAGAACGGCTGAGCACGGTTTTTCCAGTAGTCCTCAGCTTGATCGGCTGCGCCTGCTAATGCCTGGGAGAGCGCCTGCGCGGACACCTCCAGGCCCTCTTTGGGGAGAACACTAATCGCAGACCGGAACTCCTCCACGGTGTATGCCTCTGTCGGCCCTAATGCCGCATAAGTCAAAAAAGTCGCGAACTGCTGGCGATGCTCGCCCATATCAGCATAGTGGTTTACGCTATCTAGGAATTGCGACTTGAAGGCGGTTAGCAACGGCTGGTGCAAGCGCGGCGACCAGAGAAAACCCTCCCACGCGGCCTTTGCTTCGACGGGCTTGCTCCAACTAAACAACGGCAACAGGTGCTGCTCAGTCCAGAGGCGGTCCACTCGGAAAAATGCAACCAGACGCGAACACAGCAGCACCCGGCCGTGGCGAAAGCGATCCAATTGTTCATCACACAGAGCAGTAAAGATTGGCTTGAGCTCCTCAGGAAGCAGGTCGTTGTCCTTCGGGGTCTGCCTGAACCACAAGTTGATTAGAGCCTGGGTGACATGTCCGATGGGATGATTGATGGCAGAGCTGACAGGGTCATAGATCTCGACGCCACTACGGATGATGCGGGAACCTGAGTCAGTTTCCAACGGCAGTGCCAGCACGCGACGGCAAAGGTCCAGCAAGATATCCTCATGGCGGTTGATGGATTTAGATCCGACCTTCATCCACCAAGTCACTGCATGGTCAATCTCTTGCAGCATAGCGTCTGGCATGGCCTGCACTACCGGAGCAGCATATTGCCAAGAGCGCAACACCATACTGTCTTCCGCCCACGTCTGCAGCGCTTCACGCCATCGACCTGCGGGCCACACGTCATTTCGTGCCAAGTCGCATAGCGCAAAAAGACAGTGAAAAAAACGCGTACGACAAACGTCACTCCACGTATCTTCATATAAAGGGCGCCGCTCGGGAGGCGGCTTTGTGAGCCATTCTACTAATTCCCGCCTCTTGCGAGGCGCAATGTCGACGTCCCGGCTATTCTCATAATCCGGATCGCCAGTGCCACTCATCCAGTGTGAGAACTCGTCACTTTCGTTGATTGCCAATTGCCATTGCGGATAGGCATTGGCGATCTCCTCTAGGCGTGCCGCTGCAGATGCACCTAAAGGTAAACCAGAACTTTTCAGCTTGGCCAGATGAAGCCAAACAGAGCGACTCTCCAACTCCTTCCAGCAATCTACGTCCAAGTCAGCCCGATACATCTCGCGGGGCGGCCCCGCCAAGATGGCAACCTCCAAGCGCGCCTGAACGGCCCCGGTCAAATGTCGTCCCTGCAGAACGAAGAGCCTGTATACCTCACGCCCCAAATCTGTGGTCCACAACCACCACGCGTCGTCGGCCAAGAGCCAATCCACCCACTGCTCAGGCGGAATGCAATCGTCGTGGCTCGCGGCAAAAAGGGCAAGGCGCTTGAAGGTTGGGTACGGTAAGTCAAACCAAGCTTGAGCGACTCGAGTGGAGCGCGCGAAGTCGGTTGCGTGAACTGCCAGCCATGCATCGCGCAGTAACTCGATCAGGGTCACCCAGTCTCGGAAACCCCGGTTCTGCCAGTGGGGCGTGATTGACGGTAGGTCCCAGTGTGAACGATCGCTACGGTCATCGGCCTCGCCCAATTCACGTAAAATGTCCAGAGCATCGCGCAACAGTTGATGGAAATCATCGATCAAATGCGGCAGCGCAGATTTCCATGGCTCATCGGCAAGGCTCCGCAGGGTCGTATGCACATGATGAGCAGCCAACTCGAGCTCCCAATCCACCAACTGCCTGATTCGCATGGGCACGTCAGTGCTATTAGAATCATCGCCGCTCCAGCGAAACGGCTTCTTTAGTCTCACCTTGGGCGCGAGTAAATCGCGCAACTCAAGGCGGAGTGTTGCTGTCATTCCTTCACGTTTAAGACGGCCCTGCCAGCGATACAGGTCCGACGCATGCCCAAGAGATTTCACTCGGCCACCAAGCAGCAGCCGCCACAAGGTACGCATTTGCAGACCGGGGATGGCCCTAGGGGAATGCAAGCGAATTTCATCGAGCTCGGAAGTCTTGCTATCCCGCTCCAGCGCGGCAAAGCGATCCAGTTCGTGCTCAATCAACCACTGCAAACGGTCGTGCAACTGCCCTCCGCGTTCAGCAATCCAGATAATTAATCTGGGGTCATCCAGATGGCGCACCAGCCAGCGGGCGAGGTGAAACATACAATCATCCCATTGGCTGCTAACGAAACCTCCAGAGACGAGCAGCATTGTAGGTGCGCGGTCATAGGGCGCAGGCCGTCGAACGAGACTGAAGCGCAGCTTGGTGTCCTCCTCATCCCGGGGCGGTACGCCGAAGCGTGCCAGATCACTGTGCCCAAAGCGCTCATGCACGAAGGGCTCCAACAGCCAGTCCAGTGAAGGGGCGGGATTGATATCTGCAAATCTCTTGGCCGGCAAACCTGTTTTGTCCGATAAAGCCCACACCATTCGTCCGACGAAATCGTCCTGCTGCGTGCTGTCTTGTGGCTGGGCCATCGAATGTTTAACGACGATGGCCTCTTTGCCCTGTACCCCGTCTCGGTAGGTGTCTGCCCAAGCGTGGAGGGTTTGGTGCAGTGCAGAATGGTCATGGCTGCCAGCCGGTACTGTGTAGAGGATAGGAGCAACACCCTTGGCCTCCCACTCAATGGTCTTACGGTGCTCTTGCCCCGGCTCGCAATCACCCAGGGCCCAGGCCTGCAGTGTCACCTCACCTAGCATCCGATCAGCTGCCAGTGCATCCATCATGTAGCGGAGCACTGGGTCGTTGATGCTGTAACCTACGAAGCAGACAACGTAGTTGCGGAACAACTCGCTCACGAAGCGGGCCGCCCAGCGTTCCGTTAAGTATGCCAAACCAAAATCACCACTGGTGACGACTAGACGGTTCAGTGCAGTGTCGTCCATCTTTTCGGGCAGCAGGCCATGCAGATAGACCAGCCCATTCCAGCGGCTATTCTTCGGAATTGGGAGCATCGGGGCGGAATAGGTCTGGAACGCTTGGCCCATACGTTTGGCCGCTACATGAAAGATGCGATCAAAGTTGGTGGTGACCAACCGCAGGGCACCCTCGCGGCTGCGAGCCAAGCGCAACAGCGCAGCTTGCGTATCGGTAGCACCCTTGCGGCGGAGTTTCGGTTTCAGCGCCTCTGCCAGCTTACTTCGCACAGCTAGGCGCTGCCCCGGGAGGCGACGCTCCAGTAGATCAAGTGTTGCGTCGAACTGGCCATGCTCGAAGGCATCTTCCTCAATTTCTGAAAATACCGCCCCATTCAGTCGATAGATTTCCTCCACCAAACCCTTGAATCCTGGCAGGCCAGCGGGATAAGAAATGCCCGCACCACAAAAAAATACCACACGCCCATCCTCATGAGCCTGCAAGAGCTCATCCGGAATATCGGGGCCACTGGTTATGAACTGCATTCCATCTATTTCCTATCCAATATCCATATGCACGCGCGACTTTGAGTGAAGGCCCAGCCGCTACGCAAAAACCGTCGCCGTGCCTGCGATTGTTGGCTTCAGTAACTCTGACTTTCAGGCAAAGACCTTTCTGAGTAAGAACGGCTTTCTGCTCTACCCCCCAATATACGGTGTATTGCATAGGTTATGGACATCTTTGGCCGAATCCTAAGCATCAACTTGCGAAAGGCAGTCTTTGATTAACTGTACACCTCGCCATTTGAGCCGAACTTTCACTCAGCCAGCGACCGGGTCCAGCTTCCCTACCCTACCGACGATACACGGGAGATTGTGAAATTGGCCAGAGCGACAGCCGCTCGACTCTATCAACCGGGCCATGCCTTCCTAAAAGCCGGAGTCGGGCTCGTGAACATCTGCGACCGCATTCATCATTAGTTCGACATACTGCACCCAAGCCAGACTGAGAAGGCTGTCCGACTCATTACCGTGATAGACAGTATCAACCGTGCTCAGGGTAAAGGTAGCGTATTCCTCGCCTCCCAAGAGATCTCAGCTCCGTGGTACATGAGGCAACAGTTCAGGTCACCGGAGTCCACAACGCAATGGGCATAGTTACTCGTAGCTCACTGTCACACGCCACCCTTCTCTTGATTGCACTCACACTGTAGGTCAACGACCTTCTCTGGCCGCTGTTCGGTCTCTCCATTGCTTCAGTGCCTTGTAGCGGGGCCCTCGCACAATGCGCAATTGATTGACGCTCTTTTGTCCGGTTAGCCGAAGGGACTGTTCTTTTTTTGCGAAGTAACGGATGAGAGCTCTCATATTGGCTTCCTGAATTGCATCGCCCTTACGAAATTCTCCAATCGCCAAATGTCGCTCAGGGACCTGCAATCGTTTCGACAGCGTCGTTCTAACCTCACCTACATTCACATTAAATCCAGCCCCTTCACCTTTAGTAACCACGTCACACCAATAGCTCTTCAAGTAGGTGCCAAGCAAAACATCCATGCGGACCTTACTACCGTCATATATAAAGTATCCATGCCAGTGATAGCCCTTTTTTGCCCCGTATTCAATCTTGAACACCGCCAACACCAGAGCAGAAAACTGGCGCTTGTTATGCCGCATGTTTCTGATGAAGCGGTCTAGATCGTTTGATATGCACTCTGGGGTTTTATTCCTACGCACAGACTGTTTGTAGCTGCCATCAACACGCACCAAGCGAGCTTTTCGACAAATGCTCAACGCCTCATTCACTGCCCCGGTGATGCTGTCTACTCTGCGCTGCTCCCTGACCACCTGCTGTCTACGAAACTGAAGGATCTCAGTTGCCGATAGCCGCCGTTTCAGTTCATGAAGATACTCGAGATAGTGATCATGTACCGTTTTACCGCCAACGCAATCATGCAACCGACGCCCCGTCAAGACGCGAACCGCCTCTTCCCTATTGAGGTCCAGGACAACCTGAACATCCGGGTCCACCTTGTACCCCCAGAAATCATCCTCAGTGAGATTGATGCAGGATTCGATGGCTGGTGTCTTCTTATTGGGGATTCTGCGGATAAGCCCCTGGCTAGTCTCCTGCCGTCGGCTTATGACCAGTCGCCGCTGGGGCACGATTTCATCTAAAAGCGTCGTGACGTCCGCAAGCGCACGTGCAGCCTCTGACTGATCAGTGATGTAGACATTTTGGGGGTTATCTCTCGGATTGAAGACATCCAGTCCACAGTCCAGCATTTCATGGAACTGCTCCAGCCGTTCCTCTTGAGCTTCTACTGACGGCATCATGCCGTGCCCCTGTTTCATCGTCATTGCTCCAGTATTAACCTTATTCTTTGATGGCTTTTTATGAGCAACGAACCAACCAGAATGGAAATCTGAATATTAATAAAACCAAAGAATAAACATGTTCCCGTTTATGATTTACAAGAAAACCACTCCTGAACCCCGAGGTTATTGATTTTCGCCGCTCATATAATGGGCAAAACATGTACGTTATTAAGCAAGCCCTACTAATACTGATACTGCCATCAGTATTAGTAGGAGTTTTATTAACATGAGAAATTTCGCAGCCCTGACTATACGCTGACCACGACATCACCCTGCCCCCAATGGCTCCTGAGGATTGACCGAGGGCGCTACCCGCTTTTAAGCAAGGAACCCCACCTATTACAGATGGTAGAAGTTTGCTTTGTATACATTATGGCCAGACTGATAGAACCCGGACCAACGGCCTGTTCCGCAGTTTAGCGCGCCCTTACAGAGGCCCAACTTCTGCTCCACCTTCCTGGCATCCTTGGCACTTCTGGTAGGCAGCGCAAAGTGGGTGTCAACGTTGGCGACCACTTCCTCACTCAGTTCATCAAGCGTTTGAGCGGCCAGCAGCAGGCCAACACCGAACTTCCGGCTCTCTTTCGCAATGGTCTTTATGATGCAGTCATCCGCTTTCTGGCGTATCACCGATCCAGCCTCATCAAGGACGAGATACACCCGGAATGGCGATCCGGCATCAAACGGTGATTCTTTCACTGGCCCCATAGCCGCAATTTCAGCATAGATCATATTCACCAAGGTTCGAGCCACCCAGCCCCTCATTGAAGCGGGGATTCCCTGCATATGAAGACGCGCACCATTCTGTAAAAGATCATCAACCCTCAAGGGCGATTCATGCTCGAAAATAGCGCATGCAGCCAATACATCAACACGGTTTATCAAGCCATCAAAAATCTGCCTTTCCCTGCTGCTTTCGGCCTCGTCTTTCTTCTCAAGAAGAAGATCTCTCAAATCAGAAGGCCGAATACTCTTTGCAGCCGCAGCGGGGGAATCGGAAGCGCTTTCCGTAATCCCCAGGCGCCGCCACAACTCCATGATCGCTGATCGCAGAACGTTGATTTGACCATCTCCAAGCTTTCGCCTCCCCGTCGCTTCAATGGCTCTGACCGCGTTTTCCAGGCACCCTCTCAGACCAAAGACCTCCAATGCCAAGGGCGTTGGCTCCAGAAATCTGATCGAACATTCACCGGAAGCTCCATCTCCAAGATGCAGCGTCCTGATCCCTGATATAGCCAAGTCATCATGAAAATCGAAAATCACTACCGGCACCTTCGAACAGAACAGGTATGATGCGATAAATTTGGCTACGGTCGACTTCCCCATGCCAGATGATCCGGTGATCTCGGCATGCCCGTTGGCACATAGTCCTGGAAAAAATCCCAACCCACGACCGGACAAAGCATCAATGCCGATATTAATAGGCGGAACCTGAATGGGCCGAATCACCATTTCTCACCCCCACTCTCGACAACGTATGGCACAATCTTAGCCAAGCTCCGAATTTGCTCCCCTTTAAATATCCTGATCTGCCGATGCTTTTTCCCGTTACCGTTTGCACGTAGTTTCTGACTGAAGTCAGAGAAGCGCGTAACAGCGGCTTCCAGGAGCTGCTGCCGGGCATGATCGCCCTGAACATCAACAGGAGAAGCAACCTCTGCTAGGTTCAGCCCTGACCACTTCGATAAAATGGTCGCAAATGGCTTGTCGGTTGCGCACAGGAAGCCACCTTCCCCATCCGTCACATTATCTCGCCAGTAGCGGCCAAGGTTACCCGCCTGCTCCCTGGTTCCAGGTTTAAGCAACAGCATCCCACTGATATGGAATCCCTTGTTGTCGCTCAACTCCATAGAAAAGATAGCCACCAGAAAGCAGCGGGATGCAGAGTGATGCCGAATCCCATTTGCAAACTTTTTATAAGCAGCGTCGGTATCGGCTAATGTCTTCCGCATCCTGCACTCCGGCTTCCATGACAGATCGATCAAGGCAATTTCGACCTCATCGTACAGGCAATAACACAGCCTGATCGCCTTGATCATGGAGTGCCGCCGCCGCCTGGCATTGCCCACTTCGTTATAGCATCGCTTGCGATGAGCCTTGCTGGTGATAATCCTTCGGAAACGGGCAACGCATTCAATTAGGATGTCGGCGACTTCTTTTTTAAGGGCATGCCAGCCCTGAAGAGTATCTACCAGTGCAGAAATTCTGGGATCCCGCAGAAGTTCCAACCATGCGTCCATGTCTGGCGGGAGGTCATACCGCTCTGCCATCAAGGGATTGATCTTTAAACACTTGATCACAAAATCGTAATCCCGGCCACGTCTGATGCGCTTACCCCCATTCGCGGATTGACGCTCTACCGCGATTTTAATTTCACGCCCGTCATGAATCATCTCTGTCAGCCCATTGATGAGACGGTAAGCGCGCAAAATTTCGCTCGGCCCATCTAGGCAAACAGCGCTCTCCTCCGGGCTGTCCCACATGTCTACTGAGGTAAGCAGCTTTTCTGCAGAACGAGCTGTCTGTCTCTGAAACGGTGGGGAGGCATGATTAATCAGCATGATCACCTCCCATAATACCGGCCAAATAATCTGCCACGTCTTGCGCCCGCCAGCGGGTGCAGTTTCCGCCCAGTCTTATCGGCCGAGGAAATTCGGGAATGAAGTGCTTCCCCTTGCAATCAACCCACGCCCACAGCGTGCTCACTCCGATCCCTAATTCCTCAGCCAACTCTTTGGCTGACAGCATAGTTAGCCCAGTTAGCGGCTTTGGTGCTTCACCTGCGCAAACAGATGGCTGCGCAGCAATCAATCGAGTATCCATATACCCTCCTCCAGTGCCACGCAAAGAAACACCATTCCCCAGGCAAAGTAATGCCATAGGGATTGTGTCTACGCTCAGCGCAGCAACAAAACACAGGTCGACCTACAAGGTCGCCAAACCAAAATTGTTTCGTGTTTGATCGGACGTTCACGGCTCGCGTGAAACCGATACTAGGGGGGGCGACTTATTGCTGATGGATACCACGGCCATTCAGACTGCGCTGTTGAAGTGACATTAAATGTCTGTAGTGTTCTACCTACACTGAAGGAACTTGGTGAAGGGGGTCTTGGCTGTCCGTGGCGATGCCAAGCCAAGAAAAATTAATACATTGCCAACCAATACGTCAAGCCCCAAGAACAAATCCAAAAAAACTTTTCTGAATTCCATGTACGTTTTATGCAGAACCAGCGGTTTTTGTGAGAATTATTTTTTTTGCCAAGGGTTCGTGGACGTGTAGCCACAGTAAAATGTCTGCTCATCTCCCTTCACAAGAAGGCCAGCGGGCGACTAAACGGAAAGCCGATATCACGTGATTGCTAGAACGGTCATACATGTAGTCATCTGATCGGCTAGGTGATACCTTCCTGCTCCCCCGCCGCCTCAAAGAGCCTGACTCCCAACATACCCCCTGAGTCGCATATTCTACGCTCTCCCCCTCACCTCTCGGATCGAGCAGGTGGCACAAGGAGGCAAGAATGGTATGATCCACACCCTTCGCTGGACCTAAGCTGAGTTGAGAACAGCGGAACAAGATTTTTAGGTGAATGACAACACCTCCGTTCGTCAGAATTTTTTTTAAATTTGTTTGTTGGTACATGTGTTGGTATGAACAAAAACCGAACTGGCGTTTTCACATGGAAATCAACCAGTTGCACCCCATATTTGAGTCCTCTCCTCGCACCAATTTCGAAAGGGCTCCCAGACGGGGGCCCTTTTTCGTTTCAGGCCTACCGTCACCCGTCATTCGACACTGAGAGGTAGCTATGACCATGACTCCCCTTCGCCATCTGCTCGTTGCCAGCCTGCTGTGCACCGGCCTGTTCCTGTCGCCTGTCTCCGCCTTTGCTGCTGAAGACAGCGCGGCCAGCGAGATCCACCCGGCCATTGCCCAGGCGGATGCCCAACGGGAAAAAGAGGCACGCCGCAAACGTTACCTCCTGCTGTTCCCCGCTGCGGTCATTGCCATCACTGCCGGCCTGGTAATCATCACCCGCCGTCGCTGACAGCGACAATTAATGGGCGTGGTGATCCGCGCCCGGCAGGGGCGAACCATCGGCGTGATAGAAACCGCTGGCTCCATGCTCCACAAAACCCAGCGAGATCATCCGGCGCAGAAAGGGATCGGATTCATTGTCGCCCACATCGGCAAAGTCCGTGCTCTGCCATTGAGACCACAGTCCGAAGGTATCCGCCCGGGCAACCCGCTGTAGTGACACCAACTGCCAGACCGCGCCAGCGTCCGCCATACGCGCAGGCAATTGCACCTCGTCGAGCCACAACACCTTGCCCCCATCGCTCCCTTGGTACTCCTGGGCCGGACACCCCTGCACCATGCTCGACGAACCACCGACCATACGATAATCCCGGCTTTGCGGATCAGGCCACCCCATCACACCGCGCCACTGCGCCTCCTTGCCCAACGCCCGCAAATCACCGGCCGGATACCAGATAGTGCGCTGATACTGGGGAAACACCCGCAACAGCGACGCAGCCTGATCCCGGTGGGTCCAGACACTGATCACCTCTCCACGCCGCCAGGCCACCTGATCAGCACCACGATAAAAGTCCACGCTGTAACGCTGCGAACCGGCGTGGATGTCATAGCGCGCATGCACCACATCACCTTCACCTTTAATACAATCCGCAGACGCCACCGATGTCAGCGCGCCCAATAACAAACACATCCACAGTTTCATTTCTTTCCCCATAAAAACAGGGAGGCCACAGGCCTCCCTCTTCTCACTAGTCCAACTTTTACTCATGCAGCAGTCCGGCAGACCGCGCCATCACATGAAAAATCAGGCTTTGTTCGTTGGTTCCAGTGAGCAGGTGCGCACCGGGACCACGCGCCCAGACACCCACATCTTCACCCGCATGGGTTTCCGAACCCATGGGGATCAGTGCCTCCTGGTGGTAACCCGCCGATTCGGTATCCACGGCAGAGATATCCTTGCGACCCGCATCCACCGGCACGCCATAGCGCGCATCGGCATCGTGCACATCGCCAAGATCCGCAAAGCCCGCACCATTGGTGTAACCCAGAGTGGTGTACGGCAGGTTATCACCGGCCAGGCTTGGCGTTGCTTCCGGCTCACCGCTACCATCATTGGTGATCACCTTGCCCAGAATCGGATTGCCGCGAGTGGGATAACCGGCAATGGTGAACACATGACTGTGGTCTGCAGTCACTATAATCAGCGTGTCTTCCGCACTGGTCTTGTCCATGGCCGCCTGCACCGCATTAGCCAGTTCCACCGCATCAGTCAGCGCGTTGTAAGCGCTACCGGCATGGTGACCATGATCAACACGGCCGGATTCCACCATCAGGAAGAAGCCATCTTCATCGCGGGACAGCATGTCGATACTCTTTGCGGTCATCTCGCTTAGCGACGGCTCATCTTTGCTATTGGCTTTGCGGTCAGCGTCGTAGCTCATATGGCTGCTGCTGAACAGCCCCAGTACCGGGCCGGCCGTGGCCGCATTCAGGGCAGCAAACTCAGCCCCGGTCTGCACATAGCTACCGCCCGCATGTGCCGCCAGCCATTCCGCCGTCAGATCACGGCCATCGGTTCGCTTGCCGCCATCGGTATTCGGCAGGAAGTGGCGACGACCACCACCCAGCACCACGTCGATGCCATCACCCACATCAAAAGACACCAGCTGATCAGCGATATCCTTGCAGCCATTCTCCTTCGCTTCCGCTGTCAGGTTGTCATCGGATTCCCAGTTCCGCTCCGGGCTCTTGGCATAAGTAGCCGCCGGCGTTGCATGGGTAATCCTCGCGGTAGAGATGATCCCGGTAGCCTTACCCTGGTTTTCCGCAAGCTCGAGCGCCGTCACCAACTCAGCACCCTGACTGGAAGCACAGTCAGCACGGTTCGTGCTTTCTGCGATCCCGATGACGCCCGCCTTGGTTTTTACACCGCTCATCATGGCCGTCATGGTGCCTGCCGAGTCCGGGGTCTGCTGGTTGGTATTGTAGGTTTTCACCAGACCGCTGAATGGCATGGTTTCAAAACTCAGACGGTGCTCCTCACCATCCTTGCCTTCCATCTGACCGGCAAGAATGCGCGCCGCCGTTACCGTAGAAATCCCCATGCCGTCACCCACAAACAGGATGACATTCTTTGCTGCACCCACTTCATTATTCACTGTGACCTTGCTGGCCGCGTTCACGGTCTGCGCGCCTTCCCGGAACCAGGACGACGACAGTTGTTGAGGGTTGAAACGCAACACCTCCTCTTGCGCCGATTTGTCGTTTTTATTGCTTCCACCACAGGCCGCAAGCAGGGCTGCAGACGCGACCGCAATCGCCAATGTATTCAGTTTCATTTTCTTTCTCCTTACTTCCCGGGTGAGACGACGGCAGCGCGGGCCATGATATGGAACAGGGCGTTCTGTTCGATGGTGCCTTGCACCAACCAGGCCCCAGCCCCCACCGCATGCAGGGAAATATCCTCTCCGGCATGAGTCTCAGATCCCATCGGCACCAACGCCTCCTGGTGATACCCCGGTGCTTCAACATCGATACCGGAAATATCCTTGCGCCCGGCATCTGCCGCACTCGCGTAACGGGCATCCGCATCGGTTTCATCACCGAGGTCCGCAAAGCCAAGACCATTGGTATAGCCAAGAGTGGTATACGGCATGCCGTCGCCAGCTTGAGCTGCCCCCTCTTCCGGGGCACCACTACCATCATTGGTAACCACCCGACCCAGAATCGGATTCCCCTTGGTAGGGTAACCAGCAATGGTGAACACATGACTGTGGTCCGCAGTCACCAGGATCAGGGTTTCGTCCAGGTTCACCGCATCCACCGCCGCCTGAACTGCGTCGGAAAACGCCACGGCATCATGCAAGGCGTTGTAAGCGTTACCGGCGTGGTGCGCGTGATCGATGCGGCCCGACTCCACCATCAGGAAGAAGCCCTTGTCATTTTTCTCCAGCACCTGAATGGCGGACTCGGTCATCTCGGCAATGGTGGGCTCGTCGCTGCCAGAGGCTGCGCGGTCAGCGTCATAACTCATGTGTGAGGAAGTGAACAAACCCATCAGCTTGTCCGTCGAGGTCAAATCCTGTGCTGCCAGCTCCGTACCGTTCTGCAGATAGGCCACCTGCACATCAGCGCCTTCGTAACGCTGCTGCCACTCTACCGTCAGGTCGCGGCCATCCTGGCGCTTACCGCCTTCTTCACTGGGCAGGAAATGACGACGACCACCACCAAGGATCACATCAATGCCATCGCCATAGCCGTAAGAAACCAGCTGATCGGCGATATCCTTGCAACCGTTCTCCCTGGCCTCTTCGGTCAGACCATCATCTGACTCCCAGTTACGCTCCGGCACCCGCGCATAGGTTGCCGCCGGGGTCGCATGGGTCACTCGAGCGGTACTGATGATGCCGGTGGAGCGGCCAGTAATTTCCATCAGGTCCAGAAAGGTATTCAGCTCATTACCCTTGGAGGAAGCGCAATCGGCACGCAGGCCTTTGCTGCTGATATTGATCATGCCGGCCTTGTTCTTCACGCCACTCATCATGGCCGTCATGGTGCCGGCGGAGTCCGGGGTCTGCTGGTTGGTGTTATAGGTTTTCACCAAAGCACTGTAGGGGAACGCTTCAAAGGACAGCAGATTTTCCTCACCGTCTTCGCCAGCCATCTGCCCCTGCAGAATACGGGCGGCCGTCAGGGTGGAAATGCCCATGCCATCCCCCACAAACAGGATGACATTCTTGGCGCGATTCGATTCGCGCATAAGCTCCACTTTTTCGGCCATTCTGGTTTCGCCGTCCGCAAACCAGTCACTGGAAGACTGATACGCCGGCAAAGCCACACTCCCTGCATTGGCAGCCGCCATAACGCCTGCCGCCAGCCCGGTGAGAGCCAGTTTGAAAACACGCTGAGACATGATTTATCCCCAATAGATGTTCTGCTTTGAGGGCACCATCTAATAGGGAGTTTGTTGCACTATGACTTCAGAAAAACGGCAATGCCGTGATTTGTGACGTCAGTTCAGGAAGCGGGCTGAGGCCGCAGAGGAGACAAACACTCGCGCAATAAAAAAGGCGGCTTGCGCCGCCTTTTATTGATCAAGCGAACGGGTGCCGCTTGATGATGGTTTCCACCCGATCCGGGCCGGTAGAAATGATGTCGATCGGTGCGCCGGTCACTTCCTCGATACGCTTGAGGTAGGCCTGGGCGTTGGCAGGAAGATCCTCAACGGCTTTCACGCCCAGAGTGGATTCGCTCCAGCCCGGCAGAGTTTCATACACCGGCCTCACTTCTTCATAGCTGTCCGCATCCCATGCACACGCCAGAGAGTTCCCCTCCGCATCCTGGTAGCCAATGCAGATATTCACTTCTTCCAGACCATCCAGCACGTCCAACTTGGTCAGGCACAGGCCAGAGATGGAGTTGATCTGGATGGAGCGCTTGAGTGCCACCGCATCGAACCAGCCACAACGACGGGCACGGCCAGTGGTGGAACCGAACTCATGACCTTTCTCGGCCAGGTAGCGACCATTCTCGTCGAACAGCTCGGTGGGGAACGGGCCACTGCCCACGCGAGTGGTGTAAGCCTTGGTGATACCCAGCACGTAATCAAGATAAAGGGGGCCAACACCGGTGCCAGTAGCCGTGCCACCTGCGGTAGTGTTGGAGCTGGTTACATAGGGATAGGTGCCGTGATCGATATCCAGCAACGTACCCTGGGCCCCCTCGAACATGATGTTCTCGCCGCGCTCCCGGGCTTCGTGCAGTACTGCGGTCACATCGGTCACCATCCCGCGCACTTCTTCACCCAGCTTGAGGGTTTCATCCAGCGTCTGCTGGAAATCTACAGGCTCGGCGTTGTAGTACTGGCGCAGCACAAAGTTGTGGTAATCCATCACCTCGCCGAGCTTGGCAGCGAAACGCTCGCGGTGGTAGATGTCACCCAGACGCAGACCTCGGCGAGCCACCTTGTCCTCGTAGGCCGGACCAATACCACGACCGGTTGTGCCAATCTTCTTGCTGCCACGGGCCGCCTCACGCGCCTGATCCAGCGCCACGTGCACCGGCAGGATCAGCGGACAGGAGGCAGACAGACGCAGACGCTCGCGCACCGGCACGCCATTCTCTTCCAGGCCAGCAATCTCTTTCAGCAACGCGTCCAGAGCCAGCACCACACCATTACCGATCAGGCACTGCACGTCTTCGCGCAGAATACCGGAGGGAATCAGGTGGAGGACGGTTTTCTTGCCGTCGATCACCAAGGTATGCCCGGCGTTATGGCCGCCCTGAAAGCGGGCCACCAGAGAGGCCTGGTCGGTGAGCAGATCCACGATCTTGCCCTTGCCTTCATCACCCCACTGGGTGCCGAGAATGACTACGTTCTTACCCATGATTGCTAGCTGCCATGTTGAATTAACGCTGCACGCATCACGCTTCCCGTGACACGCTTTACCGTAACGCGGCACAGGCATTCGCCTGCACCGCCACAATCACAACGACGAACACGGACGCTCGCCCGTTTCCGCCCTGCAAATGTTATAGATCCTTGATCACCCAGCCGTCGTCGGCCTGGATCAGTTTCCGCTGACACCCGAGCACTTGAGGATCGTTATCCGCGCCCGCCAGGGCCAGCACCACTCGCTCACCTTGCTCACGCAGGGCGGCGACAGCGGCGGCGAAGTTGGCATCACGCAACGAGCCTTCCGCCAGAATGCCGCTGGCTTTATCCGCCTTTACATGGGCGGCCAGCATTTTCAGATCGGCACTGAAACCCGTAGCGGGCCGAGCCCGACCGAACACTTCACCGATATGGTCATAACGACCACCCTTGGCAAGAGGCTCACTCTCACCGGGAAGGTAAGCGGCAAAAACGCAGCCGGTATGGTAGTGATAACCGCGCAATTCGCCCAGATCCAGATGCAGATTGACGCCGTTGCCGGCCAGCACCGCGACCAGCTCACTCAGCTCGGCCAGGGCATCCATCGCAGCCGGAAACTCCCCAAGCAGGGCTCGCGCCTGATCCAGCACGGATGCATCGCCCGCCAGCCAAGGCAGCGCCAGCAAGGCATCCCCCGCCTTGCCCGGCAAATTACGCGCCTGCACAAAGGTCTCCAGCTCGACGCGGCCCTTGCGTACGTAAATGTCTTCCAACTGGTACTGCTCAGCCTCACTGAGGTCGCAAGCTTCCAGCAACCCCCGGAACAGCCCCACATGCCCCAGATCAAGAACAATGGACTGATCCACGCCGGCTAGCCGGAGGGTTTCCAGCAACAGGGAAATCACTTCAAGATCGCTGTCTGCACCCGCATGGCCAAATAACTCGACGCCAATCTGGTATGGAAGACGGGTACCACCGGCCACGGCCGGGCGAGTCCGCAGTGCACTGGAGCAATAGCACAGCCGGGTCGGCGCATTCTGGCGCAGGCTGTGGGCATCCATGCGTGCCACCTGGGGAGTGATATCTGCACGCACCCCCATGAGGCGGCCGGTCAGTTGATCGGTAATCTTGAACGTTTCGCGTTCCAGGTCGCGTCCTGCACCATTGAGCAGGGACTCGAGGAACTCGATCAGTGGCGGGAACACCAGTTCGTAGCCCCACTGCTGATACAGATCCAGTGTACGGCGGCGCAGTTGTTCAATTGCGCGGGCGCGGCCGGGCAGAACCTCTTCCACCCCATCGGGCAGCAGCCACTGTGCTTCCTGATTCATTTCTTCACCATGTTCGGGGTGTTGAAAACGCCGTCTCCAGCCTTTCCAGACCGCCTTGAAGCCAAGCCAGTTACAGGCCTGCCAACAGGCCGGCGCCCAACACCATCAGCACCAGCCCAAGAATTCTCAGTGTCCGCCCAGGCATCCGGGCCACCTGCAACGCCGCCGCACGGGCACGCTCGGGAGCCAGGAAGAGTGGAATGCCCTCTATGACCAACACCAGGCATAACGCCTTGATCAACAAGCTAAAATCCATCATTCCTGCCAGACAACAGCCACAAAAAAACCGGGAGCGGTGCCCCCGGTTGCGGCATTCTACCACGGGTTCCCGGCGTCTGACAGTTTCAACATGACCGCCTGCATTTCCGGCAAAACCACCCTTTCATAGGCGCACTCTCACCGCTACCCGCACGAGGCTTCCACTACTTCGCGGAGAGCCTTTGCATGCCCGCCTGTCTGCTGCGGTCGCGAAGCAACCCCAAAAAAAAGCCCCGCAGATGCGGGGCTTTTTTTGGCCTCGGACAATTACTGTCCTTTGGCTCCCTTCATATAGCGGAAGAAATCGCTGTCCGGCTCCAGAATCAGCACATCTTCCGGGTCCTTGAAGCTTTCCTTGTAGGCCTGAAGGCTGCGATAGAACCGGAAGAATTCCTTGTCCTGGTTATAAGCACCAGCGTAGATGGATGCGGCCAGCGCATCCCCTTCACCACGGATCGCCTGGGACTTGCGATAGGCATCCGCCAGAATCTCGGTACGCTGGCGATCGGCTCCGGCGCGGATCTTCTCGGCTTCCTCCCGGCCCTGAGAGCGATGTGCCGCCGCATCACGCTGACGTTCCGCACGCATACGATCAAATACGCGACCACGGACCTGGTCTGGCCAGTCCACCTGCTTGACGCGGATATCGACGACTTCGATGCCAAGGTCTTCCATGGTGGACTTGTTCACTTCCTCACGGACCTGATCCATCAGCGCTTCACGCTGATCGGAGGCTGCAGAACCGGCAGCTTGTGAGTCCGTTTCGTCCCCCTTTCCCGCCTTGGTCAGGATCGACTCATCCAGCTGATCCGTGGGCACCTCGGTGGTTTCACCTGTTGCCGGATCCCGAATGATCGCCTTGCCGTCTTCAACGGCTTCCACGTCACTTTCACCGGCAACGACCTGGAACACGGTGCGAGAAGCAAACTCATTTCTCAGTGCCTCGTTGACACGCGGATCGAGCAGCTGACGGGCGCGGTCTTCCATGATCTGCGGGTTGGAGGAACCGCCGCCCACACTCACAATGTAGCGCTGGACATTGTTGATCCGCCACACCACGAACGCATCCACGTTGAGCAATTTCTTCTCGGCAGTCAGGAAGGCCTGGGTGGGCACGTCATACACCAGCGCACGGCTGTCTACCTTGACCACCTCTGACACAAACGGCCATTTGAAATAAATACCCGGCGCCATGTCGGCCAGCTTGATACGACTGAATTCCTTGAGTACGGCTTTTTCGGTCTGCTTCACAATATAGAAGGAGTCCAACGCCAATAGCGCCGCTACGCCTGCCGCCAGAAGCGCGAACCATCCACGATTATTCATTAGCGCAACCCCTGGTTCTGTGTGCTGTACAGGCTGCGGCTGCCACTGCGGCCACTGCCCCCGTCATCTGCCCCGGCGCTGGCTGGCGCATTACGCTGGGCACCGCCCTGGGCGCTGCTGTCAGAACCCTTGGCAGCGTTGTTCTTCATCAACTGCTCAAGAGGCAGGTAGATCAGACTGTTGCCGTTATCCACATCGACCAGCACCTTGCTGGTGGCGCCGTAGACCTGGGTCATGGCTTCAATATAGAGACGCTCACGGGTCACATCCGGTGCCTTGCGGTATTCGGTCAGCAGATCGTTGAAGCGATCCGCATCACCACTGGCACGATCCACTGCCTGCTGCTTGTAAGCTTCCGCTTCTTCGGTTACGCGGCGCGCTTCACCTCGCGCCTGCGGAATCACCGCATTGCGATAGGCTTCGGCTTCGTTACGGAAGCGGTCTTCATCTTCCTTGGCCTTGGATACATCGTCGAAGGCGTCACGCACCGCGTTAGGGGCTTCCGTCTTGTCCAGCACGACCTGGCGCAGCACAAGGCCAGTGTCGTAACGATTCAGGTAATCCGCCAGACGCTCACGAACCTGCAACGGGATGGCTTCCCGGTTGTCCTTGAGTACATCATCCATGGAGGACGCACCCACAACATGACGCAACGCTGAGCTGGTCGCGTGCTCCAGGATGGCTTCAGGCTGCGCCACCTTGAGAAGGAACGGGCGCGGATCCAGAACCTGGTACTGCACCTGCAGGGTCACGCTGACAATGTTGGTGTCTTTGGTCAGCATCTCTTCGGTGATTTCGAAGCGACGATTCTGCCCCACATCCACCTTTTCATACTGTTCGAAAATCGGCGCACGCCAGTTAAGGCCCGGCTCGACAATACGATCGAATTTACCGAAGCGAAGCACTACTGCACGCTCGCGCTGATCAACCTGGAACCAGCCCACAAAGCCGTATACCAGAGCCGCCACCACAATGGCGATAACAACCACCGGCCAGGGAGAGCCTCCACCAGAGTTGCCGCCCTTACCGCCGCCCTTGCTGCCAAAGACGTTGTTGATCTTGTCCTTGAGGTTTTTCAGGGCCTCATCAAGATCCGGGGGACCTTGATCGCCGCCACCACCCCAAGGGTCTTTCGGCTTGTTACCGCCGGGTTCATTCCACGCCATGTAGCTCTCCAATCCGTTCGGGCTTCGTGCCCTCCGGCATGTTAAGTTAGCCCGCCTTCGGCGAGCGTTCTGAATTGTAGGAAGGGCTGCCATCCCCTGCAACCGAACCCGCCCCATCCGGGGCCGGCACCACCAGTTCATCTTCTCGGAGCCCCTGTTCACGCAACAGACGCTCGAAATGCACGCGATTCACGTTGATTCGCAGCAGCATGCTGCCATCCACGGCGGCCTGCTCATCCAGCACCTCGCCAGCCTCATGCAGGCGAGCCCTTAACCGACCCGCATGGGCAGGCAATCGCACCCAACAATCGACCCACCCTGCCGCCAGACGTTCCGCAATGGCCTCAAACAGCAGGTCAAAGCCGTCACCGGTCTGGGCGGAAATCCACACGCGCCAGGGCTGACCATGCTCATCACGATCAATGCGGGGCGATTCTTCGAGGTTGTCTACCTTGTTGTAGACATGCAGCACCGGCAATTTGTCACCACCGATTTCTTCCAGCACCTCGTTGACCGCCTCCACGTTGCTGTCTCGCTCTTCCGCACTGCAGTCTGTCACATGCAGCAGCAAGGTGGCGTTAACGGTTTCTTCCAGTGTGGCCCGGAATGCCTGCACCAGACGGTGCGGCAAGTGGCGAATAAAACCTACGGTATCCGCCAGGATGGCCGGACCGACGCCAGGCACCTTGACCTTGCGCAGGGTTGGGTCGAGGGTCGCGAACAACTGGTCCGCCACATAGACGTCGCCGGTGGTGATGGCATTGAACAGGGTGGACTTGCCGGCATTGGTATAACCCACCAGCGAGATCAGCGGTGTTTCAGAACGCTGCCGTGCCCGGCGCCCCTGGGCGCGCTGCTTGCGTACTTTTTCGAGACGGGACTCAATGGCGCGAATCCGATCGCGCAGAAGACGCCGGTCCGTTTCCAGCTGGGTTTCGCCCGGGCCGCGCAGACCGATGCCCCCTTTCTGACGCTCAAGGTGAGTCCAGCCACGCACCAGTCGCGTGGAAAGATGACGCAGCTGGGCCAGTTCCACCTGCAGGCGCCCCTCATGGGTACGGGCACGCTGGGCAAAGATATCCAGAATCAGGCCGGTTCGATCCAGTACTCGACACTTCACCGCACGCTCCAGGTTTCGCTCCTGGGCCGGGCTCAGCGCATGGTTAAACAGCACCACGTCGGCTTCGTTGTCCTTTACCAGCTGGGCCAGTTCGTCGGTCTTGCCGGTACCGATAAAGAGCGCAGGATCAGGGCGATCGCGCTTGCCGGTCAACTCGACCACGGGTTCCACACCACTGGAGGTCACCAGATGATGAAATTCATCCAGGTCTTCACGCCCCATGGCATCCGGCAAGTCCAGATGGACCAGAATGGCCTTCTCACCGGCGCCAGTGCGCGATTGTTCTGTGCGATCAAATAAGTCCATAGAGACCTGATATGGGGATGGATATGCAGATTGTAAACCAGCAAGGCCAAAAAGGCAGGGAATAGAGAGTGCCGAGGCCCGATAAATGGGCGCTCTTGGGCAAACGACGGGCCTGGAGCCACTCCCGATGAACTTCGGATAAGCTACCACTGCCATCGTTAACGCGCCATCGATTGTACGAGCCGTGTTGCGGCCATGAAGCAGACCCACAAAAAAAGCCACCCGAAGGTGGCTTTCATTGAGGCAAAGGTGCAACGGCTTACTGGTTGCCGTAGCCCTCACCTGCCGGCGCAGTGCCACCGGTTCCCGCAGCCATGGCCGGGTTACCACCGGCGCGGGGGTTACGGGCAGGCACTACGGTGGAAATCGCGTGCTTGTATACCATCTGGCTGACAGCGTTCTTCAGCAGAACAACATATTGGTCGAAGGATTCGATCTGACCCTGCAGCTTGATGCCGTTAACCAGAAAGATCGAAACCGGAATCCGTTCCTTACGCAGAGCGTTCAGGAAAGGGTCTTGTAAAGAATGCCCCTTAGACATGGCAAGTCTCCTTGAAATTACAGTAAAAAGTGGTGCCCAGCACTTCGGGCAATCAGCGCGGTTTGCGACAATGAAACCGTCCCGAACGGCCACTGCCTGCCTGATCCGCAATCAGGCATCTTTTCGTCAACAACCCGGCCCCATTGGTTCCGGGTGACGACTATATGGGAGGGGGATAATGATTTCACAAGCCCCCCAGCCCTAATTCCCAAGCATTATAGAATAAAAATGCGGCAGACGGCTTTAACTAAACACAGATTTACAGATCTTCGCAAGCTGGCCGTAAAGCGCATTGCGCTGCTGCTCATTATTACTGTCGAACCATTCCAGATTGGGCCATTTTCTTAGCCAGGTGTACTGTCTTTTGGCCAGCTGGCGGGTTGCGATCACCCCCCTCTGGACCATTTCTTGTTCGTCGTACTCGCCGTTCAGGTAATCCCACACCTGCCGATACCCCACCGCTTTAATGGCTGGGAGGTCACGGTGCACGCCCGGCATCGCAGCCAGCGCCTTCACTTCACATACCAGTCCGGCAGCCAACATAGCGTCAAAACGACGGGCAATCATGGCATGAAGCCAGCTGCGATCCTCTGGCGCCAGCGCCGCACTGTAAACCGGCCAGGGCAATCCACTGAACCGGCTTAAACCATCGCTGCCCAATGTGACAGCGGTATGATGCTCTGCATGAAACGCTGACAGGGGGCGCCCTGTGATGCGATACACCTCCAGGGCACGCTGCAATCGCTGCCGATCAGTGGGTTTTAGCCTTGCTGCCGTAACCGGATCCACCGCTTGCAGTACAGCATGCACCGCCGGCCAACCCTCACGGGCCGCCAGCGCAGCGATATCCTCGCGAACCGCTTCATCCGCCTCAGGTAATGACGCCAGTCCTTCCACCAGCGCCTTGAAATAAAGAATGGTTCCCCCCACGAGCAGAGGCAGTTTGCCATTATCGTGGACAGCGCGAATCTCCCGAATGGCATCAGCGCGAAAATCTGCCGCCGAATAGGGTTCGGTCAAATCCCTAAACCCCAGCAGCCGATGCGGCGCCAGCGCCAGCTCCTCCGGGGTCGGCCTGGCCGCACCGATATCCAGCTGCCGGTACACCAGAGCCGAATCCACATTGATGATTTCTACTGGCAGGTTTTTTGCCGCCTCGATGGCCAGGGCAGTCTTTCCCGAACAGGTTGGCCCCATCAGCAGGATGACCGGCAAGGCAGCGGGGGGTTCGTGTCCGGCGTCAGGCGTCCGGCGTCCGGCCTCCATTCACTGCCCCCGCATGAACAGGCGATCCAGATCCTTGAGACTCATCTGGGTCCAGGTCGGCCTACCATGGTTGCACTGCCCTGAGCGTTCGGTGGCCTCCATGTCGCGTAGCAGGGCATTCATTTCCGGGATGGTCAGACGACGATTGGCTCGCACACTGCCGTGACAGGCCATGGTCGACAGCAGCTCATCCAGCTTTTGTTCAATTCGCTCGCTACTCCCTTGCGCCAGCAAGTCCGACAGCACATCACGCACCATCGCCTCACTGTCGCTGTTGCGCAGCATGGCCGGCACCTCGCGCACCACCAGCGTCTCCGGCCCTGCCCGCTCGACCACAAAACCCAGACGGGAAAACACCTCGGGCTGCTCTTCAGCAAAGTCCGCTTCCCGCGAGGAAACGGCCAATGACACGGGCACCAGCAACGGCTGGCTGCGCACCTTGTCATCGGACCAGCTTTGCTTGAGGCGCTCGTAGGTGATTCGCTCATGGGCGGCGTGCATGTCCACCACGACCATGCCGTGCTGGTTTTCCGCGAGAATAAAAATGCCGTGCAGCTGGGCCACGGCATACCCCAGAGGCGGCACCGTTTCATCGTCACTGGCCGGAGGCATCACGGCTGAAGGGGCATCCTCAACCTGACGCTGCACCAGCGCGCCGTAGGCATCGGCCTGACGCATACCCTGGCCGTAGCCAAAGCCGCTGCCATAGGAGGCGGGTGGCGTGTACGGACGACCTGACGGCGCAGACAGGGACATGCTGCCCTGGCTCGGCTCACTCAACGGCATGGACAGATCGTCTTCCACCACCGCCGGGGCCTGCTCCTGCCCTGGTCGCACCTCGGCAATAGCACGATGCAGCGAACTGTACAGGAAGCCATGCACCATACGTTGCTCACGGAAGCGCACTTCGTGTTTGGTGGGATGCACGTTCACATCCACCATGGCCGGGTCCAGTTCCAGGAACAGCACATAGGCCGGATGGCGGCCATGATAGAGCACATCGGCGTAGGCCTGACGCACCGCGTGATTCACCACCTTGTCGCGGATAACCCGGCCATTCACGTAGAAATATTGCAGGTCCGCCTGGGAGCGGGAAAACGTGGGCAGGCCCATCCAGCCATGCAGGCGAATGCCGTCGCGTTCCACATCCACCGGGATAGCCTGCTCAATGAACCCCTTGCCGCACAACTTGGCGACCCGCGCCGCTCGCAGGGTATCGTCCAGCCCCGCCGGTAACTGATGAATCACTTTCTGGTTATGGGTCAAGCGAAAGGCGGTATTGAATTCACTCAGGGCAATGCGGCGAAACACTTCCTCAAGGTGATTGAATTCCGTCTTCTCTGTGCGCAGAAAGCGCCGCCGGGCCGGGGTATTGAAGAACAGGTCGCGCATGGTCACGGTAGTGCCACGGGGATGGCCCGCCGGTGTGACCGTGGGCGCCATATCGCGCCCCTCCACCTGAACCTGCCAGCCTTCCGCTTCACCTTCCACATTGCTCGCCAGGGTCAGCCGCGATACCGAACTGATCGCCGCCAGCGCTTCGCCGCGAAAGCCCAGCGTGCCGATGGCCTCAAGATCGTCCAGCCCGCGAATCTTGCTGGTGGCATGACGGGACAACGCCAGAGGCAGATCCTCCCGCTCGATACCGTGCCCATTATCCCGCACCCGCAGCAGCTTCACCCCGCCTTGCTCCACATCCACGTTGATGGATTCGGAGCCAGCATCGAGGGCGTTCTCCAGCAGTTCCTTGAGCACGGACGCGGGGCGCTCCACCACCTCACCGGCAGCGATCTGGTTAGCAAGACGGGAATCCAGCAGCTGAATCTTGGACAAAACAAATCCTTGATGAAGTCATTCATCGCTGGCCCTGTAAAACGGTTGAGGGACCAGCGTGAAACGTGATGCGTGAAAGAGGCGCCTTCAGGAGCGAGGAATTTTCAGCACCTGACCCACCATGATGCGATCGCCACGAATGTCGTTGGCAGAACGGATCGACTGCTCGGTGACGCTGTACTGGCGAGCAATTTCCGACAGTGTATCACCGGGCTGAATCCGATACTCCTCACCCTGCTCACGACGCTGGGCGGCGTACCAGCTATTTGGCGCGGGATGGGAGCGGAAGTAATCGTCGATGCCAGCCAATACCGCCCTGGCCAGTTTGGTCTGGTGCGCGGAAGAGCGCAGGTTACGCTCTTCCGTGGGATTGGAAATAAAGCCTGTCTCCACCAGGATGGACACCATTTCCGGCTCTTTTAGCACCGCAAAACCAGCCTGTTCCACTTTGTCACGGTTACCGTGCAACTTGGTGACCTTGCCCATTTCTCGCAGCACTTGCCGCCCCAGATACAAGCTTCCGGCCATGGAGCCATTCATCTGCAGATCCGCCAGCACGCTGAGGAGTGAGCTATCGTCCTCCTCCTCTTCATAGACCCCGGCAACACGGTCAGATTCGTTGGCAATCTTGGCAAGGAACCGCGCCTTGGCACTGGTTGCACCCCGGTTGGAAAGCGCAAACACCGAGGCCCCATGCGCACGGGAGTCGTTGAAGGCATCCGCATGGATGGAGATAAACACATCGGCCTGATGTTTCTGGCGAGCGATCTTGCGGCGCTCGGCCAGCGGCACATAGTAATCACCGTCCCGCACCATGACGGCCCGCATGCCAGCCTGGTCATTGATCAACTTCTCCAGCTTCTTGGCAATCTGCAGCACCACGGTTTTTTCCCAGGTGCCACTGGGGCCGCGCGCGCCGGGATCTTCTCCCCCATGACCGGCATCAATCGCCACGATCATCAGACGCTGCTGGTCCCGGGTGGTCTTCTTCACTTCGGGTGCCTTGGCCTGTTGTTGTGCTGGCGCGGCAGCCGTGGAGCTTGCGGTAGTGGCCGAGTCAGTCAGGGACTTGTCAAACAGATCCACCACCAGACGCCAGCCGTGGGGCTCGATGGGTTTCAGCAAGTTGGTGCGGGTACGCACCCCTTCGCGCATGTCGAAAACGACACGGGTCTTGTCAGCATGTTCGCCCACACGAATGTTGGCGATAGGGCTGCTGGCGTAATCCAGTGAATTGATGTCGAAGTCCAGCTTGGCATCCTGCAGATCCAGCACAATACGATCCGGGTTGGCCAGCTTGTCGAGTTTGTGATCCACCGGCGCGGGCAGATCGAACACGATGCGTGTGTGATCCGGCGCGCGGTGCAGACGCACCGAGTCGATATTTTCTTTTGCCACCAGCAAGGGACTGAATAGCCAGCCGGCCACCATCAGCAGCACCGGCAGGAGATGATTTTTATTGTCAGTGCGTCGTGTCATAGGCCCATTCCAGGGTCGCTTTTCTTCCGTGGCCGTCCACGGCCAGTGTAATGGTCAAATCCGGTTTCGGCACCACTCCGGCACCGCGTTCCGGCCACTCCAGCAGGCAAAGGTCGCCGGAGGAAAAATAATCCCGTATCCCGATCAGCTCCAGTTCTTCCGGATCCGCCAGACGATACAGGTCAAAGTGATAAATATTGACGCCAGCCAGCTCGTAGGGTTCCACAATAGTGTAAGTGGGACTCTTGACGGCGCCCTCGTGCCCCATACCGCGAAGGATACCGCGAACCAGCGTGGTTTTCCCGGCCCCAAGATCACCCTGCAAATAGACACAGGCGCCGTCTGCCGTTTCCTGAAGCAAACGGCGGGCCAGTTGCGCCCCCAGCGCCAGTGTGGCCGCTTCATCCGGCAGATCAACCTGTTCAACGGGCACAGGACTTTCCTTCATTCAGTTTCTCTCTACCTTCAAGCTCTCTATCTTCAAATTCAGTCTCAGCGCCTCCAGCAAATCTGTGGCCAGCAAGCCGAGCTCACCTTTATCACGGGCGCAGCTATCGGCTGCGCGGGCATGCAGCATGGCGCCAAACCGGGCTGCATCATACCCGCTTAGGCCCTGAGCGCGCAGGGCCGCGACGACACCGGTCAGCACATCGCCCATGCCGCCACTGGCCATACCCGGGTTGCCCTCAGTGATGAGAGCCCGACCGGCATCGCCCTGCACCAGGGTACCAAGCCCCTTCAGAAGCACCGTGCCGCCATAACGGGCGTGCAGACTTTCCAGGGTGGCAAAACGGTCATGCTGGATGGCGGCACTATCGGCCTTCAGCAACCGGGCAGCCTCCCCCGGATGCGGGGTCAGCACCCAATCGGCGGCGCCCACATTATCCATGTCGGCGAGCAGGTTGAGCGCGTCCGCATCCATCACCAGGGGCTTGCCACTGCTCATGGCCAACTCCAGCAGCCCTTTGCCCCAGTCATCCCTGCCCAGGCCCGGGCCGACAGCAATGACCGTAGCCGCTTCTATTAAAGACTGTGCCTGGGCCGGTTCGTTCACGCCGCGGGCCATGACCTCCGGTTGGCGTGCAATCATCATCACCACATGCTCGGGCCGCGTGATCAGGCTGACCTTGCCAGCCCCGCAGCGAGCGGCCGCCTGGGCTGACATGATCGGCGCACCGGCAAAGCCATGGTCACCGCCGATGACCAGCACATGACCGTAACGCCCCTTGTGGCCATCCAGACGCCGGGGCGGCAGGCTGGCCAACAGCGCCGTTGGGGTGGGAACAAGACAATCTGCGGGCACCTGCTGGTAGACATCCCGCGGCACCTGCAGATCGGCAAACTGCAACTCGCCGGTGTACACGGGCCCCTGCCCGGTCAGCAAACCACGCTTGAGACCAATAAAGGTACAGGTCAAATCCGCCCGCAGCACGGCCCCCAACGGCATGCCGGTGTCCGCGCTGAGTCCGGAGGGAATATCCAGTGCCAGCCGGGGCACGATCAGCGCATCCAGGGCCGTCAGCACACGGGCCGCCTCATCACTAAGCGACGCTGACAGACCGGTGCCGAACAGGCCGTCCACCAGCACATCGGCCTGCACCGGCAGCGCCTCCACAGACAGTGGCTGCATGGGAATGTGCAATGCCCGGCAGCGCTCCGCCATGGTCAAGGCATCCCCGGAGAGTGAGTCGGGGGATTTGAGAAAGTGAATGCGAGGCTGCAACCCGGCATCGTGGGCCAGCGCCGCCACCACATAGCCATCGCCGCCGTTGTTGCCACCGCCACACAGCACCGCAATGTGTCGCGCCTCCGGCCAGCGCTCACACAGGGCGTTGAAAGCAGCCTGACCGGCCCGCTGCATCAGCGCCGCTCCCGGTGTTCCTGCCGCAATGGCCAGCCGATCCAGCTCACGGGTTTGTGCAGCGGTATAAAGCGCGGTTGGCAGTGCTGTCATGTTACCCTTCGCCTCTGACGTAGCATGGCGCCGTTCAAAAATCTGCGCCGTGTGTATTTTCCGCATTATACCCACGGGACCGGGCCGTTCAGAAACCCATGGATCTGCATCAGCTGAAGGAAAGAATCCAGCAATGGGGCCGTGAACTCGGCTTCCAGCAGATTGGTATTGCCGACACCGACCTCTCTGCCGCAGAAGCTGACCTGAAAGCCTGGCTGGCGAAAGGCTATCAGGGGCAAATGGCATGGATGGCAGCCCACGGCAACAAGCGTTTCCGCCCTGAGGAGCTGGAGCCAGGCACCCTGCGGGTCATTTCCGCCCGCATGGACTACCTGCCACCGGACACGGCACCTGTGAAGATGCTGCAGGCGAAAGACAAGGCGTACGTCTCCCGCTATGCCCTGGGCCGTGACTACCACAAACTGATTCGCAAACGGCTGGCCACCCTGGCGGCAAGAATCCGCGCAGAAGTCGGCGACAGCGAGCTGGCCCGGGCCTTTGTGGACAGCGCACCGGTGATGGAAAAACCACTGGCCGCCAAGGCCGGGCTTGGCTGGCAGGGAAAGCACACACTCGTTCTGAATCGCGAGGCCGGCAGCTGGTTTTTTCTCGGCGAAATCTACACTGACATCCCCCTGCCGGTGGATCAGCCCGGTGAAGATCACTGCGGCAAGTGCAGGGCCTGTATCACGGTATGCCCCACCGATGCCATCGTCGCGCCCTACCAACTGGACGCTCGCCGCTGCATTTCCTACCTGACCATTGAGCACGACGGCAGCATCCCGAAAGACCTCCGTCCCGGTATCGGCAATCGTATCTTCGGCTGCGATGACTGCCAGCTGATGTGCCCCTGGAATCGTTTCGCCCAGCACACCGGCGAAACCGACTTCCACCCCCGCCATGGGCTGGGTGACAGTGATCTGGCGACGCTGTTTGGATGGAGTGAAGATGAGTTTCTTGAGCGAACCGCCGGTTCAGCCATTCGCCGGGCGGGCTATGCCAAGTGGCTAAGGAATATCGCAGTAGCGCTGGGCAATGCCCCCACGTCAGAAGACGTGATCCAGGCTCTCAATGAAAGGCGGGAATATCCGGACGAGACCGTGCGGGAACATGTGCAGTGGGCGCTGGAACAGCATAGAAAATAGTTACGAGTAACGAGTTTCGAAAGTCAAAACCCGATTGCTTCGATGTTTCAGGTTTTCGCCACTCGAAACTCGTCACTCGCAACTGCTATTCAGGCGTCAATAAAATGCTCACGGTAATACTGCAGCTCGGCGATGGATTCGCGAATGTCGTCCAACGCCAGGTGTTTGCCTTCCTTCTTGAACCCTTCCAGGATTTCCGGTTTCCAGCGCCGCGCCAGTTCCTTGAGCGTTGACACATCCAGATTGCGGTAGTGGAAATAGGCTTCCAGCTCCTGCATGTAGTTGGCCAGGAACCGGCGGTCCTGGCAGATGCTGTTGCCACACATGGGTGACATGCCCGGCTCCACGTACTCACGCAGGAAGTCGATGGTCTGGGCCTGGGCCTGCATCTCACTGATGCGGCTTTCCTGCACCCGCTTCACCAGCCCGGAATTGTTGTGATGCTCGGTGTTCCACTCGTCCATGGCGTCCAGCAGCTCATCACTCTGATGCACCGCCAGCACCGGCCCTTCCGCCAGCACATTGAGCTGGGAGTCCGTGACGATAGTGGCAATTTCAATGATGCGATCGTTTTCCGGGCTCAGGCCGGTCATTTCCAGATCGATCCAGATCAGATTGTTGCGCTTGTCGGTCATGGGCAGGCTCATCTCTTCGCTACGCGGGTGATGGAGGCCATGGTAGCATGGCCCAAACTCAATATCGGAATGAAACCCTCACCTTGGCCAAACGTAACCTCAATCGTCGTCAGCGCTGGCGTATCGAAAAGATCCAGGCGGAAAAGCGCGAGCGCGCCCAGAAACGTAATGAGCAGCTTGAAGAGCTGGTTGCCGACGATCTGGGCGACGAGCAGATCGGCATCATCACCGCGCACTTTGGCCAACAGGTGCAGGTGGAAAGCCCTGATGGCGAAAGCCGGCGCTGCCACTTCCGCGCCACGCTGGAACAACTGGTGGTGGGCGACCGGGTGATTTGGCAGCCCCCTAAAAGCGAAGGCCTCGGCGTGGTGGTGGCTATCGAGCCTCGCGAAACCGTGCTCAAGCGCCCGGATCCCTACGGCAACCTCAAGCCGGTGGCGGCCAACGTAGAGCAGATGCTGGTGGTATTTGCCCCCCTGCCCACCCCGTCCAGCACCCTGCTGGATCGCTACCTGGTGGCGGCAGAGCTCTCCGAAATCCCGGCAACACTGGTACTCAACAAGGCCGACCTGATCGACGAAGCGCTTCGCCCCTTTATTGATGACATGAAAGCCATGTATGAACAGCTGGGTTATCCGGTGATGGAGCTGAGCGCCCATGAACCTGAGGGGCTGGCCCCGCTGCATGACGCCCTGAAGGGAAAGATCAGCGTATTCGTCGGGCAATCCGGGGTCGGCAAGTCCTCACTGGTGAATGCAGTGCTGCCCGAGGCCGAACTGGATGTGGGTGATCTGTCCGCCAATTCCGGGCTGGGCCAGCACACCACGGTGACCGCCCGCCTGTTCCACCTGCCCACCGGCGGCGAGCTGATCGACTCACCCGGTATCCGTGAATTCGGCCTCTGGCACATCAGCGAGGACGAGCTGCTTCACGGCTACCGGGAGCTTTCCGAACTGGCAGGACACTGCAAATTCCGCAACTGCTCCCATCGCAACGAGCCCGGCTGCGCCTTCCTCGAAGCCGCCGAGAGCGGCGCCATCAGCGAAGAGCGACTGGACAACTTTTACCAGATCGCCGACACGCTGGATGAAGAAGGGCGAGAGAGGTACCAGTGAAAAGTGAACAGTTAACAGTTAACAGCGAATAAGGGACAATGTCCCCTGACGCTGATGGCGATGAATTGTTTTCGCTGTTCACTATTCACTGTTAACTGTTAACTGATCTCCCATGCTGCCTCTTCTGCTCGAACCCTCAGAACTCGCCAAGCACCTTGATGATGACAAGCTGCTGATCATCGATCTCGGCAAGCCGACCATCTATGTGCAGGCCCATGTGCCCGGCGCCATTCATCTGGATTTCAAGCGACTGCAGAGTGGCGCGCAGCCAGCGCCCGGCATGATCCCCAGTGACGACGCACTCAGCGATCTGTTTTCCAGCCTCGGGCTGACTCCAGACACCCACGTTGTCGCTTACGATGATGAAGGCGGCGGCTGGGCCGGACGCCTTCTGTGGACGCTGGACGCTATTGGTCACAAGCACTACAGCTACTTGAATGGTGGCATTCATGCCTGGCTCTCGGAAGGTTTGCCCACCAGCAGCGAGTCGCCAGAGCCAGTGCCCAGTGACTATGAGGTGGGTGAACATGACCCGCAGACCGAAGTGGATCTGGCGTATCTGCTCGCCCATTATCAGGATACCGACCTGGCACTGTGGGACTCCCGTTCCGAAGAGGAGTACGCAGGGGTGCGCGCCTTTGCCCAAAAGGCCGGACACATTCCCGGCGCCATCCACTACGAGTGGACTGAAGCCATGGATCGCAGTAACAACCTGCGTTTACGACCACTGGATGATATTCGTGCCGAACTGGAAGCCCGCGGGATTACTCC
This sequence comes from Alcanivorax sediminis, assembly GCF_009601165.1. Classification (NCBI taxonomy): domain Bacteria; kingdom Pseudomonadati; phylum Pseudomonadota; class Gammaproteobacteria; order Oceanospirillales; family Alcanivoracaceae; genus Alcanivorax; species Alcanivorax sediminis. The sequence continues at coordinate 1,327,923 of NZ_WIRE01000001.1, read as the reverse complement.
GGACAAGGAAGTGATCTGCCATTGCCAGACCCATCACCGTTCCAGCTTCTCCTGGCTGGTAGCCAAGATCCTTGGTTACCCACGGGTGCGTGGCTATGCCGGCTCCTGGGCTGAGTGGGGCAACCACCCGGATACTCCGGCAGAAAAGCCCAACCCCTGATCAACCGGCACATGGCCAACCGACAGCACAGCAAGGACAACACCTTGAACCTACGTGACAAGCTTTTTGTAACCCTGCAGTACCTGATTCCCCAACACGGACTTTCCCGCCTGGTGGGCATGCTGGCGCGCAGTGAAGTGCCCTGGATCAAGACCACCTTCATCAACCAGTTCATGAAGCGTTTTGATATCCGCCTGGACGAGGCAGAGATTCAGGATCCGGATCAGTTCCCCACCTTCAATGCCTTCTTTACCCGGGCCCTGAAAGCGGATGCCCGCCCGCTGGAAGCGGACGCGGTGAACGATATTGCCAGCCCGGCCGATGGTGCCGTCAGCCAGCTGGGCGCCATTCGCGCCAACCAGGTATTCCAGGCCAAGGGCCACGATTACTCCCTGTATGATCTGGTGGGCGGCGACAGTGCCCTGGCCAGTGAATTCACTAACGGCCAGTTCGCCACCATCTATCTGTCACCGCGGGACTACCATCGCGTGCATATGCCCTTCACCGGCACCCTGCGCGAAACCCGCTACGTGCCCGGCGACCTGTTCTCGGTCAATGAGGCCACGGCCAACGGCGTGCCCAACCTGTTTGCCCGAAACGAGCGGCTGGTGTGTATCTTCGACACCGACAACGGCCCCATGGCGGTGATTCTGGTGGGCGCCATGATCGTCGCTGGCATTGAAACCGTGTTCTCCGGTCAGGTTTGCCCCCTCCCCCGCGAGGTACAGACCACTGATTACCAGCGGACCCAGCCGATAACCCTGCAAAAAGGGGATGAGCTTGGCCGTTTCCTGCTCGGCTCCACCGTGGTGCTACTGTTCCCGGAAGGCAAGGCAGGCTTTGAGAGCGAGCTAAAGGCCGGTTCCGTTGTGCGCGTCAAAGGCAAGCTGGGCAGCTACGTTTAGGCCGACGTCGTTTACCCCGCCCCTACCCTTTCCCCCGCTTTTCGGCAATGACCGTCGCGAAAGCGGGTATCCCCGACGACATCAAGGTACGTCCGTACGGCAACTGTGAACCCGTTCAACTTGCTTACAATGGCCGACCGAATCATTACGCCGGTGTGTATGACCATGCTGACAGAAGCCCTGCAACAGAAGACTCGCCCCTGGCGCCATCGCCTGCAAAATGGCCGCGCCCGCCTGTTTGCCTCTGATGCATTGAGCCAGGCGGAACAGACGCCCTTCGACACGCTTTATGATGACGGGCTGGTCAAGCTGCGCTACTACCCGCCGCTGCAGGAAAAAGCCATCCCGCTCAGCGACGGCACCATCATGCCGGTGAGTCAGGCTGCACAGCGTACGCCGCTGGTGCTGGTCGCCCCCTTGGCAGTCAACATGCTGATCTATGACCTGTTCCCGCAGCGCAGCCTCGTGCGCTACCTGCGTGCCCGCGGGTTCGAACTCTACATGGTGGACTGGGGACGCCCCGGCAAGTACCACAACCATCTGGCCCTGAGCAGTTACTTCGCCGACTACCTGCCCAAGATGCTGGTACAGGTGCGCAAGCACAGTGGCCAGCAGCAGCTGAGCCTGCACGGATGGAGCTTTGGCGGACTGTTCAGCCTGTGCTACACCGCATTGGGCAAAGACCCGGATATCAAGAATCTGGTACTGGTCGGCACTCCCTGCGACTATCACCGCAACGGGGCCCTTGGCGCCCAGTACCGCCGCCTCAGCCGTCAGGCCAAATGGATCCGCAGCAATACCGGTCTGCGCATTCACGATGTCCCTGCCCGCTTCCTGCGCTCACCGGGCTGGATGAACAGCCTGGCCTTCAAACTCACCAACCCGGTGGGCAGTCTGCAGGGCTACATGAACCTGGTGAAGAACCTGCACGACCGCGAATTTGTCACCGCCCATGCAACCAATGGTGCTTTTCTCGATGACATGGTGGCCTACCCCGGCGGGGTGATTCAGGACATCGTTCGTTACCTGTGGACAGATAACGTGGTGGCCAAGGGCAACCTGCCCATGGAAAACAGTCAGGCCCACCTGAGCAATGTGACCGCCAATGTACTCAACGTCACCGGCGCCAACGATCCTATTGTCACCCGGGACTGCAGCCATGCCATGGACGCCCTGATCCGCAGCAAGGACAAGACCTTCATCACCATCGACGGTGGCCACATGGGCATTCTCGGCAGCACCACCGCTCAGAGCCAGAGCTGGGGCAGGATTGCGGAGTGGTTGATCGAAAGAGACGCCTGACCCCGTCGCCATCCTGCAACAACGCAGAATGGCGCTGCGAGTAAAGAAGACCGCCGGGCCGCCCCCATAATGTGGGGGCGGCCTTTTTATGGAACGCTCTCTCCCGCTCGCCCCCCATACAAGCACGGCTTCCTGCAAGTAAGTCGCTACGCACTCGCCATACGCACGCGGCAAATCAGAGCCAATACCCAAAAGGCCGCAGGGTTTCCCTTGCGGCCTTCCGTTCAGGCAGGCGCTGTTCAGAGCAGATCCAGCAATCCCACCAGCAAACCGGTAATGGGCGAGAGCAGATCCAGCAGCGGATCCAGTGGGTTGAGGACACGCTCATCAAGCTGCTCGGTCACTTCGCGCACGACGATCAGCAGGAGGGATGAAAGACCATCCCCAGGCAGAGTGGCAAAGTCTTCGGCGCCCGGGATCTGGTTCAGCCAGAGCACATCTTCGACCAGCTGCTCCAGCGTGGCCGCAACTGTACCGATCAGCTGCTCACCGGTGGCAGACGTATCCAGCAACACCAGCTGCTCCAGAGTATTGGCCAGCCCCAGGGTTACTGTGGATAGCACGGTGGTCAGGCCGGCAAGTACCGGCACGTCTTCAGGCACCTGCTCATCGATACCATCGACGATGTTGTCCAGGTTGCGGGCCAACTCCACCAGTGGCGCCGCAATAAAAGCGATGTCCGCAGTAGTATCGCCTTCCCCTGGCTCGAAGCCACCGTTGCCGAAACCGGCCGCAAAAGCATCAAAGGCGCCGCCCAACTGATTAAAGGGCTCAGGCAAACCACGGGTATCGATGGCCTGCAACTGCTCAGCACCCGCCAGCACCGCCTCGATGGACTGGTTCATCTCACTGCTATCACCGGACAGGATTGCAGCGGTGGCCGCGTCCAGCGCGTTGAACAGGATGTCGCTACCGGCCAACAACTGGTCGAACACCTGACGCTGCTCTTCCGGCAACCCGGCTCCGGCTTCGGTAAAGCCTGACACCAGGGTCTCACGCAGTTCCTTGAGGGGGCCCGTGAAGTTGGCATCAAAGCCTTCCGGCAACGGCAGCGGCAAGGCATAACCGCCAAGTGCCTGACCGGAAAAGTCATTGCCTGCCGTCATCATGGTCATCATCTGCTTTTCAAAGCAGTGGGTGAATGCTGGCTGTAATTCGCCATTGGCAATAACCCCCAACCCTTCGACTTGCGGATCCACGGTGTACGCTTCCACGCACAGTTTGGCCGGAGTCATGGTCGCAGGGTCTGCCTCAATGGCCTTCATCCAGAAGAATCCATAGGTGTCGCCCTGCTGATAGCGCGCCGCGTTCCGCTCGGTGTCTGCCAGAGAGCGGGTCTTGCCTGCCGCACCGCTGACCACAAACTCGGTACGGCCACAGGACGGCACCGCGTTCAACACTTGCAAGTCATGATCATGGCCGGCAAACAGAAAGTCCGCCTGGTCACACACGGCTTCTTCCATAAAGGCTTTCCAGCGCTCACCGGCCAGTACCGGCAGCAGCTCACTGGGGACACCATCATAGTTTCCTGCATTGCCATGGGAGCCATTGGACAGGTAGGGGTGGTGTGACATGGCAATCTTGAATACGGCATCAGAACTGCCAAGGGCATTCACGGCCCAGTTGCGCTGATCAATCCCGTAGGTGTGATAGGCATACGCCAGATCCGGATCGGCAAAACCGCCAGCGATGGGGTTGGAGTCCAGCGCAAAAAAGTCCACCAGCGGACGAGGGTTCGTGGTCGTCATGCCTGCGCTGTGCTGGTAGTACCGATCCGGCATGTTCCAGCGGCTGGAGAGTTTGCCGTCGAAGTAGGTGTAGTCAACCTGGAACTCCCCACGGGCATTCCCCGCACCATCCCCCCCCACGTAGGCGGTGTTGTCATGGTTGCCCAATACCATGTAGAACGGCAGCTGCACCGGCTCGAACGGCTTCTCGAATTTCTCTTCAAACTGGGGGTCATCCACGCTGGTCACACCAGACTCATAGATGTTGTCACCCAGGCCAACCACCAGGTCACAGCCGGGGAAAGCCATGTCGCCGACAAATTCATCCTTCTGCTGGCACACTTCCGCGATGGCATTACCCACGGCGTACTGCCCTTCAGAGCCGGAACCAGAATCACCAATCACAATAAAGCGCAGGGCAGCAGGAGGATTGCCAGCCCCACCATCACTGCCCCCATCACCCACATCCGGGATGTTCGGGGTCGCCGTATTGTCAGAAGGCGCGGCGGCCGTGGACGTGCTACCACTGTCGCCACCACAGGCAGCCAGCGTGATCGCCGCTACCAGCGGCAGAATTTTCCAGGGGGAGATCATGACAATACCTCTTTACCGGTCACGGCATTCAGGGGAAGGGGTGGATGATTAAAGGCGGTTCGCAGGGTGCGCGGGCGTGAGACCGGCCCATCCTCGATAATGCGGCTGTCGCCACTGTTCACCGCCACCACCTTGGTCTTGCTGTTATCGATCTGGCCACGCAGGTCATAGGACTCGATGCTCTGCACGTAATAGAACTCCGCCTGGGCCCGGGCGCGGGTCACATCCACCAGAATGAAGCCTCGTGATTTGGCTTCCACATAACGGATGTGCGGGTTGGCTACCGGAATCAGGATACCGGCCAGCTCGGCAGCCCCATCCGGGAAGCCCGGACTGGTCACCGCCGGGGTCACAAACTCCGCCGCCAACGGTTTATCGAATAGATCACCCAGTAACGTCGACGGATTGCGATAGATTTCACTCGCCCAGGAGGTATGAATGTCTCCGGTCAGGACCACCACATTGTCGATATGGTTGTCATCGATATGGTTGAGAATCTTCAGTCGATCCGCCGCATAGCCATCCCACTGATCCATATTGATAGCGGACAGGTTACTGCGCAGCTGCGCCTGATCTTCCGTGAGCGCAGGCAACTCTGCGATGTTGAGTTGCCCAAACATCACCTGCTGACCAATGAAGCGCCAATGAGCCGTGGACCGGGTCAGGGAGCCCAGCAGGAAATCCATTTGCTCAGCACTGATCAAGTGCCGGTCTTCACTATTGCGGGCAGGATCCAGCGGCACTGTCAGTTGCTCATCACGTCCCTCAAGACGGGTATCCAGCATGGTCAGGTCGATCAGGTCACCAAACTGGAATTGACGATAGATCACACTGAAGTTGCCGGGTTCGCGAGGCCGGATCGGCAGCCACTCAAAATATGCCTGCTGGGAAACCGCCTTGCGGGTTTGCCAGTCGCCCTCCGTCAGGGGTTGGTGATTCTCAGCCCCGTCGCGATAACTGTTGTCTGTGGATTCGTGGTCATCCCAAACCGCAATCATCGGGAACTGCTGGTGGACCGCTTGAAGGTCTTCATCCGTCTTGTACTGGGCATGGCGCGCACGGTAGTCGGCCAGTGAAACCATTTCCTGGGGAGGCAACGGATCCCGCTCGGGAAAATCCCCGTATTCACCCGGGCCGTATTCGTACAGGTAGTCCCCCAGGTGCACAACGAAATCCAGATCAGAGCGCTCCGCAACGGCCCGATAAACAGAGAAGAAGCCGAAGGGGTAGTTGGCGCAGGACACCACCGCAAAACGGGCGCGATCCATAAAGTCCGAGGAGGCAGGGAAGGTACGCGTGCGGCCGACAGGCGAGGTCTGATCTCCCACAGCGAACTGGTAGTAATACCAGCGATCTGCCTGAAGACCGTCTGCATCGATCTTGACGCAATAATCGCCAGCGGCACTGGCGGTAGTGGTGTAAACCGCCACGGGTTGCGACATGGCCTGATCGGCGGCCACCGTCAGCCGAACCGGGATGTCACCTTCTTGTTCCGGGGTGACCCGGGTCCAGAGAATCACCCGGTCTGACAGCGGGTCTCCAGAGGCAACGCCATGCACAAAACTCACTTTCGGTGCAGCGGTTTCTGGCTGCTCCTCGGGAAGGTTCGGCGTGGGTGTCGGTGTAGAAGAATTGTTCGTTGCTACGGATGAGCTGCTGCCACCACCACAGCCTGCCAATGCCAATGTACCTCCGGCACCCAGCGCCTGAATGACAACCCGTCGTTTGCTGTCCATGCATTCCCCCTGAATATTGAAAGCCGTTCACGTTGAACGGCCAGCCAAGATTAGGCAGGAAATTGCACCCGTACAGTGGAGCTTGAGTGGTGGGACTGTAGTGCTATGTTTCTTCCTGTAACCACCCAGTTAAAGGTGACAAGCGCATGAATTCATGGCGAAAAAAGGCACTCGAAAAATCGGTATCGGATCAGAGGATGGCAAATGCCCCTGGCAAATGCTGGCGCAATGTCAGCAGGTTTTCCTCCTGCGCATCCATCGTCCCAAAACAGTTCGCCCCTCCTCTGTTGGCCATGGTACCTGCGTAACGCAGGCCATCCTTCTGGATCGCCTCGGCGGTCAGCAAGGCATGGTTGATGCAGCCCAGCTTCATGCCCACCACTTGAATCACCGGCACATCCAGTTCCTTCGCCAGTGCAGAGAGCATTTCGCGATCATTCAGCGGCACTCGCCAGCCCCCCGCACCTTCGATCAAGATCAGGTCGGCAGGGTGGGCATTCAGCGCACCACGCACATACCCGGTGAGTCTCGCCAGCGTTACCACTTTGCCTTCCTGTTGCGCTGCAATATGGGGCGCAACCGGCGCTTTTAATGCCACCGGGTTCACCAGCTCATAGGGTAGCTTCACGGAACTGGCCGCCATCAGTTGCAGGGCATCATCGTTGCGCCACCCTTCAGCGGTTTCCTCGCACCCTGCCGCCACAGGCTTAAGCCCATAACAACTCAACCCCGCTTCCTGAGCCCGTTCCAGCAAGCGACAGCTGACCCAGGTCTTGCCGACTTCAGTGTCGGTGCCAGTGACGAAGAAGATGCCTTTCAGGGCGGGGAGTGGGGGTTTCTGGTTTTCCATTGGGTACCTTTGAATCTGCAGCTTCGTCGTTTTGCAGGGGCATGTTCGCCATTCGGTTGATTCCATACGCTCTGGAATCTCCACCTCGCCTGGGCTCGGATCGCCATGCAAGCATAGCTCCTACAGAGGCATCAGACTCTGCGGGTCGCCGAACTCGACGAGTTGGAAGGCTTTTCCATTAACCCCAAACCAGGAAACGTTTGGGATTTTCCTTTCCAATCAAGCGTAGCTCGTAGCTCAGTATTTTTCCGCTTCCACAAACAGTACATTCCACGTCAGTGGCAAGCCCTGATCGGTTCGCTGGCTCTCGTACTCGGCCACCATGGCCTGCCAGGCGTTCTTGCCCGTCAGGCCGGAGGCGCCACTCACATGGTCTGCCCCGGTGGCTTTGAGGCGGCGGGCAATGGCTTTGACCGATGGGTAATACTCCACCATCACCTGCTGCTGCAATTGCGCATCAGCGAAACCGGCCTTGAGCGCCGCGTCTTGCCAATCGCGAAGGGAGGGCAGTGCATTCACATGGGGACGGTGATTGACCGCCTGCCAGCTTTGTTGCAACTCCCGCAGCGAGCCACGCAGCGGGACCGCCAGCAACAGTCGCCCACCGGGCGCCAACACCCGGGCGATTTCGTCCAGCACCGCCTGCGGATCACACCACTGCAAGGCGAAGCAACTAAACACCAGGCCCTGACTGGCCTCTGCCAGTGGAAGCTGTTCCGCATCGGCACACAGAGGCTGGTAATGCGCACTAAGGCGACCACGCGCGGATGCTTCCGCCAACATGGCACGGGACAAATCCACAGCCTGCCAGTGCACTTCCGGCAGAGCCTGCTGCTGGGCGCGCGCAAAGGGAGCGGTGGCACAGCCAAGATCGAGCGCCGCCGGAACAGGCAAGGTATTGGGCAAGCGCTGCACCAGTGAACGACCGACAGCCAGCTGCAGGATCGCATGCTCGTCATAGCTGCGCGCCGCGCGACTGAAATGATCGCTGACCGCGCCCTTGTCCGGGGTCGGATTGCTCATGTCAGCCAACCAGTTGATGCTCGCGATAGAAGTCATAAACAGCCTGGGTAAAGGTCTCCGGCGCAGACAGGAAAGGCACATGGGCCACCTGCTCGATCAGGGCCGTGCGACCGGTGTTGATCAATGCTTCGCTGGCAGCCATGGCCGCAGCAGGAACAATATGATCATGCTCGCCAAACACCATCAGCACCGGCATGGGCAAGGCGGGCAACACCGCACGAAGATCCGCATCGCGAAGAATATCCAGGCCGCCACGTAATGCTTTCGGCGCGGGCAATCCGCAGAAGTAGAGAATCTCCTTGAGGCGCGCAGTATCGTCACGCATGGCCGCACTGCCCTTGCAGTTCAGGGCCAGGAAGCGCACCAGGGTGCCTTCATGGTCCTCATCAAACATTTCCGCAAATTTCTCGAGAATCTCCGGGTTCATGGCCGTGTCCCAACCATCGCCGGAGGTAAAACGCGGCGAGGTGGCGACCGTCACCACCGACAACACCCTTGCCGGCGCTTTCGCCGCCATGGCCATCGCCACCAGCCCCCCCAGCGACCAGCCCAGCACATGGGCAGTCTCGGGCATGATCGCCAGCACCTGATCGGCGAGAAAGTCCAGGGTGTAGTCCGCACCGGGCAGCGGACTCTGCCCCATGCCGGGCAAATCCACCACGGTCACCCGAAAGCGCTCCAGCAAGGCCGGCACGATGTCATCAAAGACGATGGCATGTAGCCCCCAACCGTGGATCAGAATGATGTCCTGCGCAGTGGCATCATCCACACCGGTCGCCTTGTAGGTGTTATGGAAGGGGATCAACTTGGGCATATCTATCCTGTCTCACACGACGCCTGACACCGCACGTCAGGCACTTAACAATTCAAAAACACTTTTGTTCGCCATGCACGCCATCGCGAAGCAAGTGAGGCTTCATGCATCAGGCAGGATCCGGACGCACTGTTCCAGCGCCGCCAGCAACGCATCCACATCCGCCTGCTCATGGGCAGCAGACAACGTCACCCGTAACCGCGCTTCGCCTTCCGGTACCGTAGGTGGGCGGATCGCGGTGATCAGGAAACCCTTTTCCCGCAAGGCTGAACTCAGCGCCATGGCGTCGGCATCACTGCCAATCAGTATCGGCTGGATCGGAGTTTGTGAGGCCATCAGGGTGTACCCCCGTTCGACGGCCCCGGCACGAAAACGGGCAATCAGCGCGGCCAGTTTCTCCCGGCGCCAGTTGTCCTGACGGGACTTCTCCAGACTGACCAGCGTGGCGGCCGCAACGGCCGCCGGCATGGCGGTGGTGTAAATAAAGGTGCGGGCAAACTGGATCAGCGTTTCAATCAATTCATGGCTACCCGCCACAAAGGCGCCAGCGGTCCCCAGCCCTTTACCCAGGGTGCCCATGAGTATCTGGGTGCGCTCGTTAACGCCTTGGGCAAACAGAGAGCCCCGCCCCTTGTCATCAAGCACGCCAATGCCATGGGCATCATCCACCATCAGCCAGGCATCATTGGCTTCGCAGGCCTCGGCATAGGCAGACAGAGGAGCTTCATCGCCATCCATGCTGAACACACCATCAGCCACCACCAGTTTGCGACGTGCCTCGCTACGTTGCAGCTGACGGGTCAACGCGTCGGCATCGTTGTGGGCAAAGCGACGAAAGCGGGCGCCACTCAACAGGCCGCCATCCAGCAGGGAGGCATGATTGAGCCGGTCTTCGAATACCGCGTCCCCCTTGCCAAGCAGTGCAGACATGACGCCCATATTGGCCATGTAACCGGTGGAAAATAACAGGGCACGTTGACGACCGGTGTGGGCCGCCAGAGCCTCTTCCAGGTCCTGATGTGGACGCTGATGCCCGCACACCAGATGGGAGGCTCCGCTACCCACGCCCCATTCCCTGGCCGCGTTCTGAAAAGCGGCAATGACCTCGGGGTCGTTGGCCAGCCCCAGGTAATCGTTACTGCAGAAGTTCAGGAATTGCTGCCCCTGCAAACACGCATGACGGCCACAGGGGCCGTCCATAACGAGGGGTTGGCGCAAACGATGCTGGCGGCGGCGAGCCGCCAGATCCGTGGCCAGGTCGAAGCCCATCAGCCTTAATGCTCGGTGGTTGCGGGTCGACCGGTGTCCTTGTCCAGCACATGCTTGGCAGCACGCTTGTCCATGGCGTTGTAAAACAGCCCGGCGTCTTCTGCCTGCTGCTCGGCCACCTGCGCCTTAATGGCTTCTTCATGGGCCTCATCGGACGCCTCATGGCGGGGATCCAGCGGATGGATGCCCAAGCGCTTGAACAACTGCTGGTCGTGATTGGCTTCAGGATTATCGGTGGTCAACAGACGCTCGCCATAGAAGATCGAATTGGCACCGGCCATGAAGCAAAGCGCCTGCGCTTCATCATTCATTTCCTGACGGCCGGCAGACAGCCGTACATAGGATTCCGGCATCAGAATCCGCGCCACAGCCACCGTGCGCACGAACTCGAACGGATCCAGGTCATCCACGTCAGCCAGCGGCGTGCCTTCGATCTTTACCAACATGTTAATCGGCACGGATTCCGGATGGTGGGGCAGGTTAGCCAGCTGCTGCAGCAAGCCCACGCGATCGTCCCGCTCTTCGCCCATGCCCACGATACCGCCACAGCACACTTTCATGCCGGCATCACGCACATTGGACAACGTGCTCAGCCGGTCATTGTAGGTGCGGGTGGTGATCACCTTGCCGTAGTACTCCGGGGAGGTATCCAGGTTGTGGTTGTAGTAATCGAGGCCCGCGTCCGCCAACGCTTCGGCCTGGCCCTTGTCGAGCATACCCAGGGTCATGCAGGTTTCCATGCCAAGCCCTTTCACCTGGCGGATCATGTCCAGCACGAACGGCATGTCGCGGTCACGGGGACTGCGCCAGGCGGCCCCCATACAGAAGCGCGAGGCCCCCTTGTCACGGGCCGCCCTGGCCTCTTCCACTACCCGCGCCACTTCCAGCAGCTTTTCCTTTTCCAGCTCGGTGTTGTAGTGACCGGACTGGGAGCAGTACTTGCAGTCTTCCGGGCAGGCCCCCGTCTTGATGGACAGCAAGGTACTCACCTGCACCGCATTGGGATCGAAAAAGGCCCGGTGTACCGTGGCAGCCTTGAACAGCAGATCGTTGAACGGAAGCGCAAACAGGGCTTCGATCTCACTACGTTTCCAGTCATGGCGTACAGCGATTTGAGACTGGGACTCTTGGGCGGTGCTGGCGGTGGCGGGCATGCTTGTCTCCTTGATTCGTGCCTAGAAGGCTAGGGAGCAGCATGCCACCTGTCAACCTCGCAGCAGCAACAAAAGTTTACTGCAGCACATTATTTAACCAGTCCGTGCCCTGCTTGCTTTGCGGTATCAGAGATGACCAGCCACTCTGCAGCCACTGCCTGACCCTTCTGCAGCCCCTCCCCAACAACCAATGTCGCTGCGGCCTGCCATTTAGCGCCGCCCCAGCCATCTCCGAGGCGCCCCCGCTGTGCGGCCGCTGCATCCGTCGCCCACCTGACTTCGCCTCCAGCACCGCGCTCTACCCCTATCAGTTCCCGCTGGACATGTTGATTCAGGGGTTCAAATATCACGGCAAACTCGTCAACGAACGGGCCTTGCAACAGCTTCTCTCTGACGCCCCGCTCCCATGGCCTGACAGTGACCTGATTTGCCCACTGCCCGTGCATTGGTTGCGCCGCTGGCGCAGGGGGTTTGACCAGAGTGAGCGACTGGCCCAGCTGCTCAGTCGCCACTGGCAGCGCCCGGTGGTACCGGCCCTGAAGCGCTGTCGCGCTACCCCGCATCAGCAAGGCCTGACACGTCACCAACGCCAGCGTAATCTGCGTAAGGCCTTCCGTTGCCAGTCGGATGTACGAGGCAAGCACCTGATTCTGGTCGATGACGTGATGACCACAGGCGCGACCGCCCGGGAAGCCAGCCGGGCCCTGCTTACAGCAGGCGCCGCCTCGGTCAGGGTATGGTGTCTGGCACGCGCGCTTTAATCCCTCAACCCCAGGATTAGCCAAACAGGCCATTGCACTCCGCTAATGGTGAAACCCCTACAGACTGTAGGCATAATGGCGGCTTGATCACGGAGGGATACCCATGAAAAAAATAATAACCACAATGGCAACACTGGCAGTGCTGAGCAGCACCGCCCAGGCAGAGGAACGCTACAGCGGCGTCACACTGATCCGCGGCACCGTGTTCTCGGTGGGTCGTGTCGATCCCACCGAAGATATCGACACCGGCTTTTTTGTCGATGCCAATTACACCAGTGTGGCCCTGAACGGAGGCGTCGCCAGCAAGAAATTTGGTGATTCCCCCTTGCGCCCCGACAGCCGGGACGACTTTTCCGAAGCAGATGGTGAACGAGTCAACAATGCCTATCTGGGGGTGGGTTTTAGCCGCTTGCTGCAAGTTCAGTATGGCTATGGCAACCATGGCGACCTGATCCGCTTTCGATCCGACTTCAATTTCCGTTCAGTAATGGATTTCCTTTCCGGTACAAAAACCCCGAAGGATCGATTGACGCTGGGTGACCGCATTACCTTCACCATCGCCGCTGAGCAGTATCAGGATGATGAGGAAGAGATTTTTGACAACGCGACCTGGGGCATTGGCCTGCTCTTCTGAAACTGGCCAGCCCCGCAAGGAAGACAATGGAAATTCATATTGCCCAGGGGCACAACCCGCCGCATAACATTCATGGCATCACTGTGGTGATTGACGTAATCCGCGCCTTCACCACCAGTCACCATGCGTTTCGCAAGGGGCTGCGTTGCATCTGGCCGGTGGCCAGTGCTGAGCAGGCCTTTGCGCTTCGCGACGAACACCTGCCCGACGCCTTGCTGGCCGGGGAAGTCGATGCGCTGCCCATCAAGGGTTTTGACTTCGGTAACTCCCCCTGGGAGATAGATCACGCCGAACTGGCTGGCAAGGAAATGATTCTGCGCACCACCAACGGGGTTGCAGCAACCCTGCGCGCCCGTGACAGCCGCGAAGTCCTGGTTGCCGGCCTGGTGAATGCCGAAGCGACTGCCAACTATCTGCGCAAGCAGAACCCGCCTACGGTGGTGCTGGTGGCATCCCACCCTACCGGCGATGAAGACGTCGCCTGCGCGGAATACATTCGCCACCTGCTCGGCGGCAACGGCATCACCTATGAGGCTGCCCGCGAGCGTACCCTCAACGCCAGTGCCGCCAGAAAGTTTTTCAATGGCAGCCACCCGCGCCTTCGCCCTGACGATATCCATGCCGCCGCCACAAACGCAGGCCCGGACGCCCTGGTTATGCGTGTCAGCTTCGAGCCTTTCCCCTGTATTACCGCGCACTAACAACCCAGGCCGCTTTCCTGCGGCCTCGGGCTCTCCGCGTTGAATCCAGCGAATCAACCTGTGCCACTCGCCATGAAGTGAGCACGCAGCACTGCCAGTTTCACTCGACCTTCACGGAAATTTACGGCTCTTTAATAGCAAAATAATATTACCCAACCTCATTTCTCGCTGATAATTTTTTACTAGTTGCATATCCATTATTTTTGCACTCGCTTTGCCATCACTGACTCATCGAGGGAACGATAATGATCTACCAACTTGTTTACACCAGCATTGCTTACCACGACATGCCACTGGAAGAGCGTCTGGACATCGTCAAAACATCAGCCCGAAATAATCAGCGACGGAACGTGACCGGTGTTTTGCTCTACCGTAAACGCCGATTCATACAAATTCTTGAGGGAGACAAGAGTGTCGTCGAGGATTTGGTGGCTGAACTGCGCAAGGATCAACGACACGGCGATTTCAGGGTATTGGCCAGTCAGGAGAATGATCACCGCGAGTTCGCCAGCTGGAACATGAAACTGTACAACCCGGATTTGTGTGACGAGGTATCACGACAGGCCCTGGAGTCCTGGTTCGATAAGGCAGAACATGGGGAGGCTGTCGACTGCGATGACATCGGCCTTTTTCTTCACCATGCAACCCGCTCAGCCTCTGGCAGCGCAGCACGCCGATAAGCGTATGGGCATGGCGCAGGCCATGCCCTGCCTCGGCCAGCGTACTGACTACCGACGTTTCTTGAGGCTGCCCCCCCTGCCCACCACAGCGGCCAGATTACCCCCTTTTTCCACGCCAATCGTCTCTCCGGTTGATCCCGAACGTCAAGAATTCCGTCCGTTATGATCAATGCGGGCAAAGGAGTGATGTTGTTACTGTTGATCCAATTCAAACTGACAGGATAACCCCATGATTCAGTGGTCAGAACAACAACAGATGATTCAGCGGATGGTCCGCGATTTCGTGGAAAAAGAGGTGGTACCACAGCTGGACGATATCGAATACAACGGCGTACCGCCCTATGACATCTTGCGCAAATTGATCAAGACGTTTGGCATGGACGTCATGGCCGCACAAAACTTCGAGAAGCAACTGGCCCGGGAAAAAGCAATCGCCGCTGGCGAGAAAGTGGAGGAAAAGAAAAAGGATGGCCCCTCGGCCATGGCCGGTGAGGAAGCCGCCATGCGCATGATCCCGATCATCGAGATCTGCCGCCATGCCCAGGGACTGGTAACCGCCATGGGCGTTTCCATGGGTCTGGCCGGCGGCGCCATCATGAGCAAGGGTACCATCGAGCAGAAAGAGCGCTGGGCGCTGCCGCTGCTGACCCTGGAAAAAGTGGGTGCATGGGCCATTTCCGAACCCAATGCCGGTTCCGACGCTTTCGGCCAGATGAAGACCGTGGCACGACGCGATGGTAACGGCGGGTACGTCATCAACGGCAGCAAGACCTGGATTACCAATGGCCCCTTCGCCGACACCATCATTCTGATCTGCAAACTGGATGAAGAAGGCGTTGCTCCAGAACAACGCAAGATCATCTCCTTCATTCTCGACAGCGGCATGGAAGGGCTGGAGCAGTCCAAGCCGTTCAAGAAAATGGGCATCGGCTCTTCACCCACTGGCGAGTTGTTCCTCAGCGATGTCAAAGTGGGAGCCGACCGCCTGCTTGGCGGCAGCGAAGACAGCTATGGCCGCAGTGGAGCCAAGGGCACCTTCATGCAGGAGCGGGCTGGCGTCGCAGCCATGGCGCTGGGCATGGTGGAACGTGCCATGGAGTTGTCCGTGCAGTATGCCAACGACCGTAGCCAGTTTGGACGCCCCATCGGTCAGAACCAGCTAATCCAGCTCAAGCTGGCCAAGATGGAAGTGGCCCGCAGCAATCTCCAAAATATGGTATTCCGCTACATCGAGATGACCGCCGAGGGCAAGCCGATGACCCTGGCAGAGGCCTCCGCAATGAAGCTTTATGCCGCCCAGGCCGCCATGGAAGTGGCCACCGAAGCGGTACAGATCCATGGCGGCTATGGCTATATGCGTGAATCCCGCGTGGAACAGCTCATGCGCGACGCCAAGATTTTGCAGATTTATGCCGGCACAGATGAAATGCAAATTATTGCTATTGCTCGAGACCTGTTGTCGCGGGTCTGACTCCACTCTCCACTCGAGGCAGAATTCACGCTCGCCACCGCACATTGACCAAGGCGCTGACGCCTTTGGTCAATGTGGTCTTATCTAGACCAAGGCATAACGATTAGACTCACCGCTTATTCGTAGTCAGGGCTATCGCTTAGCCCGGGTGGATGAGATGTTAGTACGCTATAGGGCTGATCTTGCCGCTGTTGCCCTGGTGTTGGCGGTGTTTTCCATTCAACTTGCGCTGTTTTTTTTCAGTTCAGGAATAACCACATGGATAGCCATGCTGGCCTTGCTGCCAGTACAAGTATCCTGTGGCGCCATCTGCCACAATCATCACCATGTGAACACCTTCCGAAAGCGGCCTCTGAACCGACTGTTCGAGTGCATCCTGTATTTGCAGACCGGCACCAGTCCACTGAGCTGGACCCTGCATCACAATATCGGGCACCACAAACTCTATCTGGACCCGGCAAAGGATCCATCCCCATGGCAACTGCCTGACGGCTCGCTGATGCCCCGCTGGCGGTATGTGCTGGTCAATACCTTGATGATTTACCCGGAAATTCACCGGATCGGGCAACAGCATCCCAGGCTCTACCGTCGCTTCCTGCGCCTATTAGTGATCGCTAACATACCCCTTGTCGCCTTGCTGGCATACGATCCGCGCAACGCGCTGATTCTGTTTGTGCTCCCCATGGTGGCCATGCTGTTCATGCTGCTGGACAACACCTATGGCCAACATGCCGATACCGGGTTCGAAGATCATTTCCATGCCTCAAGAAATGTAGAACTGAAACGCTACAACCTGCCTTCCTGGAATCTGGGCTACCATACCGCTCACCATATGCTGCCAGGCTTGCACTGGAGCAAGTTGCCAGCACTGCACGATCAGATTCGTCATCGCATCCCGGAACACCTGATCGCCGACCACATTTTCCTGCAATGGGAGCCAGGCCGGCAGCAGCAGGAGGCATCATCATGATCCGCCTGATCATCTGCACCCTGCTCATGGCATCAGCCACCATGGCCCGGGCTGGAGACTGCTACTATTACTGGACTCATCAATGTGTGGAGGTGATTGACGCCAGCCAGCGGCAACTGCAGCAAAACATATTGATCTCCCCTTCCATCAATTATCTGCAAAGTGACGGGCAGAGCTGCGAAGCTGCCGCCGAAGCCCGACAGCAACCACTGATGGAACGAGTGCTGTCCGCGTTTAACGAACGGGCCCAGAAGATCCGAGCCTGTGACGCCCCTCTGGCCTCTGTGACACTGCGAGTGTTTGACTCGCCCCGGAAAGCCACCTGGTACTTCGATCGCACGATCCGCCCATCCGAGAACAAGAATGTGGTGACAGTGGACAATCTGCCGCCACTTTAAGTCATCGCGGCCAGCAGCCCGACTGGCGGCAATATGCACCGGTTATGCTATGATCGTTTGGCATCTTTTCACCCGGCCAACCGGTGGCCTCTGTGCCAGCCTTGACCCAGGTGCCTTGCAGCTTTTTCCAAATTCGGGGCGAATAATGAAAATAACCAAAACTGCCGCGTTGCTCTTCATGGCATCAACCCTTTCTCTGCTGGCTGGATGCCAGGGATTACAGGGAGAGCGTGAAGGGGACTACTACTTTTCACCTGCCGGCGCCTACATTCTCGATCTAAGCATCAACACCTTTCGTGGCGAGGTGGTTCTGGACGAGCGCTGTGACCGCAATGGAGGCTCCACCACCTTCTGGGATGGTAGCGGCCGCCTGTTTCGTGCCGACTACCTGAATGTGCAGACGCATCCCATGATTGAAGCGCCGCGGTTTGCTTCCGATCTGACCCTGCTCAACCTCACCCTGAACAGCTATCTGCGCGAAGTGGTCGCCAAGGCACCGATGATTACCAGCGCCGAAGCCTCCTACCGGGAATTTCTTGAAGACTCCGACCCCAAGGCCCTGTTTGCCATCATTGGTATTAACGTGGATGCGGCCCAGGTGAAGGACATGGAAGCAGAAAGCGGTACTTACTATTACGGCTTCCTGCTGTTCAAGCGCGGTGACTTGATCTACGTATTGCAGCACCGCCAGCCGGTGCTGATGCCGGAGAAGATGAAGGCGGTTCTGCTGAATCTGGCTGAAGGCATGGAAATTCCGGGTCGGGTACGTGACGACACAGACCTGGAAAAGCTGCGCCGCATTCTCAAGAAAATGGCGCCCGGTGGCACCGATGGAGATCCGGTTCGTCTTTGCGAACCTGAGACACCGTAAATTGCCAACCCCAAATGGATCCCTGACAATGGAGACATATTCCCATTGTCAGCGCGAGACGGGTAATCACCATGAGTACGCTCAATAACCAAGCCTGCGAGGCTTGCCGGGCGGATGCACCGGAAGTCACTGAACAGGAAAAGGAATCTCTCTTTCCCCAGATACCCAAGTGGATCCAGGTGGAAGAGGACGGCGTGGAGAAGCTGCAACGCCATTATAGCTTTCGCAATTTTGAACAGGCACTGGCCTTCACCAACCAGGTGGGCCAGCTGGCTGAGCGCGAGGGCCATCACCCGGCCATTCTGACCGAATACGGCAAGGTCACTGTTACCTGGTGGACCCACAAAATCGGCGGTCTGCACCGCAACGACTTCATTTGCGCAGCCAAGACGGACCTCCTGCTCGACCAGTAACCTTCGTGCGGCCCCGACTGACCGTTTACGCCAGCCAACTGAACTAAACGGCTTCACGGGGTGCCAAGGGCCTTTGTTAGCATTCTCCCAACTTAAGGAGAACTCTCATGGCCCTGACCGAAGAACAAAAGAACCTCATCAAGCTTGCCAGTGACAAGACGTTCCCGTTCGTGGAGCGTTGTGAAGTGCAGACTCTGGACGTGGATCGGGGTTACTGCAAAATGCTGATGCCATTCAAACCCAACATCAATCATGTAGGCATCATGTACGCTGGCGCGCTATACACCATTGCCGAACTCCCCGGCGGCACCATCTACCTGGCGTCCTTTGATACCAGGAAGTTCTATCCCATCGTCAAGGACATGTCGATTCGCTTCCGTCGTCCTGCCACCACCGACGTAACCGTTGAGGTAACCCTGAGCGAAGAAGAAATCCAGCGCATCGAGAGCACCACGGAAGAAGTGGGCAAGTGCGATTTCGAATGGGATGTGGAGCTGAAAGACGCCAACGGCGAGGTGGTTGCCATCTCCCACAACGTTTATCAGATGCGCAAAATCGGCGCGTAAAGTGTCGCATCACGCTTCACGCAACAATGCGGATGATAGCGTGAGCCACTCAAACGAAAGAGGCCGCGCCCAAACCAGGGGCGCGGCCTCTTTTTTCGCTTTTCGCAACTCGCAACTCGAAGCTAATTACTCCACCTGCTCACAGAAGTTATTCGGCCCCATATTCACCGTGGTGGTGCACTGCCACTCCACACCACGCACCCCCACATCGGTGGGCCAGGTGCTCAGTGAATGGCCGGCAAGCCGCCCGGCAAGCTCGAACTTCAACAATCCATCCTTAAGCAGGTAGGCCCGCTTGATACGCTTGCTCACCAGCTGCTCCGGCGCCACACCGATACTGGCCAAATCTTCCGGCCAGCCGCCCGTCATAGCGTAGTATTCGACAATCTGCACGCGCAGGGCTGCCACGGTGCTGAAGACCTGAGACAGCTCTGCGCGGTCACGACTGCTACTGAAAAGCTCCCAGGTTTTTTCATCTACTCCGGGAGGAGGAGGATTATCACTATTGGCAGCAGGCGCAGGAGTTGCCATGGGCAGGGGAACGCGCACAGCAAGGGCATCAATATCGGCCTCATAACGGGCCCTTACCGAACAGCGCGAGCCAGTCCAGCGGCGCCCTTTCACCTCCGGCTTCTCCGAAAAAAGCTGACTCAAATAGGCGTCATCGAGCAGGCTTTCCTCAAGCCCCTGATCCCGATAGGCCAACCTGCGCTGTTCATAGGCATCCGTGGCGGCAATCACGCTGAGTAGACTCCCGTGCAGTTCCTCGGTCATCCGGGCCAATGCCCGGTCACAGACCTGCTGCTCGGTTTCCCCCTCCTCGGCACGCTCCACCTTGGCCAGCGCCAGCGACATCGCCATCGCTGGCGCCGTTAGCACCAACAACAAGCTAACGATTAATCCCCGCATATCCACCCCCCCCCTCTGATTACGCGCTCTGCATTCCCTGCTGCGCGCTCTTATATTTATTCATTCCAGGCGTAACGCGTAGCGCGTCCCGCCAGCTTCAGCGTTGACTGAATTCGTGTACCGCCTCAATGAAGACCCGGGCGTGTTCCGGGTCGACCTGCGGCGTGATGCCATGCCCCAGATTAAAGATATGACCAGGGTAATCACCAAAATCTTCCAGGATGCGCTTCACTTCAGCCCGAATCGCATCCGGAGCAGCGTACAGCACCGCCGGATCCATATTGCCCTGCAACGCCACCTTGTTCCCCACCCGGCGACGGGCATCACCGATATTGATGGTCCAGTCCAGACCCAGAGCATCGCAGCCGGTGTCTGCCATGGACTCCAGCCACAGCCCGCCATTCTTGGTGAACAGGATCACCGGCACCTTGCGACCGTCATGGTCACGAATCAGGCCATCTACGATCTGCTTCATGTATTTCAGCGAGAACTGCTGATAGGCCTCAGCAGACAGGGCGCCGCCCCAGGTATCAAAGATCTGTACCGCCTGGGCACCATGGCGAATCTGGGCGTTGAGGTAACTGGTTACAGACTGCGCCAGCTTGTCGAGCAGCGCATGGGCCAGTTCCGGCTGGCTGTAGACCATGGCCTTGAGATGGCGAAAGTCCTTGCTGGAGCCGCCTTCCACCATGTAAGTGGCCAGGGTCCACGGACTACCAGAGAAACCAATCAGCGGCACACGACCATTAAGCGCCCCACGAATGGTGCTGACCGCCTTCATCACATAGCCCAGATCTGACTCTGCATCCGGAATCGGCAGAGCGGCAACGTCGGCTTCCGTGCGCACCACCTTCTTGAACTTGGGCCCCTCGCCAGTCTCAAAGTACAGCCCCAGCCCCATGGCATCCGGAATGGTGAGAATGTCAGAGAACAGGATGGCAGCATCCAGCGGATAACGCTCAAGCGGTTGCAGGGTCACCTCACAGGCCAGATCCGCATTCATGCAAAGGTCCATGAACGAACCAGCCTTCTCGCGGCTGGCGCGGTATTCCGGCAGGTAACGACCCGCCTGACGCATCATCCAGATTGGCGTGCGTTCGACAGATTCCCGGTTAAGGGCTCGGAGAAACAGGTCGTTCTGGAGAGGGGCAAAAGTCATTAATAAGTCCTAAAGTCCTGGCTGGACGCCTGAGGCCTGACGCCTGACGCTCAACCCGCTTCTGATAGCATTGCGGCTCCGCAAAGAATCTCTGCGGAGCCGCAACATTTCTGGCACTACTGTTTTAAAGCGTCTGGCGTCAGGCGTCCAGCGTCCAGCGCTTATACATCCAGGTAATCCAGAATACCCTTGGCAGCTTCACGGCCTTCCCAGATGGCGGTTACCACCAGGTCGGAGCCACGAACCATGTCACCACCGGCAAAGATTTTCTCGTTGCTGGTCTGGAACGGGAATTCCTGCTTCTCGGCAGCGGTTACGCGGCCGGAGTCGTCAGTGTTCACGTTCTTGTCAGCAAACCAGTCTGCCGGGCTGGGACGGAAACCGAAGGCAATGATTACCGCATCCGCTGGCAGAATTTCTTCGCTTCCCGGGATCGGCTCGGGACGACGACGACCATTGTTGTCGGCCTCGCCCAGCTTGGTTTCCACCACCTTCACGCCAACCACCTTGCCATTCTCGCCAACCACTTCGATGGGCTGACGATTGAAGAGGAACTGCACGCCCTCTTCTTTGGCATTGGCCACTTCCTTGCGGGAGCCTGGCATGTTTTCTTCATCACGACGGTAGGCACAGGTTACCGCCTCGGCACCCTGACGGATGGAGGTACGGTTACAATCCATGGCGGTATCACCACCACCCAGCACCACCACACGCTTGCCGGCCATGCCGATGAAGTCGGCTTCGTCTTTCTCAAAGCCGAGGTTACGGTTGGCGTTGGAGATCAGGAACGGCAGCGCCTCGAACACACCGTCCAGGTCTTCACCGGGGAAACCACCCTTCATGTAAGTGTAGGTCCCCATGCCCATGAACACGGCATCGTAGTCAGCCAGCAGTTCGTCGATGGTCACATCAGTGCCCACATCCACGCCCAGGCGGAATTCCACACCCATGCCTTCAAAGACTTCACGGCGCTTGGCCATGACCGGTTTTTCCAGCTTGAATTCCGGAATGCCGAAGGTCAGTAGACCACCAATCTCTTCGTACCGATCGAAGACCACCGGCTTGACGCCATTACGCACCAGTACATCGGCACAACCCAGACCTGCAGGACCGGCACCAATGACCGCCACTTTCTTGTCGGTCCATACCACCTTGGACATATCCGGACGCCAGCCCATGGCCAGCGCGGTGTCGGTGATGTACTTCTCGGTGGCACCAATGGTGACTGCACCAAAGCCGTCGTTCAGGGTACAGGCCCCTTCACAAAGACGGTCTTGCGGACACACACGACCACAGACTTCCGGCAGGGAGTTGGTCTGGTGACTCAGCTCCACAGCTTCCATCAGGTTCCCTTCACTGATCAGTTTCAGCCAGTTGGGGATGTAGTTGTGTACCGGGCACTTCCATTCGCAGTACGGGTTACCACAGTGCAGACAACGATGCGCCTGATTCTCCACTTCCCGAGTTTCGAACGGGTAGTAGATTTCCTCGTACTTGTGCTTGCGGTCTTCAATATCCTTTTTCTTCGGGTCGTGCCGGGGCACGTCGAGAAACTGGAAATTATTGTTCAAACGCTCAGCCATGTTCTCTCCAACCTCTGTTATGCCGGATTGGCACGCGTGGAGTTCAGCAGGCTGTCCAGGCTCGCGGCCTTGGGCTTCACCAGCCAGAACTTGCGGCTCATGGCATCAAAGTTATCCAGAATATACTGGCCCCACTCGCTGCCGGTCTCTTCAACGTATTCGCTGATCACGCCGCGCAGGTGGCTGCGGTGAGACTCGGTGGCTTCAGAGCTGATGCGATGCAGTTCGATCAGTTCCGGGTTGATGCGGTCGAAGAAGTCGTTATCTTCGTCCAGTACAAAGGCAAAACCACCGGTCATGCCCGCACCGAAGTTGTGGCCGGTGCGGCCCAGTACGGTGATGCAACCACCCGTCATGTATTCGCAGCAGTGGTCGCCTGCGCCTTCCACAACGGAGTGGGCGCCGGAGTTACGCACCCCGAAACGCTCACCGGCGGTACCCGCGGCAAACAGCTTGCCGCCAGTGGCACCGTAAAGACAGGTGTTACCAATAATGGCGGTTTCCTGACTCTTGAACGGGCTGCCCACGGGCGGACGAATGACCAGCTTGCCGCCAGCCATGCCCTTGCCCACGTAGTCGTTGGCATCGCCTTCGATATACATGTGCAGGCCGCCGGCATTGAACACGCCGAAGCTCTGGCCAGCAGTACCGGTAAAGCGCACCTTGATGGGAGCACTTTCCATGTCCAGGTTGCCGTATTTCTTGGCGATCTCACCGGAAATACGAGCCCCCACGGAGCGATCACAGTTGGTGATCTCGTAGTGGAAGGAGCCACCGGACTTGCTGTCGATGGCGACCTGCATGTCTTCGACCATCTTCTGGCTGAGCAGTGCCTTGTCGAACGGCTCGTTGCGGCTCACCTGACAGTGAGTCGGCTTGTCGGCCGGCACCAGGTCGTTGCGCAGGATCGGTGTCAGATCCAGCTTGGCCTGACGCGCGGTTTCACCTTCCAGCACTTTCAGCAGGTCGGTACGTCCGATCAGCTCGGGAATGCTCTTCACCCCCAGCACGGCCAACAGCTCACGCACTTCCTGAGCCACGAAAGTGAAGTAGTTGATCAGCAGCTCGGGAGCACCGATGTAGTGTTCCTTGCGCAGGTCATCACGCTGGGTGGCAACACCGGTGGCGCAATTGTTCAGGTGACAGATACGCAGGTACTTACAGCCCAGCACGATCATCGGCACGGTACCGAATCCGAAGGACTCGGCGCCCAGGATAGCCGCCTTGATCACGTCCAGCCCCGTCTTCAGACCACCATCGGTCTGCAGACGGATCTTGTCACGCAGATCGTTACCGCGCAGGGCCTGATGCGCTTCCGCCAGACCCAGTTCCCACGGTGAACCCGCGTAACGGATGGACGTCAGCGGACTGGCCGCGGTACCACCGTCGTATCCGGAAATAGTGATCAGATCGGCATAGGCCTTGGCCACACCAGAGGCAACGGTACCCACACCCGGCTCGGAGACCAGCTTAACGGATACCTGGGCATCCGGGTTGACCTGCTTGAGGTCAAAGATCAGCTGAGCCAGATCCTCAATGGAATAGATGTCGTGGTGCGGCGGCGGTGAAATCAGGGTCACGCCAGGCACAGAGTGACGCAAACGGGCGATCAAGGTATTCACCTTGCCCCCCGGCAGCTGACCACCCTCACCGGGCTTGGCACCCTGGGCCACCTTGATCTGCAGCACTTCAGCATTCACCAGGTAGTGAGGTGTCACACCGAAACGGCCTGAGGCGATCTGCTTGATCTTGGACACGCGCTCGGTACCGTAACGGGCAGGATCTTCACCACCCTCACCGGAGTTGGAGCGACCACCCAGGCGGTTCATGGCCGTGGCAATGGCTTCGTGGGCCTCAGGGCTCAAGGCACCGAGAGACATACCGGCAGAGTCAAAGCGCAGCAGGATATCCTGCAGCGGTTCCACCTCGTCCACACTGATCGCGTCCACGTCATCACGCAGGGCGAACAGGTCACGCAGGGTGGCCACAGGACGATTGTTGACCAGCTCGGCATACTCACGGTAGGCGTCGTAGTCATTGTCCTGGGTGGCACGGTGCAGGGCATGGATCACGTCTGGATTGAAGGCGTGATATTCCTTGCCGTGGATGAACTTGAGGATACCGCCAGCGTCGATAGGCTTGCGCTGCTTCCAGGCATCCTTGGCCAGGCTCAGCTGGTCCGCTTCGAAATCTTCAAAGCCGGCCCCCTGAATACGACTGGCCACACCACGGAAACACAGATCCACGACTTCGCTGTTGATACCTACCGCTTCGAACAACTGGGCGCCCCGATAGGAGGTAATGGTGGAGATCCCCATTTTGGAGAGGATCTTCATCAGGCCCTTGTTGATGCCCTTGCGGAAGTTCTTCTGCAGCTCAACGGCATCACCCAGCAGCTCGCCAGAACGAACCATGTCGGCGATCACGTCATAGGCCAGGTACGGATAAACCGCGGTGGCACCGAAACCAAACAGCACAGCAAAGTGATGGGAATCACGAGCCGTGGCCGTTTCAACAATAATGTTGGCATCGGAACGCAGACCGGTTGAGGTCAAAGAGTGATGCACCGCACCGGTAGCCATCAGAGCCGGTACCGTCAGGGTATCCTGGCTGATGCCATGGTCCGTCAGCACCAGAATCACCTTGCCATCGCGCACCGCCTGCTCGGCTTCGGCGCAGATGTTCAGCACCGCCTGCTTGAGGCCCACCTGTGGATCGTAGTGCAGGCTGATCTTGGCCACATCGTAGCCAGGACGATCGATGTTCAACAGGTTGGTGAACTTGGAGTGCGACAATACCGGTGTGGACAGGATCGCGCGATCAGCATGATCGGCGGTTTCCTCGAACACATTGCGCTCGGCACCCACACAGGTTTCCAGGCTCATGACGATCGCTTCACGCAGCGGATCGATGGGCGGGTTGGTCACCTGGGCAAATTGCTGACGGAAGTAGTCAGACAGCTGGCGCTCACGGCGGGACAGTACCGCCATGGGGGTATCGTCGCCCATGGAGCCGGTGGCTTCCTGGCCGGACTCGGCCAGCGGGCGCAGCACCTGATCACGCTCTTCAAAGCTGATCTGGAAGAATTTCTGGTAGCTGAGCAGATCCTGCGGGTCCACCTCGTCGGTACGGCCCACTTCGTGGTCGTAGTCCGCCTCGATACGCAGGGCATTGCTCTTCAGCCAGTCACGATAGGGGTGACGCACTTTCAGACGGTTATCGATGTCCCTGGTGTGCAGCACTTCACCGGTTTCGGTATCCACGGCCAGAATCTGACCCGGTCCGACACGGCCCTTCGCCACCACGTCTTCCGGCTTGTAGCCGTAGACACCAATTTCTGACGCCAGAGTGATGAAACCGTTCTTGGTCACGACCCAGCGCGCCGGGCGCAAACCGTTACGGTCAAGCATACAAACAGCGTAGCGCCCGTCGGTCAGCACCAGGCCAGCCGGACCATCCCACGGCTCCATGTGCATGGAGTTATATTCGTAGAAGGCACGCAGATCGGCATCCATGGTGTCCACGTTCTGCCAGGCAGGCGGGATCATCATGCGCACCGCACGGAACAGATCCATGCCCCCGGACAGCAGCACTTCCAGCATATTGTCCATGCTGGAAGAATCAGAGCCGGTACGGTTTACCAGCGGGCTCAGCTCTTCCAGGCCAGGCAACAACTCATTCTGGAACTTGTTTTCACGTGCCAGCGCCCAGTTACGGTTACCTTGAACAGTGTTGATTTCACCATTGTGTGCCAGGTAACGGAACGGCTGAGCCAGCGGCCACTGCGGCAGGGTGTTGGTGGAGAAGCGCTGATGGAACACCACAATGGCGGTTTCCATGGCGCTGTCACCCAGGTCCGGGAAGAAGGTCGGCAAGTCCACCGGCATCATCAACCCTTTATAGGAGATGACCGAGGCAGACAGGGAGCAGACATAAAAGTAGCCATCGCTTTCGACAGCCTTCTCGGCATGCCGGCGGGCAAAGAACAGGCGACGGTTCAGTTCCTGCTCGGAGTTACCGTCCGCAGCCACCAGCACTTGCCAGAAACCTGGCAGAGAGGCACGCGCCAGCTCACCGAGACACGCGTCGTCAGTGGGCACTTCACGCCAGCCCAGTACCTGCACGTCCTGCGCTTCCAGGGCGGCATTGATGGCGGCTTTCTGCTTGTCGGCTTCAGCGCTGTCAGGGTGAGTGAACACCATGCCTACGCCGTAGTTATCCGGCAGACTGATGGACTGCTCTTTCGCAACCTTGCGGAAGAAAGAGTCGGGTTTCTTGAGCAACAGACCGCAGCCATCACCGGTTTTTCCGTCGGCATTAATGCCGCCCCGGTGGGTCATACATGTCAGTGCTTCAATGGCGGTTTGCAAAAGCTCGTGGCTGGCGTTGCCCTCCATATGGGCAATCAGACCAAAACCACAGTTGTCCCGGAATTCTCCGGGCTCAGTGAGCCCCCGCACCAGCGTTGAGTTCTGCTGCATCAAAACCTTTTCCTCTTGAAATTCAGAGACTTACAGAAGGCAAATGGCGTCAGGCCAGTGGTGACGGCAAAAAAGGGATATGCATTCTACACATTGCGGGGTTGGGCGACAAATTGAACACGTGCCCAACCCGCATTTTTTGTTATCAAGACGTCGCGAAACTTCTAAAGTTCGCCGCGAATGTCGGCCATCTTGCGGGGAAATGGGCCAGCTTCCCTCAACTTTGCCGGTAACGAAGACTTTGCATCCAGCGCGGCCTGACGGCTGGAATAATCCCCCGCCAGCACCAGCCAGACCGTCTTTCCGTTGCGCTGCGCCTCATAATAGGCCCCTTTGCGATCGATCTGGTCCAGCACCCGGCGAGCCCCCTCCTGCTGACTTGTCGCAGTGATCTGCAGGAACCAGTCAGCATCATCCTGAGTCGCCAGCCATCCAGCATGACGATAACCTTCGGCATCCACAAGCGGCTTCGGCTGTGGTGAAGACTCAGCGACAGCAGGCTCAGGCGCCTCTGCAGGCTTAGGGTCCCCAGGGGCTTGCGATAACGTCATGACCGTATCCTTTTGTGGCGGATCCGACTGCATCACGGGATCGGAGACAGGCTCGAGTATCACCTCTCCGTCCTCACGCACCTTCAGATCTTCCAACCGCGCCACCGGCTCCATGGTCGGCGTCATCGGCTGCACCTCATCACTGCCGGTCGCATCGATTGGCAACTCATTGGCAGCAGGCTCTGCTGGCACCGGCAAGGCGATGACCCGGGTAGACGGGTCTTCCTGTGAATTAGAAGAAAGCCCGAACCATAGCAACGCCACGACCACCAACAAACCTGCCACCGCAGTTATATGCCGCCAGGGTGGCTCAGCACGATCGTCAGACGACTCCTCGCCCTCGTCCTCCCAACCTGAATCATCCTCCAGGTCCGCCTCGGATTCCTCATCCTGATGACGGGCACCAAAACTCAGTGACGCTTCATCCTCATCCGTCGATATCGAGGAAGCCAATGGACTTTCCGGCGCCAGCGACGCCAGTACCTGCCCCAGATTCCCTTCGCAGCGGTCGCAAAGAGAGGCCGATTCTCCGTCATCCAGCTCCAGCCCCAGTACAAACCAGGCACAATCCTGAATATCTTCTGCAGTCAGCGCGGGCAAGCTCAAGCGGTCATCAACAACAAAACCCGCCGCCTTGACCTGCTCCAGACAAGCTGACTGGCCACCGAAGAAGTACCCAAGCCTTCCACCCAGCTTCTGCTTGAGAGAAGCCATGGTCGCCAGCGCGTCTTCAGACAACGCCTCGCTGTTGTCGACCACCACCACAATGCGTCCATCCACGAGTGTCCGGCGCAGCGTTTCCGGCAGCTCCGGGCGCTCGATATTAAAATGGCGCAACAGTGCTTCCACCACCACATTACCATCGTGAGGGTCGTGGCCATCAATCCGCACCACCTCCAGATCGTCCAGCAGCGCCATCACCGCCTGTCCTAGCAGCGTCGAAACACCACTACCGGAATCGCCATCCACCACGACGACCGAGCCCAGCCCGGCATGAGCCGTTAGCGCCTCAAGGTAGTCGCCACGTGAGGCACCACTGAAAAAACGATCTTCATCAAACTCCACAAAACGTCTCCAGTGTCCTGTCCAGCGCACCCTTGTCGTAGTCCGCCGTCACCACAGCCTCTCCCAATGCCTTGAGCAGCACCAGCCTCAGCTGTCCGTTGTGCACCTTCTTGTCCATGGCCATCAGATCCAGAAACTGCGCCGGCGTCATGCTTGCGGGAACCGTAACCGGCAGATTCCAGGTTGCCAGCAGCGCCGTCAGATCCGCCTCCAGACCCGGCTCCACCCAGCCCAGCTCACATGACATACGCACCGCCATAATCATGCCCATGGCCACCGCTTCACCGTGCAGCCAATCGGTATAGCCGGTCGCCGTTTCAATGGCATGACCAAAAGTATGGCCCAAATTCAGCAGGGCACGATTGCCCTGCTCGGTTTCGTCATCGGCAACCACCTGCGCCTTGTTTTCACAGCTGCGAAAGATTGCCTCTGCAATCGCATCTGCTTCTCTGGACAACAACTTGTCGTTATTGGTTTCCAGCCAGCGGTAAAAAGGCAAATCACGAATCAGACCGTACTTCACCACTTCGGCATAACCTGCCGCCAGCTCTCGGGCAGGCAGCGTCTCAAGCACCTCGGTATCAATCAGCACCAGTCGAGGCTGATAGAACGCACCAATCATGTTTTTGCCACGAGGATGGTTAACCGCTGTTTTCCCTCCTACGGAGGAGTCCACCTGCGCCAGCAGAGTGGTCGGCACCTGGATAAAATCCACGCCACGCTGATAACAGGCCGCAGCAAATCCGACCATATCGCCAATCACGCCACCACCCAGCGCCACCAGCGTGGTGGTGCGGGAGTGGCGCTTGCTCATCAGCGCATCAAAAATAATTTCCAGGGTATCCAGTGTCTTGAACTTTTCCCCGTCAGGAAGAATCAGGGTGTCGCACTGTAGATGGCCAAACTGACTGACCAGCCTGTCCAGATAGAGGGGAGCGATGGTTTCGTTGGTGATAATCATCACCTGGTTGCCGCGGACCTGCTCCGCCAGCGGGAAGCTGTCGAGCAACCCTTCACCGATGTGAATAGGGTAACTGCGCTCGGCCAGAGCCACCTGAAGTGTGCGCATCATCTCTCCGCATTTGAATGGTTGCCAAAGCCTGGCAGGCGGGTCGCACCTGCGAGTTTGCGGACATTATCCTTGTCGGTGAGAAGCCAAACAAGCCAGCACGTCATCAGCCACCTTCTTGAGGTTGCCGGAGGCGGTAGACACCACGTGATGAGCCACCTCCCGATAGAGAGGGTCCCGCTCGGCAAACAAGGCCTCCAGCCGCGCCTGGGGATCTGCGGTCTGCAGCAGAGGACGGTTGCGGTCATTTCGGGTCCGGGACAGCTGCACTTCTACCGGTGTCCACAGATAGACCACGCAACCCCGCTCATGCAGCAAGCGACGATTTTCCGGTGTGACCACCACGCCGCCGCCGGTAGCAAGGACGATGCCATCCAGCGCAGACAGCTCTTCAATCACCTCATGCTCGCGACGACGGAAGCCGGCCTCTCCCTCCATATCAAATATCCAGGGGATATCCGCACCGGTTTTTTCTTCGATGACCCGGTCTGAGTCGTAGAAAGGGTAATCCAGAATCTGGGAAAGGTGTCGGCCCAGGGTGCTTTTACCTGCACCCATCGGGCCGACCAATATCAAGGAAGGGTTACTTGCTTCTATCACCGATTCGCCAACGCATCCTTCATCAAGCGCGGCGTGATAAAGATAAGCAGTTCCTGCTTGTTGTCACGCTTGACAGTCTTCTTGAACAGGTTTCCGATCCACGGCAGATCACCCAGGAAAGGTGTCTTGGTTACCGAGTTGATCTTTGACTGCTGGAAGATACCACCAAGCACGACAGTTTCGCCATCATTAACCAATACAGAGGTTTCCACCCTGTTTGTATCAATGGCCGCAGTTGCACCACTGAAAGAGTCATTATTCACTTTCAGGCTCATAATAATATTGCCATCGGGCGTGATATGAGGCGTTACCTCAAGGCGCAGCTCAGCTTCTTTGTACTCAATTGAAGTAGCGCCGGAGGAAGTAGCAACCTCAAACGGAACCTGCTGGCCTGACGCGATCACCGCTGGCTGCTGATCGGCAGTCAACACCTTCGGTGTCGCCACCAACTCACCATGCCCCTCAGCCTCAAGGGCAGAAAGCTCCAGCTCTATCAACCCTGATGCGATGTCAGTAAAGCCAACCGCAAAGCGGGAAGCACTCGCTGACTCCACGCCCAAGTCGACTAAAAGGTCATCAGTGTTATCTCCGTCTGGAATAATAAATTCCTGTGAGATCGTTCCGTCTTCCTCAAACTCTGTCTCGAGATTGGTCCCATGGAGGTCTCGCAGCGGCTGAATCCGGCCGGAATAGACAAATGAACTACCTTTGTTAATGATAGAGTTATTGTCATAACCAATACCCCCCCAACGAACGCCAAACTCATCACTGAGATCATTCGTTGCGATAACAACCCGCGCCTCAATCAGCACCTGCTGTACGGGTATATCCAGCTGCTCAATCAATTCACGGATATCCTCGAGCTTGGCTGCGGTGTCTTGAACAATCAGGGTATTCGTACGCTGGTCCACAACAACCGAACCACGCTCAGAAACAAGAGCCTCGCCCTCACCACCAGCATGCCCAATCAGCTTCTTGAGATCGCTTGCATTGGCATAATTGATATTGATGTATTGCGTACGCAACGGTGCTAGCGCTTCGATTTTTTTCTGGCTTTCCAGTTCCAGCTGTTCACGTGCCGCAATTTCATCCGCTGGCGCCACTAGCAGAACATTACCCACCTGACGCTTGTCCAGGCCCTTAGTCTTCAGAATCAACTCAAGCGCCTGATCCCAGGGCACATTCTGCAGTCGCAGTGTAATACGCCCATCAACAGTATCAGAAGCTACAAGGTTCAAACCGGTGAAATCAGCAATCAGCTGCAGAACTGAACGCACCTCAATATCCTGAAAGTTTAACGACAACTTTTCGCCGGTGTACTCGAATGCATCTTTCTTCTTTCGTTCAGCTTCGGCTCGCGTAATTGGCTTCACATTGATGCTGAACTGGTTATCCGCCTGGTAGGCAAGATATTCCCAAACACCCGTGGGCTCAATTTCGACGATGGTACTTCCATCAGACACTTTCACATCGACCATTTTTACGGGAGTCGCAAAATCAGTCACATCCAGCTTTCGAATCAATTCATCAGAAATACCTGCACCGACAAAACGCGCCACGATCCGTCCACCCTCTTCCTGCACATCAACAGGAATTGACGCCTTTGACAGATTGATAATTACACGCCCTTCACCTTCATCACCGCGCCGAAAGTCGACGGCTTTGATGGCGGACTCACCTGCGGACTCTTGCACAGTGCTGCTGGATGTTTGATCCCCCCCGAGCATCACAACCAAAGAGTCACCATCGACACTGGTCGAGTAACCTGTCAACGAGTCCAGGTTAAAGATCAACCGTGTCCTGTCTTTTGCTTCAACAATAGTGACACTGCGTGCATTACCAGTACCAAGGTTCTGCCGCTTACCCGTAATCGAGCTATCAGCCCCGAGCAAATCCAATGCAATGCGGGCGGGCTGCTCAATACTGTAGCCCTTGGACTCCGGAACACCGCCTTCGAATTTAAGGCGAATCTCCATTGAATCACCCGACAACGCATTGGCCTCGATAGATTTCAGGGTCGCAGCCATGGACAAAGAGCTTGCGCCCCCAAGAACCCCTATCAACACCAGCCGCGCCAGACGCAGGGATGCGTTCATTTTCTTACTCATAATTGTAGTTTTCATAACTGGATCCCCAGCGACTGTTATTCGGCGATTGTGACGTTACTGGCGCGCTCCACCCAACCATCACGACCATCCGGAACGATTTCAACAAGACTAACATTCACATCAGACACTTCTGCTACACGCCCAAAGTTCTTACCCATGTAGCTCCCTGGGCGCACCCGGGTCACTGCTCCGGAAGGATCAGCAATCAAAGCCTGAAGCGGCTCTCCAGGGCGAGAGATGGTGCCCACCATTTTCAGGGCATCCAGAGAGAAGCGCTCAAGGTATTCCTTGGGCCGCCCCATATCGGGTTCCACCTTACGGCCATCCGGCACAGCAATCACTTGCTGGTCCACAGGGGGACTAAATGGCGACCGCAACTGATGAGCTCCATAAGTGTACGACGCCACTGGCTTGAACTCTGGCGGCGGCTCGATACGCCCACGTGGGCGTGCCTTGATTTCCTCAAGCTGTGCATCCAGCTGCGCCAAATTAGCACCAGAACCACACCCTGTTAACGTCGAAAGAGCGAGCAACATGACGGGCAGAAATAATATTTTTTTCATCATGCCCCTCTCCCCCTGGCTGCACCGGGCTTGGCACCAGGTGCCGTATCTTTATTAGAGTAACGATACGTTCTTGCCGTAACATCCAAATAGAGCAAACCAAGAGCCGCCAACGGGCCATCTTTATTATCGGGCCTTGAAACCATGAAGTCATGAAGGGTTACAATTCGAGGCAGTGCAGCAACTCCCGACACAAACGATCCGAAGCTGTGATAATCCCCGATCACTCGAATCTGGATCGGCAGCTCCACATAGAACTCTTTTGCGACCTCATCACGAAGTTCAATTTTTTCAAATTCGAGACCACTACCCAAGCCCGTATGCGTTATATCTTCAAGCAAGCCCGGGACTTCGGTATCTTTCGGCAACTGTTTGAGAAGCGCCCCGAAAGTCTGCTCCATTTCAGCAAGCTGTTTGCGAAACTGGTCAAGATTGTGAGCTTCAAAGGCTTTTTTCTCAAAAGACTGCAGCAGTGACTGCTCTTCCACTCGTTGCTGGTCAAGAGTTACATACAAATCTTTGATAGAAACGAAATATCCTAGACCGAGCACTAATGCCAGAATCAATACAGCAGCCAGAATTTTTACAGGCGTTGGCCACCCACCGACATTTTCGAAGTCCAGTCCATTAAGCTGCTCGACCAGCTCACTGAGATCCATGTTTTTCAACTCAGAGGCGCCCATTTTTTTCTTCCTCCTTGCCGCTTCCTGATGACTGCTTAACCGTTAACACGAAGCTGTTCAGCCCCGAACCGTCATCCATGGATGTCACATTTAGCAGGTTCGCTTCCTGGAACCAGTCAGATTCATCCAAGCTACGCATCAATCGAGAAATCCTGTTATTGCTTTCCGCCATCCCCTCAATCGTGAACAGCATCCCCTTTCTCGATATTTCGTTGTAATACACGCCATCAGGAAGGGTTTTAACCAACTGGTCAAACACATACACGATGGATGGCCGGTTACCTTGCAGGCTTTGAATGACCTCCATTCGCGCAACCAGTTCATCCCGGCGCGCCTTGAGCTCTTTGATCTCTTTGATTTTCTCATCAAGCTCTGAGGTCTTAGCCTGGATATGGCTATTTCTTGCCCGCTGATCGTTAATCTGTTGGTCTACATTCCCCTGCCACAACCAGAAGAGCAGGCCCCCGATCAGGGCAGCCACAACCAGCATGACGACGAATTCCTGCTGCTGCTGCTTACGACGCTCTTCACGCCAAGGCAACAAGTTAATTGTTGTTGTCATTACTCGAAGCTCCTCAGCGCCAAACCGCAGGCAATCATCAATGCCGGCGCGTCATTGGCAATAGCAGAGGCACTAACCTTGCTCGCCAAAGCCATATCACTGAACGGATTGGCCACAGAACAGCTGGCCCCCACCTTTTCCTCCACCAGATCATCCAGCCCGCCAATCGATGCCGACCCCCCCGCCAGAAGGATGTAATCCACTTCATTGAATTGGGTAGAACCATAGAAGAATTGCAGTGACCGATTCACTTGCTGCACCACAGCATCCTTGAAGGGCTGAAGCACTTCGCTTTCATAATCGTCAGGAAGCTCACCGGTCTTTTTGGCGAGCCCTGCTTCTTCCATGGAAATGCCATAACGGCGCTGAATTTCTTCGGTCAGCTGCTTTCCGCCAAAGAGCTGCTCACGGGTATAAACGCTACGCCCCTGGTGAAATACATTGAGGGTAGTCATTGTGGCGCCGATATCGAAAACAGCCACTGTCTCCAGCTCATCACTGTTCGGCAACCCCGGGAGAACCAACTGGAAAGCCCGCTCCATCGCATAGGCCTCCACATCAACAACCTTTGTCTGAAGCCCCCCGATTTCCACAGCGTCGGTTCGCATCTCCACGTTTTCGGTTCTCGAGGCTGCAACCAGCACCTCTACCCGGTCTTCGTTCCCCTCTACCGGACCGACCACCTGAAAATCCATTCGGACTTCGTCCATCGGATAAGGAATGTATTGATCAGCCTCTGCCTTGAGCTGAGCCTCAAGATCATCCTCGCTCAGCGAGGCATCCTGTTCGATCAATTTGGTGATCACCGCAGAGCCGGAAACCGCTACCGCAGCCACCTTGACCCCGGGACGGGCGCGACTGACCAAGCGGGCGATGGCATCGCCAACCCCTTCCACATCGGTGATATTCTTCTCGACAACCGCATTGGCCGGAAGGGGCTCAACCCCGTAGCTTTCGACCTTGTAACGGTTTCCGGATTTGGACAGTTCCAGCAGCTTGACTGCGGTAGAACTGATGTCGATCCCCAGTAGTGTCTGGGCCTTTTTTCTGAGGAAAGGCAGCACTGTCGTCGTCCCGTCTGGTTATTATTGAAGTGTTTTTTCTTGCTAAAGATACACTTACAGGTTTTTTATGTCGAATTACTTTAGGTGTAAGTA
The DNA here is from genome assembly GCF_009601165.1 of Alcanivorax sediminis. Lineage (NCBI taxonomy): Bacteria > Pseudomonadati > Pseudomonadota > Gammaproteobacteria > Oceanospirillales > Alcanivoracaceae > Alcanivorax > Alcanivorax sediminis. The sequence goes on along the minus strand of NZ_WIRE01000001.1, from coordinate 1,292,434 downwards.
ATAGCAGAACAGATATTAGATCACAACAACCTTTCCACCATATAATGATCCACTTCACGGGCCGGCTAGGCCTTTCTACCGATCCCAGCCAGTAGTTGCCGAAAACATGCGTTTACCCACCTGGACCCGATTCCTCCTCCTCCTTGCCACCGCCGGCGCAGGCGGCGGCCTGCTTGTACTTGCTGCCAGCTACCTCTATCTGGCGCCGCAGCTCCCTCCTGCCAGCCAGATCCGCGAGGTGGAATATCAAATCCCGTTGCGCATTTATAGTCGGGATATGAAGCTTATTTCAGAATATGGCGAGAAGCGACGCCAGCCTGTTTCCTATGATCAGCTGCCGCAGCCGCTGGTGCAGGCCATCCTTGCTGCCGAGGACGAGCGCTTCTTCAGCCACAACGGGGTTGACCTGAAAGGCCTGCTCCGTGCTGCCGTGGAGCTGGCCCGCTATCGGGAGATCCGTTCCGGCGGCTCCACCATTACCATGCAGGTAGCTCGGAACTTTTTCCTAGGCCGGGAACAGCGTTTTCTGCGCAAGTTCAACGAAATTGTGCTCGCCATCCAGATCGAAAGGGTGCTCAGCAAGGAAGAAATCCTCGAGCTATACCTCAACAAGATTTATCTGGGGCACCGGGCCTATGGGGCAGAAGCCGCAGCGCAGGTCTACTATGGTAAATCCATCAGTGACCTGAGTGTGGCCCAACTGGCCATGATCGCAGGTCTGCCCAAGGCCCCCTCCGCCTATAACCCGATCACCAATCCGGAGCGGGCCCTGTTAAGACGAAACTGGATTCTTTTCCGCATGGAAGAGACTGGCGCACTCACCCACGAGGAACGCCTTTCAGCCCAGGAAGCCCCGGTGACTGCCCGTTTCCATGCTGCCCAGCCTGAAGTGGATGGCGCCTACTTCGCAGAAATGGTGCGCCTGCAGGCCATGGAACTGATTGATGACGACCTCTACACCGCGGGGATTCGTATCGTCACCACTCTGGACAGTGAACGTCAGTCCAACGCAGTGAAGGCGCTCCGTGATGGGCTGCACGACTATGACGAACGCCATGGCTACCGTGGACCACTGGACAAGCTCGATATCAGCGAGCTGCCTGCTCTGCCGGGTATCACCTCTGCCAGCACCGAGGCCGCCCCGGACCTGGACACCGCTCCCGACACAGCCGAAGTCGATACCGAACTGAGTGAGACCATGATGGGGCTCGACCCCGACATTGCCTCCTGGGCTGCCCTGATCAAGGATCGCTCCCGCATCGGCCCACTGAACCCGGCCATTGTGACCGCCATCGGCGACCAGGAAGCTGACATCCTGTTCAGGGACGGCAAACGTGCGCAACTGGCCTGGGACGATATCCGCTGGGCCCGTCGCCATATCAATGACAAGTACGTCGGCGATGAACCCAGCAAGGCAAGCCAGGTGCTGGCGCCCGGCCACGTGATCTATGTACGCCCGACGGGCAGCGGCGACAATCGACGCTGGCGACTGGCCGAGCTGCCACGTGCCCAGTCCGCACTGGTATCACTTGACCCGCATACCGGCGCCATTGAGGCCATGCAAGGCGGATACAGCTTCTCCGTGTCCAACTTCAACCGCGCCGTGCAAAGCAAGCGCCAGGCCGGCTCGGTGTTCAAGCCGTTCATCTACACTTCAGCCCTGGAGAACGGCTTTACCCCCGCCTCCATCATCAATGACGCTCCGGTGGTATTTGATGACGAAAAGCTGGAAACCGCCTGGCGCCCCACTGGCGCCAGCGGCAAATTTTACGGCCCTGTTCGCATGCGCGAAGCGCTCTATCGCTCTCTCAACCTGGTCTCCATACGCATTCTTCGCCAGATTGGTATCAGCCAGGCCATGGGCACCCTGGAACGCTTTGGCCTGCCCATCGACACCTTCCAGCGTGACCTTTCACTGGCACTGGGGAGCGCCAGCGTGACCCCCATGGAAATTGCCACCGCCTACAGCATCTTTGCCAATGGCGGCTACCGTGTGTCTCCCTGGGGCATTCTACGCATCGAAAAAGAAAACGGTGACGTGCTCTGGAAAGCACCGGAAATCGAGTTCTGCGACGAAGGCTGCCAGCAACCGGAAACAACAACCGTCGAACTGGAACCCGTTGCCGAACCGCCCTCCCTGGCCGAAGTACTGCACAAGGACGAGATGGCAAGCAGCACTGATGAAGACCAGGAAGTAGTGACGATTCAGCCCGATCCCGTGGTTGCACCCCGGGTGCTGGATGCCCGCGTCGCCTGGCTGATGTACTCCATGATGCAGGACGTCGTCCGCCGCGGCACAGGCCACATGGCCAACACTCTCGGCCGTCGTGACCTGGCAGGAAAAACCGGCACCACCAATGACCAGGTGGATGCCTGGTTCTCTGGCTACTCGCCTGAGCTGGTGGCCACCGTCTGGGTGGGCTTTGACAACCCCAGCACCCTTGGCTGGGGCGAATACGGCGGCAAGGCAGCCCTGCCCATCTGGATGGACTATATGGGGCCCGCCCTGAAAGGCGTCCCGGACAGCCAGCTGGAACAACCCAGAGGCATTACCACGGTACGTATCAATCCGGAGAACGGTCTCCTGGCCCGCCCACAGAATCCCGACAGCGTCACGGAGTATTTTGTTGAGGACCAGCTTCCGGATCTGGAGCCGCCGCTGGGTCTGGCTGGCGGGAACAATGCACCAGAGCAAATTTTCTGACGCCCGGCACCGGACGCAGAAGCATAAAAAAACCGCCCTGAAGGGCGGTTTTTTTTCGTCTGGCCTCAAGCGTCCAGCGCGATCTCAAAGCTCCGGGAAGATTTCATCCAGGGAGTTGAGCGGGTAGTGGGACGGGTAGCCCTTGCGCGCCACACCACAATCCACTGCGGCCTTGGCCACTGCTGCAGAGACCTTGCCCAGCAAGCGCGGATCATTGGGCTTGGGAATGATGTACTCAGGCCCAAACGTCAGCGGCTCACCACCGTAGGCATCCAGCACTTCCTGGGGCGGCGCCGTGCGCACCAGCTCCGCAATGGCATGCACCGCCGCGATCTTCATTTCCTCAGTGATGGAGGTGGAACGCACATCCAGGGCACCGCGGAACATGTAAGGGAAGCACAGTACATTGTTTACCTGGTTCGGGAAGTCGGAGCGACCCGTCGCCACGATGGCATCGGGGCGCGCCGCACGGGCCACTTCCGGGCGAATCTCCGGATCCGGGTTGGCCAGCGCAAAGATGACCGGCTTGTCGGCCATCTTCTTGACCATTTCCGGCGTCAGCGTATCCGGGCCGGATACGCCGATAAACACATCCGCGCCTTCGATGGCATCGTTCAGGGTACGCTTGTCCGTATCATTGGCCAGCGCAGCCTTGTACTGATTCAGATCATCACGACGGCTGTGAATTACCCCCTTGCGATCCAACACCAGAATATTTTCCTTGCGCGCCCCCATCTCGATCAGCAAACGCACAGAGGCAACACCCGCCGCCCCCGCGCCTACGCACACAACCTTGATATCTTCGATGCGCTTGTGCTGGATCTCCAGCGCGTTGATCAGGCCAGCACACACCACAATCGCCGTACCGTGCTGGTCATCATGGAATACCGGCACATCGCACTGCTCCTTGAGGATCCGCTCAATCTCGAAGCATTCCGGGGCACGAATATCTTCCAGGTTGATACCGCCGAAAGTGCGATGGATACGCACCACAGTATCAATAAAGGCCTGGGAGCTCTCGGAATCCACCTCGATATCGAACACATCGATGCCCGCAAACAGCTTGAACAGAATGCCCTTGCCTTCCATCACCGGCTTGGAGGCCAGCGCGCCAAGGTTACCTAACCCGAGGATCGCAGTGCCGTCACTGATCACGGCCACCAGGTTGCCCTTGGAGGTAAAGCGGTAGGCCAGCTCCGGCTCCCGCGCGATCTCGCGTACCGGCTCCGCTACGCCCGGGCTGTAGGCCAAACTCAGGTCACGACTGGTCGCCGCAGGCTTGGTCACTTCAACACTGATTTTTCCGGGGCGTGGCTTGGCGTGATATTCCAAAGCCGCCGTTTTCAAATCCTCGGACATGGTGGTCTCCGCTGGTCCCGTTAAGGGATATACACTGTGTACGCAAGGTCAGAATGCAAAAAGCACCCGGAGGGTGCTTTTGGCAGGACATGATAACGAGAAGAGAGGCGAAGATTAGCCTTTCTTGCTGCGCATCACGCCGAAACGCTGCTTGAACTTGTCGATCTGGCCGCCGCTGTCAGCCTGCTTCTGCTTGCCGGTGTAGAAAGGATGACAGGCAGAACATACGTCCAGAGACATGTCGCCACCACGGGTGGAACGGCTCTCGATCACGTTGCCACAGCTACAGGAATAGGTAGCTGCCTGGTATTCGGGATGGATCTCTGCTTTCATGGTCTTGCTCCGGTATGTGTCGCTACCTGCCTCTCCGACAGGCACCACACGGCTTGCGTCTGAAAAAAAGAAGGCGAATCATAGCAGCTTGGCTCCAATCCGCAAGCGCCGCAGCGAAGTGGCCCTCAGGACCACCCGATACCAGGAAACCTCGTGCCAACCCGACCCACACTGCAAATTGCCCTGCCTGTGCCCCTGCCAGGCCTGTTCGACTACATGTACCAAGGGCATGAGCCACCTGAACAGGGTTGCAGAGTACAGGTGCCGTTCGGGCAACGAACCCTTATTGGCGTCGTCCACGGTCACGGCCACAGCGACTACCCCAAACTGAAGGCAATCAAGTCAGTCCTCGACAGTACCCCGGTTATACCCGCTGAACTGTATGCATTGTGTGAAAGAGCCGCGCGCTACTATCACTACCCCTTGGGCGAAGTCCTCAATGATGCCTTACCCAGCCTGTTGCGCCAGGGCGGAGATCCGCAAGCCAGCCAGGAAAAACGCTGGAAGCTGACCGAGCGCGGCCAGCATGTCCATGACGACCAAGTCCAGCGCGCCCCACGCCAACTTCAAGCACTGCAGGTGCTGCGCGAACACCCCAAAGGGCTGAGCAGTGCCATGCTTGGCGCCCTCGACGTGAGCAGCCAGATCCTCGCCGCCTTGCGGGACAAGGGCTGGGCCGAGCAGATCCTGATCGATACCCCTATGCACACGCCCAAGGAGGTGCTCGCCGAACCGCCCCTGCCCGCCAATGGTGAACAGCGCACAGCCATTCACGCTATCCAGGACGCCACCGGCTTTACGCCCTTTCTGCTCGACGGGGTCACCGGCAGCGGCAAGACGGAAGTGTATCTTCAGGCCATGTCCCCGGTACTTGCCGCGGGCAAACAAGTACTGGTGCTGGTACCCGAAATCGGCCTGACGCCGCAAACCGTGCAGCGTTTCCGGCAGCGCTTCAGCGTACCTGTGGTGACCTTGCACTCAGGCCTCACCGACCGCGAACGACTGGACAACTGGCTGGCTGCCGGAGAGGGCAAGGCGCGCATTGTCCTTGGCACCCGCTCTGCCATCTTTACCCCGCTGAACAACCCTGGCCTGATCATCGTCGATGAAGCCCATGACAACTCACTGAAACAGCAGGACGGCTTTCGCTACCACGCCCGGGACCTGGCAACCTGGCGGGCCCAGAGTCTGGATATCCCGGTGGTACTGGGCAGCGCCACACCATCGCTGGAAACCCTGCAACTGGCCCGGGATGGCCGCTTCAGCTGGTTGAAACTGTCCCGCCGCGCCACCGAACAATCGCGACCACACATTGAAATCATGGACGCCACTTTGGCGCCGCCCAATCAGCCACTGCTGCCTACCTCACTACAAGCCATCAAGCAGTGCGTTGCTGAGGGCAACCAGGCCCTGGTGTTCATCAACCGCCGCGGCTATGCCCCCATGATCCTCTGTCAGGACTGCGGCTGGCAGGCTGAATGCAAACGCTGCGACAGCTTCCTGACCTGGCATCGCAGTGAGAACAGCCTGCGCTGCCACCACTGTGACAGCCAGCAAAGGGTGCCTGCCCGCTGCCCGGAATGTGGCTCCGGGGCGATTCACGAAGCCGGCAGCGGCACAGAGAAGCTGACGGAACTGCTGGAGCAGTCCCTGCCGGTGCCCGTCATCCGGGTAGACCGGGATGCTACCCGGCGCAAGGGCGAACTGGACAACAAGCTGGCAACGATCCGCAAGGGAGACCCCGCAGTGCTGGTGGGCACCCAGATGCTGGCCAAGGGACACCATTTCCCGAAGCTGGCCCTCGTCGTCATTCTTGATATGGATGCGGGCTTCCTCAGCGCCGACTTTCGCGGCCCCGAACAGGCCGCACAGCTGCTCTTGCAAGTGGCAGGACGCAGTGGGCGGGAGGGCAAGGGCCGGGTGCTGCTGCAAACCCGGCATCCGGATCATCATCTACTGCAGTTGGCCGCCAGCGGCGACTACCCGGCGCTGGCCAGCGCCCTGCTGGAAGAACGCCGCATGGCCGCCCTGCCTCCATTTGGTTATCTAGCCCTGTTTCGCTGCGAGGCCATGACCCTGGGCAAGGCCATGACCTTCCTCCAGGAGCTGGCCGTGCAGCCGGTTGCGGAAGGCGTCAGCGTGCTGGGCCCCGTCCCCGCCCCCATGGAAAAACGCGCTGGCCGCTACCGCGCCCAGCTACTGCTGCAAAGCCCCCAGCGCGCCCCACTCCACCAGACTCTGGAGCTGCTGCTCGGTGTGGCCCGCAGCCTGCCCCAGGCCCGCCAATGCCGCTGGCACGTGGATGTGGACCCCATTGATATGCTGTAAAACGCTGGACGCCTGATGCCGAACGCATGACGCCTTGCCGGGCCAGCTGCAAGCCCTTCGCAGCATGGGCGTCCGTGGTGTTACTGGATGTTTTAGCGTCAGGCGTCAAGCATCTGGCGTCAGGCTGGCTGCAGCGAATGCGCGCCTCTCCCTTTTCCCGTACAATCGCCGGCCAGTCAAACGGCCCCGACGGACCCCATGAAAGAACGCCTGATTACCCTGATTGAAAGCGCCCTCGATACCCTGATTGCCGACGGCATCCTGCCTGCCGATGCCAAGCGCCCGGTACAGATCGATCGCACCAAGGACAAAAGCCACGGTGATTTCGCCACCAATATCGCCCTGATGCTGGCCAAACCTGCCGGCATGAAGCCCCGCGACCTGGCCGAGAAGCTGATTGCGGCTTTGCCAGAAGATGACGCCGTGGCCAAGGTCGACATCGCTGGCCCCGGCTTCATCAACTTCTTTCAGGCCAGTGACTGGCTGAACAGCTTACTGGATCAGGCCCTGACCAATGAGCGCCTGTCCGTTGCCCTTCCCGAGCAACCCCAGACCGTGGTGGTGGATTATTCCTCCCCCAACCTGGCCAAGGAAATGCACGTGGGGCATCTGCGCTCCTCCATCATTGGCGATGCGGTGGTCCGCACTCTGGAATTTCTGGGTCACAAGGTGATTCGCCAGAACCACGTGGGCGACTGGGGCACCCAGTTCGGCATGCTGCTGGCCTACCTGGGCGAGCAGAAAGGCGAAGAAAGCGCAGCCGAACTGAGCCGCGAACTGAGCGACCTGGAAGGCTTCTACCGGGCCGCCAAACAGCGCTTCGACGAATCCGAAGAATTCGCCACCCGGGCCCGTGGTCTGGTGGTGAAACTGCAAGCCGGGGACGAGGACTGCCTGAAGCTGTGGCGAGAGTTCAACAATGTCTCCCTGAGCCACTGCCAGGCGGTATATGACCGGCTTGGCGTGAGCCTCACCGCCGACGATGTCCGTGGTGAAAGCGCCTACAACAATGACCTGCCCCAGGTGGTGGCCGACCTGAACGCCAAGGGCCTGCTCAGCGAGGACCAGGGCGCCCAGTGCGTATTCATGGACGAGTACAAGAACAAGGAAGGCGACCCGCTGCCGGTGATCGTACAGAAAGCCGACGGAGGCTACCTGTATGCCACTACCGACCTGGCCGCCCTGCGCTACCGCGCCGGCACCCTGGGGGCCGACCGCATGCTGTACTTCGTGGATCAGCGCCAGGCCCTGCACTTCCAGCAGATGTTCACCCTGGCCAAACAGGCGGGCTTTGTGCCGGCAAATACCGATCTGGCCCACATGGGCTTCGGCACCATGAATGGTCCCGACGGCCGTCCATTCAAGACCCGCGACGGCGGCACGGTCAAACTCATCGACCTGCTCAACGAAGCGGAAGAGCGCGCCTATGCGCTGGTGAAAGACAAGAACCCGGAGCTGGCTGAAGACGAGCTGCGCACCATTGCCCGCGCCGTTGGCATTGGCGCGGTAAAATATGCCGATTTATCCAAGAACCGCACCAGCGACTACATTTTCAACTTCGACCAGATGCTCAGCTTCGAAGGCAACACCGCCCCTTACCTGCTCTATGCCTACACCCGGGTAGCCAGCATCTTCCGCAAGGCCGGGCTTGGGATGGATCAGGTAAGCGGCGAATTCCAGTTACAGGAAGACGCGGAACAGGCTCTGGCCGCCCGACTGGTGCAATTCGGCGAAGTCCTGCAAAGTGTGGCAGACAAGGGCCTGCCCAATCTGCTGTGTCTGTACCTGTATGAGCTGGCAGGCTTGTTCTCCAGCTTCTACGAGCACTGCCCAATCCTCAACATCGAGGACGAAGCCCTCAAGCAGAGCCGACTGAAACTGGCCGCACTGACCGCCCGCACCCTGAAACAGGGCATGGAACTGCTGGGCCTGACGCCACTCGAACGGATGTAACTGACGACCTCCGACGCAATCCCAGGAAGGACCATGGCGAAAAAGACCCGACGGGGCGCAAGCCGCAGCCCCGTCAGAAAGAAGACAGCACAACGGCAGGTACCCGGCTGGGTCTGGCTTTTCACCGGGCTGATGGTCGGCCTGTTTGTGGCGTTTCTGTTCCATCTGGGTAATACCCAGCTGCAACGGGGGGGCAAGCAGACCGCCAGCACCGCCAAGCCAAAGCCTCAGACAGAAAAGCCGGCCCCAAAAAAAGACGAACCCAAAAGCGGGGACGACTCCCCCCAATTCGACTTTTATGCGGTGCTGCCAAAGATGGAAGTGATCGTGCCGCAGACGGAAACCGACAGTGGCACCCGGCAAACCACGACCAGCAAACCGAAAGAAAGCACACGCCAGCCCAGCACCGAAACCAGCACCCGCAGCAGTGACGAGAAATACCTGCTGCAGGCCGGTAGCTTCCGCCGCAACGAAGACGCGGATCGCCGCCGCGCCGAGCTGATTCTGAAAGGGTTCGAAGCCTCTATTCAGTCGGTGAATCTGGAGAATGGAGACAGCTGGCACCGGGTCATGATCGGCCCTTACAACAATCTCAATGCCATGCACCGCGCCCAGGACCAACTGGCCAGCAGCGGCATCGAGACCCTGCCTATCAAGATGAAAAAATAGGACGCCTGACACTGGATGCCTGACCCCCGACGCAAAGCCGCGACGGTCATCAAGGCAGCAGCAGCGAGTCGCGAGTAACGAGTTTCGAAAACCGGAAATATTTTGCTTTTCATGACTCGCAACTCACCTGCCTGCCTCGGATACATACCCGACCACAGCCCCGCCCTGTTCCGCCCCCAGCGCCATGGCGCGGCCATCAGCCTTTCAGCCGCTACGACACCAACCCGCACAGCTATCAACTATCCATGATTAACTATTAATTGCCTCCAACCGCCTCTTGAATCCCCAGCCCCAAGCCCCACATCAGCAGAATCACAATGAAAGGAGCAGAATGTGACCACTATCGTATCCGTGCGCCGCGGCAATAATGTTGTTATTGGCGGTGACGGCCAGGTGTCACTGGGCAATACCGTCATGAAAGGCAATGCCCGCAAGGTTCGCCGCCTCTATCACGGCAAGGTGATTGCCGGTTTCGCCGGTGGCACCGCCGACGCCTTTACCCTGTTCGAACGTTTTGAAGCCCAACTGGAAAAGCACCAGGGCCATCTGGTACGTGCCGCTGTCGAGCTCGCCAAGGACTGGCGCACCGATCGTGCCCTGCGTCGACTGGAAGCCCTGCTGGCTGTTGCCGACAAGGAAGCCTCGCTGATCATCACCGGCAACGGCGATGTGATCGAACCGGAAGACGACCTGATCGCCATCGGCTCTGGCGGCCCCTTCGCTCAGGCCGCAGCCACCGCGCTGCTGCATAACACCGAGTTGAGTGCCCAGGATATTGTCGCGAAGAGTCTCACCATTGCTGGCGATATCTGTGTGTTCACCAACCAACAGCAAACCATTGAAGAATTGAGCTGGTAATACGATGCCTAACCTGACCCCGCGCGAAATCGTTCAGGAACTGAACAAGCACATTGTCGGCCAGGAGCCGGCAAAGAAATCCGTCGCCCTTGCCCTGCGCAACCGCTGGCGCCGCATGCAATTGCCCACCGAAATGCGTGCCGAAGTCGCCCCCAAAAACATCCTCATGATCGGCCCCACCGGGGTCGGCAAGACCGAAATCGCCCGCCGTCTGGCCAAGCTGGCTGACGCGCCCTTCCTGAAGGTGGAAGCCACCAAGTTCACCGAGGTGGGCTATGTGGGTCGTGATGTGGAATCCATTATTCGCGATCTGGTTGAAATGGCCATCAAGATGCTGCGCGAGAAAGCCATTGCCCGGGTGGGCAGCCAGGCTGACGACGCGGCGGAGGAGCGCATCCTTGACGCCCTGCTGCCCAGCGCACGGGGTGACGAAGAGAGCAAGACGGATAACAGCACTCGCCAGATCTTTCGCAAGAAATTACGTGAAGGCGAGCTGGACGATAAGGAAATCGATATCGACGTGGCCAGTCACCCGGCCGGTGTAGAAATCATGGCGCCGCCCGGCATGGAAGAAATGACCAGCCAGTTGCAGCAGATGTTTTCTCGCATGGGAAGCGGCGGCCGTCGGAAATCCCAAAAACTGAAAGTCCGTGAAGCCTACCGCCTGATCCGCGATGAAGAAGCTGCCCGCTTCGTCAACGAGGACGAGCTCAAGGTGCAAGCAGTGGATGCTGTTGAGAATAACGGCATCGTCTTTCTCGATGAGATCGACAAGGTCGCCAAACGCGGCGAAACCGGTGGCACCGATGTGTCCCGGGAAGGGGTACAGCGCGATCTGCTACCACTGATTGAGGGCTGCACCGTGACGACCAAGTACGGCATGGTGAAGACAGACCACATCCTGTTCATCGCCTCCGGCGCTTTCCATCTTGCCAAGCCCAGCGACCTCATTCCGGAACTGCAGGGCCGCCTGCCGATCCGCGTGGAACTGAGCGCACTGAGCCCGGAAGACTTCCAGCGCATTCTCACTGAGCCACGTTGCTCCCTGACCGAGCAGTACAAGGCCCTGCTGGAAACGGAAGGCCTCAACCTGGAAATCACCGACGACTGCATCCGCCGCATTGCGGAAGTGGCCTGGCAGGTCAACGAGCGCACCGAAAACATCGGCGCCCGCCGCCTGCACACAGTGCTGGAAAAGCTGCTGGAAGAGATCAGCTACGATGCCGACTCCCTGGCCACCCAGTACCACGACAAACCACTGGTGCTGGATGCCGAGGCGGTGGATCGCTATCTCGGCGAATTGGCCGATGACGAAGACCTGAGCCGGTATATTCTTTAACGCTCGACGCCGGACGCCCGACGCCTGACGCCCTCCTGCTTCAGGCGTCGGGCATCAGGCATCTGGCGTGCTTTCTGCTATCATCCACGCCGGAGGAAAATCCATGACTGCCGGCGAACAGCTTCAACACTACCTCGAACGCTTCTTCTCCCTGCGCCAGCACGGTGACGATGCCGTGTTTCTGGCCCGTTTGCATCGCCTGCAGGACTGGCAGGGCCAGCGTCTGCAAAACACCCATGCACACCTGCTGGATGACCCAGCCACCGCGGCAGGCATCCGCTTCCTGCTGGAAGAGGTCTACGGCGGGCGCGAATTGCTGCCGGTGGCCCGGGAAATCCGCCGTGCCCTGCCCAAGGCCATGAAGTTGCTCCCTGACAAGGTCATGCTCACCTCCGCCGCCGCACTGGAAGCCGCCATACTGACGCAGGAGCTGGATGAGGCTGTCACCGAACTGCTGGATGACGAGCTGGATCAACCACTCACGGAACTGATCTATCTCAAGGGTTTCCGTCAAGACAGCCACCGCAATGAGCGCCAGCGTCAGTTACAATTGGTCGCTGAGCTGGGACATCGACTGGATCGTTACATCCGCTCGCGTATGCTGCTGACCACCTTCCGTATGGTTCGCAAGCCAGTTCATGCGGCGGGCTTTTCGAACCTGTATGATTTCATGGATCGCAGCTTCCGGGTCATGAAGCCGGTGCCCAGCGTGGGTCTGTTGCTGGAGCAACTGGCCGCCACCGAATCCGTCATCATGGATCGGGTTTACGATCACCACCCTTCACCGTTTGAGAATCATCATGTCTGACAACGATAAGGTCACACACTTCGGCTACCAACAGGTGCCGTGGCAGGAAAAACAGCAGAAAGTGGCCGGCGTATTCCGCTCTGTAGCAGGCAAGTACGACGTGATGAACGACCTGATTTCCATGGGTAGCCATCGCATTCTCAAGCGGATGACCATTGAACTGGCCGGCATTCGCCCCGGTCACAAGGTACTGGATCTGGCCGGTGGCACCGGCGATCTGGCCATCAAGTTTTCCCGTTTGGTCGGCGAGACCGGCCAGGTGGTGCTGGCAGACATCAACGATGCCATGCTGGAAGTCGGTCGCGACCGCCTCATCGACGCAGGCTGCAGTCACAACACCCAGGTGGCCCAGGTGAACGGAGAATGCCTGCCATTTGAAGACAACACCTTCCACTGCATCACCATCGCCTTCGGCCTGCGCAACATCACCGACAAGGACGCAGCGCTGCGCTCCATGCTGCGGGTACTCAAGCCCGGCGGCCGACTGCTGGTGCTGGAATTCTCTACTCCCACCAACAAGGCACTGGCCAAAGCCTACGATACCTATTCCTTTGCTGTATGGCCTCGCCTGGGCAAGCTGATCGTCAACGACGCCGACAGCTACCAGTATCTGGCCGAGTCCATTCGCATGCACCCGGACCAAGACACCCTGCAAGGGATGATGGACGATGCCGGCTTTGCCCGTACCGAATACTTCAACATGCTCGGTGGCATCGTTGCCCTGCATAGAGGATTCAAGTTCTGATGAGCCTCAAAGACCAATCCCGCTCACCGGGGCTGATTTCCACCACTGCCCTCGCCACTGTGGAGCGCGCCATCAACACGGCGCTGCGCACCGATCCGGCTACCGCTACCAGACTGGCTGTTCACTCCGGTCGCCTGGTCGCCATTGAGGTCACACTGCCGCCGATGGAGGTGTACGCCCTGATTGTGGAAGACGGCGTCGAGTTGTATCACCGCAGCGATGCCACCCCCGATGTGGCCGTGACAGGCAACCCCATGGACCTGGCTGCCCAACTGCTGGACTGGAACACCCGATCCGGCGTTATCGGTGGTCCGGTACAGATCTCCGGCAACAGTGATCTTCTGCAGGAACTGCAGGACCTGGCCCGTGAACTTCAGATCGACTGGGGGGCGCTGCTGGAACCCATTACCGGCTCGGAACTGGCCCAACAGATTGACTTCGGCGCCCGCCAGTTTTTTGGCTGGGCCAAACAGGCCGCCAGCCGTCTGGTCGACCAGATCGGCGACTATGTGGGCAACGAATCCGGCCTGACTCCCAGCCGCCGCGAAGTCTACGAATTCGGTCAGGACGTGGACGATATCCGTATGGACGTGGATCGTCTGGACGCCCGCATCCAGCGTTTGCGTGCCGCCCGGTCAGGTGAAGGGAGCAACCCGAACTGATGCTGCCCATTACCCGTATTCTGGTGGTCCTTCATGTGGTCTGCCGCTACCGCCTGATCGCCCTGTTGCCATCCCATCCCCTCCGCAACCTGCTCCTGATATTGTCCTTCCTGATGCCCTCCAGCTGGCTGGGCACAGGCAAGCTGAGCGAAGGTGAACGGCTGCAGAAGGCCCTTGAGCGACTGGGGCCGATCTTTATCAAATTCGGCCAGCTGCTGGCCACACGCCAGGACATGCTGCCCCCGGAATGGACTGCTGCCCTGGCCCAGCTACAGGATCAGGTTGCCCCGTTCGACGGCGAGCAGGCAAAAGCCCTGGTCAAGGCCAGCCTCAAGCAACCTTTCGATGAGGTCTTCGCTGATTTTGATACCTCTCCGCTGGCTGCCGCCTCGGTGGCACAGGTTCACCCCGCCACCCTGAAGAATGGTCAGCAGGTGGTGGCCAAGGTGCTGCGCCCCACCATTCGTCCTGTGGTGGAACGGGACCTCAGGGTCATGGCCTTCGGTGCCCGCTGGCTGGAAAGGCTGTGGCGTGACGCCCGCTACTTCCGCCCGGTGCAAGTGGTAGAAGATTACCGCGACATCATTCTCGGCGAGCTGGACCTGAGCGCCGAGGCCCGCAACAGCGAAGCCATGCGCCGTCATTTCCTGTTCAGCCCGCTGCTGTATATCCCTGCCATCCATCTAGAATATTCCAGTAGCAGCGTGATCATCATGGATCGCATCCATGGCATCCCGGTGAATGACATTGAACGCATCAAGGCCGCGGGCATTGATCCCAAACTGCTGGCCGAACGCGGGGTGGAAATCTTCTTTTCCCAGGTCTTCCGCTTCAACCTGTTCCATGCAGACATGCACCCGGGCAACATCTTCGTTAATCCCGAACACCCGGAGTCCCCGCAGTATATGGCTGTGGATGCGGCCATCGCCGGGCGCCTGTCGAAGGAAGACCTGAATGTGCTGGGCCGCATGGTTCTGGCAGTGATGCGCGAAGATTACAGCGGACTGGTGGATGCGGTGATCCGCGCCGGCTGGAACCGCGCCCCCATTGACCGTCCGCGCTTCGAGCGAGCCGTCATCGATCTGGTGGAACCGGTACGCTCGGCGCAGCTCGATCAGCTGGAGTTTGCCCCGCTGGTGATGAAGCTGTTTGATCTGGCGCGCCGTTATCACATCGAAATGCCAGTGCAGTACATCCTGCTGATGAAAACACTGGTGCATATTGAAGGGCTGGGTCGCAGCATCTACCCGCAACTGGATATCTGGAATACTGGCCGACCGCTGCTGGAAGCCTGGATGATGGCCGAATACGGCCCCAGTGCTACCCTCAAGAAGCTGCAGAACCGCCTGCCCGAATGGACCGCCCAACTGCCGGACATGCCGGACCTGCTGCGCGATGGACTGGAAACCCTGCGCGACCTGCCCTATCAGCAGGACCGCCTGGAAGCCCGTCTGGAGCAGCAACTGGTACGCCATCGCCACAAGCTGCTGGCCGGCTTTGCCGGATTCGGCTGCGCGGGCGCGGCCTTGTGGCTGGCCAATCCTTACAGCTGGCCGCTATCAGCAGCCGCGCTGGTACTGGTGAGCTGGGGCTGGCGGCGCTAGACTGTGAAACCCTATGGGACATAGCCTTTGTTTATCGGCTTGCGCAGGCTGAAAGCGGCCATTCGCAGTGCCACCCTACTGAAATCAAGCAGAAATACGTCAATTATGTCAGATATTCTTAGCCAGCTTTTTCAGGTACTGGAATCCCGCAAGGGCGCAGATCCGGACAGCTCCTATGTGGCCAGCCTGTATGCCAAGGGTCTTAACAAGATTCTGGAAAAGGTTGGCGAAGAAGCGGTTGAAACCATCCTTGCCGCCCGCGATGCGGAAGTCAGCGGCGACAGCCAGGCATTAATCAGTGAAACAGCTGATTTGTGGTTCCATAGCCTGGTTATGTTGGCCAAACTGGGAGAGCATCCGGACAAGGTACTGGCGGAGCTGGAGCGCCGTTTCGGTCTGTCCGGCCATGACGAAAAAGCCTCGCGCAGTCACAAACACTGATGCAAGCACCCAACCCATAAACGCGGAGAGTACCCATGTTATCCGGTATCAGCATTTGGCAGTTACTGATCCTTCTGGCCATCGTCGTTCTGCTTTTTGGAACGAAGAAACTACGCAATATCGGTGGTGACCTGGGTGGTGCCGTCAAGGGCTTCAAGAACGCCATGAAAGACGGTGAAGCCGAGCAGGACCAGAAGCGTCTTGCCGAAGATGACAAGCAGCCTGCCGAGAAGACTGAATCCAAAGACAAGGATCAGGCATAACACCCCGCCTGCCCCGACGCCGAGGCTGCCATGTTTGATATCGGTTTTGCCGAACTCACACTGATCTTCATCATCGGACTGGTGGTGCTGGGCCCGGAGCGCTTACCTACCGTGGCCCGCACGATTGGGCACTGGCTTGGCCGTGCCCGCTCCACCTTCAACAACCTGAAGAATGAGCTGGAACGGGAAGCCGTTACCAAAGACATGCGTGAGCGCATGGAGAAACAGATGCGCGAAATGGGGCTGGACGAAGACAGCATCCGCGAAGCCCGGGAAAGCCTGCTCAGCCCGGAGCAGATTGCCAAAGCCCGGCAGCCTGCGGAACAGGTAGAAAACCGTATCAAACCGGATTCGCCCCAGGACCAGACCCGCAATGACTGATGCCAGCACCGACACCGGCCAGCCGCTGATTGCCCACCTGCTTGAATTACGCAACCGGCTACTCAAGGCCATGGTGGCCATCTTTATCGTCTTCCTGTGCCTGTTCTACTTTTCAAGGGAACTGTACACCCTTGTGGCCAAGCCACTGATGGATGCCATGCCGGAAGGCACCAACATGATTGCCACAGGCGTGGCATCGCCTTTTCTTGCCCCCTTCAAGCTGACCCTCTACCTCAGTGTCTTTGTGGCCATGCCATTCATTCTTCATCAGGCCTGGGCCTTCGTGGCACCGGGCCTCTATAAGCATGAGAA